>JAIEEY010000208.1 GCA_029067205.1 Lachnospiraceae bacterium
GCTGACACTGCTGGCAAGAAATATCGTGGACAGTGTGATAAACAGAAACAGAATGATGTTGACGCTCTTTTGTTTCATCAGATCCTTTTTCAGTATCTCAAACCACATATCGTTCTTTCCTTTCCTGTATTTACAAGTTTTTTGTTACTGTGGCTATTATAAAAGGGAAATTCTTAAAAAATCCTTAAACAGTATTATTTTTTATAGATTTCTATGAATGAGCAAATTTAAAAAAATTATCAAAATATTGTATGCATCACAACAAAATGCACAAATTATTTGCGTAAAAGATGCATTATCGTGCAATGAAATTGATTTTGGGCGTTCTTGCTTCACTTATTTATTGAATCAAACTTATTTCCTTTAGTGTAATTTTCGGATTTGCTCATTTATAGTAGATTTTATATTTTTCTTGTCTTTTATCTAATGTTGTTCTATGATATAGATATCTAATGAGGAGGTTTTTCATGGAATATGTTATAAATTTTACATGGGATAATGAAGCTAATGTATGGATTGCAACAAGTGATGATGTTTCCGGTCTTGTATTAGAGTCCGGTTCCTTCGATGCTTTGCTTGAGCGCACTCGATACGCCATTCCGGAACTATTGCTTCTAAATAACTCTGAAATGCAGCCCTTTTCCCTGATCTTCAAATCAGAACGTCACGAGAGGATTGTTTTCAGTTAAAATACAAAAACCACTATCTGGCATCATCCAGACAGTGGTTTTCTTATTTACATCATCTTTATTTCATCTTTACAGCGTTGATACGCGCGATCGAACGCATCAGGGCAGCCTCTGCTCTTGCGACATCTACACTGCCGCCGCGCTCAGCAAGCCTTCCTTCTGCCCTCTGCTTTGCAGCATTGGCTCGCGCCTCATCAATCTCACCTGGCCACTCGATAATCTCTGCGAGGATTGTGATCTCCTGTGGCAGTATCTGTACGAATCCGGCATGAAGTGCTGCATTTCGCACAGTGTCGCCCTGCGTAATCGCAAGAATACCAGGCTTCACGATGACTGTGAGCGGTGCATGACCGGCATAGACGCCGATCTCACCCTCTGTTGTATTAAATTCCACCATGTCCGCCTCTTCATTAAAGAACTCGCGGTCCGGCGTCACAATCGTTAGCTTGAACTTCTCTGCCATAGTAGCACCTCCATTTTCGTATACATCGAAGTTATCATCAAGAAGAACGCCGCTCTTTGGCGTTCTTCCTGGGTGTAAAGAAGTTCTTGACTTTGCGTCCCTTGGCGCAAAGTCATTAGAACTTCTTTACACCGGGCGTACCTACACCCTAGCTACTACGTCATCAATTGTTCCGGCATTGAGGAAATGTCCTTCCGGAATATCGTCATGCTTTCCTTCCATGATTTCCTTAAAGCCCCTGATCGTCTCTGCGATCGGCACATACTTACCTGGCATACCAGTAAACTGCTCCGCTACATGGAACGGCTGTGACAGGAATCTCTGAATCTTTCTCGCACGGTTAACCGTGATCTTGTCTTCCTCTGACAACTCGTCCATACCGAGGATTGCGATGATATCCTGCAGTTCCTTGTATTTCTGAAGCACCTGCTGTACGCCGCGCGCCACTTCATAGTGCTCCTGGCCTACGATACGCGGATCCAGGATTCTTGATGTGGACTCCAGCGGGTCAACAGCCGGATAAATACCGAGCTCCACAATTGAACGGGAAAGAACGGTCGTTGCGTCCAAGTGTGCGAAGGTTGTCGCCGGCGCAGGGTCTGTCAGGTCGTCAGCAGGCACATATACAGCCTGAACGGACGTGATGGAACCATTTTTTGTCGATGTAATTCGCTCCTGCAAGGCACCCATCTCTGTCTGCAGTGTCGGCTGATAACCTACCGCGGAAGGCACACGTCCAAGCAGCGCGGAAACCTCAGAACCTGCCTGTGTGAATCGGAAAATATTGTCGATGAAAAGAAGCACGTCCTTTCCACCTTTGTCACGGAAATATTCCGCCATCGTAAGACCGGTAAGACCAACTCTCATTCTGGCTCCAGGCGGCTCATTCATCTGTCCGAATACCATGGCGGTCTTGCTGATAACGCCTGATTCCGTCATTTCATTGTACAGGTCATTACCCTCTCTGGTACGCTCACCTACGCCTGTAAATACGGAGAAACCGTCATGCTCGTTCGCGATGTTTGTGATCAGCTCCTGAATAAGCACTGTCTTGCCTACGCCGGCACCGCCAAACAGTCCGATCTTACCACCTCTCTGATATGGGCAGAGAAGGTCAACGACCTTGATCCCTGTCTCAAGCATCTCTGTCGAGGTTGCCTGCTCCTCGAATGTAGGCGCCGGCCTGTGAATCGGCTCATAACCCTGCGCCTCGGGCGCCGGTTTGTTATCGATCGGTTCGCCAAGGACATTGAACATACGTCCAAGCGTACACTCACCAACGGGAACCGTGATCGGCGCCCCTGTAGAAACAGCGTCCATACCTCTCACCAGTCCGTCCGTAGGTCCCATGGCGATACATCTTACCGTATCATCACCCAGATGCTGCGCAACTTCGATCGTCAGTTCCGTGCCGTCGCTTCTTGTGATCTTAACCGCATCGTTCAGTTCAGGAAGCTGTCCTTCGCTGAACTTCACATCAAGAACCGCACCGATAATCTGGGTAACTTTACCAATTATCTTATCTGCCATCTTTTTGTTTCCTCTCTATCTATTATTTTTGCGGGATATTTTATGATATTGCCTGCGCACCCGCGATAATCTCTGTCAACTCCTGAGTAATAGCACTCTGACGCGCCCTGTTGTAGAGCAGCGACAGGCTCGAGATGATCTCATCCGCATTGTTGGTCGCATTATCCATCGCCTGCATTCTCGCTGCGTTCTCACTCGCAACAGACTCGATCATCGCCCCGTAGATCAGACTCGTAATATACTTCGGAATGATCAGGTCGATCGCGTCCTCTGTCTCCGGCTCAAAATCCAACACGGCCTTGTCGTCCTCACTGCGCTCGTCCTCAATCTTAATAGGAAGCAGTTTCAGTCTGGTCGGTATATGCGTCACAGTATTCTTAAATCCTGTATAGACAACATAGATCTCGCCCACTTTGCCGGTCGCAAAGTCATCAAGCACCTGACTGCAGATCTTCATGGCATCTGCATAGATCGGCTCCTCGATCGCTGACGAGTAATCCTCGCCCATCTCATAGCCAAGCCTTGCAAAGGTATCCCTTCCTTTACTTCCTACCGGATAAATGATCAAGTCATCCTTATTCCAGTCATTGCTCCTCACAAGCTTGATGATATTGGAATTATATCCGCCGGCAAGTCCCCTGCTGCCTGTGATCACGATCACAGCCTTTTTAGAGGAATTGTTTGCCTTGAGGTATGGATGGTTGATATCCCCTGCTTTGGAAAGCATGGAAACCACCGTGTCATACATGCAGTTAAAGTATGTCTTGGACTTCTCTGCACGCCCCTTCGCTCTTTGCAGTTTGACGGTGGAAACAAGCTTCATGGCCTTCGTAATCTGCTGTGTACTCTGCACGGAGCTCTTACGTCTCTTGATATCTCTCATTGAGGCCATAAATATTCAGTCCCCCCTTCTTTTTACTTAAAGCGTCCTTTAAACTCTTCAATCGCTGCAACAAGCGTTTTCTCGGTTTCATCTGAAATTACTTTCTCCTCCCGGATCGCCTTTGGCACCTGTGGATATTTGGTGTCGAGGAACTCGAAGAGTTCTGCCTCAAATCTTGTGATATCAGCTACGGGTACATCAAGCAGATATTTTTTTGTGGCAACGAACAGAATGATAACCTGATATTCAACAGCCATTGGCTTATACTGCGGCTGTTTTAAGATCTCCTTGATTCTTGCACCCTGGTCAAGTCTCTCCTTCGTATCCGCGTCGAGATCGGAACCAAACTGTGCAAAGGAAGCAAGCTCTCTGTACTGGGCAAGCTCTGTACGAATCGGTCCCGCGATCTTCTTCATCGCCTTGATCTGGGCAGAACCGCCAACTCGCGAAACGGACAGACCCGCATTTACGGCTGGTCTGAAACCGGAGTTAAACATTTCTGTCTCGAGGTAGATCTGACCGTCTGTGATCGAAATAACATTTGTCGGAATATATGCGGAAACGTCGCCTGCCTGTGTCTCAATGATGGGCAGCGCAGTGATAGAACCTCCGCCGTACTCGTCACTCATACGGCACGCGCGCTCAAGAAGTCTTGAGTGGAGATAGAATACGTCTCCGGGGAAAGCCTCACGTCCGGGCGGACGCTTCAGGAGCAGGGAGAGTGTACGGTATGCCACAGCGTGCTTACTCAAATCATCATAGATAATGAGCACATCCTCGCCGTTCTCCATCCACTCCTCACCGATCGCACATCCGGAATACGGAGCAATGTACTGCAATGGTGCAAGTTCGCTGGCAGTCGCAGCGACGATCGTCGTGTACGCCATAGCGCCGAACTCCTCCAGCGTCTTCACAATGCTTGCAACGGTAGAAGCCTTCTGACCGATTGCAACATAAATACATTTCATGTTCTGACCTTTTTGGTTGATGATGGTATCTACAGCGATCGCAGTCTTACCAGTCTGTCTGTCACCGATGATCAGCTCGCGCTGTCCTCTACCGATCGGAACCATGGCATCAATCGCCTTGATACCTGTCTGCATCGGTGTATCAACGGATTTTCTGGTGATAACACCAGATGCCACTCTTTCAATCTGACGATATTTCGTGCTTGCGATAGGACCTTTGCCATCAATTGGCTGACCAAGTGCATTTACTACACGTCCGAGCAGGGCATCCCCCACAGGAACCTCCACAACGCGGTTGGTCGTCTTTACAGTATCGCCTTCATTGATATTCTTGGAGTTTCCAAGCAATACGGCACCGACATTGTCCTCCTCAAGGTTCATGACCATGCCGTAAACCTCTCCCGGGAACTCAAGCAGCTCACCCTGCATTGCCTTTTCCAGTCCATGTACACGTGCGATACCATCTGCCACCTGAATAACCGTACCGACTTCCGATACTTCCAGATCAGAGGCATATCTCTTTATCTGATCCTTAATCACAGAACTTATTTCTTCTGGTCTTAAATTCATATGGATCTGCACCTTTCTGTTTATTTTTATAACTGGATCGCCATCAGCTCGCGCTGCAGCTTATCCAATTTTGTCCGAATACTGCTGTCCACAACTCTGTCGCCCATCTTAATGACCATTCCGCCTATCAGGCTCGTGTCCACATCATAGATGCACTCGATGGTCTTGTACCTGGTGGTAGCAAGTAACCGGCTCTCGATATCCTGTTTTTCCTGATCATTTATTGCTATAGCCGTTGTGACATAAGCCGTTCCGATATTGTTGTACTCCTTTATGGATGCAACAAAGTCCTCGAGGATCGCCTCGATCTCCGTATAACGGTCCTTCTCAATGATCGTCACCAGAAATCCCAGCATCTCCCTGCTGATCTTATCCCGGAACACATTCTGCACCACCTCGAGTTTATTCTCCTTCTGGATCTTCGGGTGGTTCATGAACTGTCCAAACTCCGCATTGGTGCGGATTATCTCAAGGAGCCCTGCTGCCTCCTCCATGAAGGCAGAGGTCCTCCCCTCCTCAACGGCAAGTTCAAACAACGCCTGAGCATATGTTTTGGAAACTAGCTTAGCCATGTGCTATCACCTATTTCTTTCAATGTCTTATCAATGAGTTCATGCTGGGCATTTGTATCAATATTAGCCTGTACGATCTGGGCTGCCATAAGTGAGGCAACTGCGACCATCTCGCGCTTCACCTCGTCCGCTAACTTCTGCTTCTCAAGCTCTGCCTCTTTTCTGGCCGTCTCCACGATCCGGGCCGCTTCCTGCTTCGCATCGGCAACAATCTTTGCCTCGTTCTCCATGCCGCGTTTGCGCGCATCCGCCAGGATTGCTTCCGCTTCTTTGCCTGCCTGGTTTAACTTCTCTTCGTAGAGCGCGCGCGTTTCAGCTGCCGATTTCTGGTCAGCCGCCGCCTGATCGAGTTCGCCCTTGATCTTCTCTTGCCTGTCATTGAGCATCTTCCGCACCGGATTGAATAAGAAATGCGATGCGACAAGGAAAAGGACAAACATGGCGATGATCATGAGGACCGTATCCGCCAAAAGCTGGAAGTCCAGGTCAAATAACCGGCTCAATCCCTCTGTCTCGGCAGCAAGTATCATGGTGTGATTCACCATACCTTTGTACCTCCTTTTTTCATTTTATTTTACATCTTTTTACGGTACTAAAGGTTTTACGAACAGTAACAGCATTGCCACGAGCAGACCATAGAGACCTGTTGTCTCGGCAACCGCCTGACCAAGAAGCATGGTAGAGGTAACATCAGATTTTGCACCCGGGTTTCTGCCTACCGCTGCTGCTGCATGACCTGCGGCGATACCCTGGCCTACACCAGGTCCGATACCTGCGATAACCGCAAGACCTGCACCAATTGCTGAACAACCTAAGATAAAGTTTGAATTAAATTCCATAGTTAATTCCTCCTGTGAAATATTTCATAAAATTGAATCATTTTCGGAGAACAGCCCTGCTGTTCCCTTAACCGAAACATAGTATTATTTATGCTGCGTCTTTTGCGGCATTAGAAATACTTTTCGGTTTTTAGCCCTCAATGGCATTATTGATATATGTCATTGTCAGCATACAGAATACATATGTCTGGATCGCTCCAGAGAACAGATCGAAGTACACATGAAGCGCCGCCGGCCAGCCTGTTGCGATGAACCCAAGCAGACCATAGAGCAATGCCATCATAACAGTTCCTGACAGAACGTTTGCGAACAAACGAAGTGACAGGGAAATGGGTACTGCGATATCACCGATAATATTGATCGGTGCCCAGATCGGCCATGGATCACACAATCCCTTGATCACGCCTGAAACCTTCTGATACTTAAATTTGTTAAAGGTAATCAGGGTAAAGGTAATCAGACCAAGTGCAAATGTCACGCCATAGTCAGCTGTGGGTGCCCTAAGTCCCATCAGACCGGAAATGTTGCTGATGAGGATAAAAATAAACAGTGTGCCAATATAGTTGGCAAAGGCTGTGGCGTTTTTCCCCATAACACCCTTAATCATGTTGTCGAGCATCTCGACTACGAGCTCCACAACGTTTTGGAAAGCTCCAGGTACTTCCGTCGCATGTTTGATCGCCCGGTTCGCGCACAGACAGAATATGATGATGATCGCCATGACGATGAAAAGGCATACATGCGTAGTTGTTATCCACAGCTTCTGGCCAAAGAGTTCATATTGAAACACACCATGTATCATAAAATCAATGTCATCAGCACCGGATAACAAAATTCCTGCTCCCATACACTCACCTCCTTGTTTTATTTCTCTATTCAGTTTTACTTATTACATGGTAACTATTCGACTCCCTATAGTTACATTTCTCTTTGAGACATTCCCCTATGCCCCATGGTGAGACAACCTGGCGAACAGCGGCTGCAGATATGCCGATACTTTCAGCCCCATAACTCCCGCAAAAGCAGCCAGTGGATTGCCGACCTTCGTCACCATCAGGATTCCCAAAATGACCACTACCACAAGATACCTGATGATATTTTGTCTCGTTGCTGCTGCCTGCGCCCCCTTTACATCTCTTTCAACGGCTGCATTTAACGTGACTGCCATATGAAAGGCCATAAATATTGCCGTAAGCACTCCTACCCAGAGTCCTATACTATAGCCTGTCTTATCCTCCACGACGAAGAAAACGAGCACCTGACACAGAATACCAAATAAAATGATCCCAAAAAGCAGCCCCGGGAGAGCCGTATTGATCTTTCTAAGCCTTGTCCTCATCCTTCTGATCTCCCTCGTAAATCTTCTTTGCCAGAATAAAAATATTCCGAAAGCCCGCCAGGGCTCCCACAAAGAACAATAAAACAAACCAAAATGCGGTTCCCAGTCTCCTGTCGAGATATAGTCCCGCAAAAGAGCATAAAAAGATCGGAACGAGCATATTGATGCCAAACTGGGTAATCACAGCCAGCGACTGATAGACTGACTTTTTATACTTTTTATTTCTTCCCATTTGTCCTCCCCCATATGCCTGATCTATCCATTCTTTTGATGCCTAACCATAATTATACAAAAATTTGGTAAAATTGTCTAGTAAATGTCTGATTTTTTTAATATAAATAGGAAAAAAGATGCCGAACCGTTTCCCGTGTCCGACACCTTTCTTATCGATATCTTTCTTATCCAATCACTTATTTCACCATCACATCGGCAAAAGAGAACTCGCCCTCTGTCACTGCAAAAAGCTCCTGTTTTGCAAGTCCGAAACAGTCAAGCATTTCAGGAGAGAATACGCCGCATTCACCCTCCATAATCATTCGCGCTGCCTCCTCGACTGCAAATGGGTCTTTGTATACACGCTTGCTCACCAGCGCATCATACACATCTACAACGGATACAATCTGAGCCCAGATCGGAATCTCATCTCCCTTTAACTTATCTGGATACCCGTTTCCGTCGTGCCGCTCATGGTGATATCTGCAGATATCATAGCAGTAACGGTAAAATTCATTGTCCTCCTGCTTGAACTTCTCGAGGAGCTCACAACCATAAGTCGTGTGCTTCTTCATCTCCTCAAACTCTTCCTCGGTAAGTCTCCCTGGCTTTAGCAGGATACTGTCAGGTATTGCAATCTTGCCAATGTCATGCAATGCCGATGCACTGACGATCAGTGATGCCTGCTCCTTTGTGATGCCATACTTGGGATAAATCTTCATGATGTATTTCAGGAAAAGCTTTGTGAAATATTTCACTCTCTGGATATGTTCTCCTGATTCAAGGCTTCTGAACTCAACAACGGAACTCAGGGCATTGACCAGAAACTCATTGCTCCGCTCAAGCTTTTCCCGGCTCTCACGAAGCTGTCTCGTGCGCTTCTCGAGCTTGTTCTCCAGATAGATTCTGTGCTCAAAAAGTTCCATGATATTTTTCGAACGCCGCATGACAACATTCGGCGCAAACGGCTTATAGATAATATCGGAAGCACCATACTCGTACGCCTTTTCATCTGTTTCGTCTGTCGCCTCGCCAGTGATCATGATGACAGGAATCGTGTTGATATAATCCTCATCGTTCATGAACTGCAATACATCAAGACCTGATTTCTTCGGCATCAGCAGATCCAGAAACAACAGACACAGTCTGTCGCTGTATTCTGTAATGATATTGATCGCCTGCTCGCCATCCTCAGCTTCCATGATCTGATACTGCTCATCAAATATAAATTTTATCATCTCGCGGTTAATCTCTGCATCATCCGCAATTAAGATTGTGTCTTTTTCTATTGTCTCCATCGCTTCCAGCTCCTTCCCTCTTCTATCGTCATGCCAACAGTTTTTCAATCCCTGCGATTACGATATTGTAATCCTCCGTCACTACATCAAGCATCTGTTTTGCGCTGTCCAGATCTTTTCCTCGAAGCACTTCTGTAATCTCGTGACTGGACTTGTAGAGACGTGTGAACGCCATATTCTGACACATGCCCTTCATCGTATGCGCTGCCCGGAATGCATCGTCGGCATTTCCGTCATTGATGCACTGGACAAGTGTCTTGAAACTCTCATCCCTTGTGAACATCCCTGCAAACTTTCTGATTCTGTCCTCTGTCCTGAGACGTGACATGATCTCATTGTAGTCACCGCCCACTTCCTCATAGAACTCCTGTACTGTCATAATTTCCCTCCTGAACTCCACACATTATATACACATAAATTGTTCTGCCCTTGCTATAAAGATTATATCGCATCTTTTTCCATAATTCAACATCTTTCGTCAGGGATTCATCTCCTCTACCATAGGGGAAAGCTGCGAAAGAATGTGATCCATGTCTTCAAATATGGCACTTTTCGTCGTTCCAAGATTATTTGCGCGCTCAATATGCCTGACAACTTCCTGGTATTGCTGCTTGATATCATCAAAAAACTGTCCGATCGTCTGCAGCTCCCTATGCGCGTCGTCAATCACAGTGGAAATCTCGTTCTGTACGGACACTGTGTTTTCCGCGGTTTTCGTGATCTTGTGAAAGGACTCATATGTACTGTTGACTGTATCAATGTTCTGGCTCAATGCCTGCTGTGACGCAGTGATACTATTGTTTAATTCGCCCGTTCCGCGCTCCACCTCATGAACACCTGTATCCACTTCCTCCGCAAGCTCTTTAATCTGGTCTGCAAGCTCCTTTACATTCGTTGCAACGACTGCGAACCCCCTGCCAGACTGTCCCGCCCTTGCCGCCTCAATCGATGCGTTGAGCGCAAGGATATTGGTCTGCTCCGCAATTGAAATAATCTTTTTCATGCACTGCTTGATTCCCTCCACAGAACCCTGCAGCTGTTCAAAAGTCTGTTCCATATCACTGTAGGTTCTCTCCACATGAACAGAAGTACTCTTTAACTCCTCCACCTTGCCCTGTGCCTCGGACACCGCGTCGTTAATGGCTCCCCGCACCTGCACAAACTGCCCGGCAACATTGTTGATATCAGAAAAAGACTGCTCAAAATCCGACAGCTGCTCATGAAAATGGTCTGCCTTTTTCATAACTCCTGAAAACGAACTGCCCACCATGCCCAGCTCCCACAAGGATTCAACCTCCTTGCTGACCAGCTCTTTCCGATACTCTTTCAGGCTGTCTGCTGCATGCAGTATCGGATAAAGGCTGTGTACACTGCCCAGTCTTTCACTGGTTTTCTTTCCAAAAAACATCTTATACCCCCCTTTTACTCAAACACCACACAGGTCATGGACTGGTTTACAAAACGGTTATTGTAATGTTCCCCATATCCGATTAACCCCGCATGACTTCCTAACTCCGACATTTCATCCAGATATGTCTGCATATACCCGCGCTCGCAGAACAGCTTATATCGGAACAGACAGTTGACTGAAAATACGGCTGAGCGTTTGGGAAAATCATGGCAGATATTCTCAATTGTCCGATGTACGATAGCCTCATAATCACCAAGCTGCAGCAAAATCAAAACATCTGAATCATTCACCTGACGATAACAAGCAAGGGCATCGCCCCTGACTTCCTTAATAGAAATGATACAGGTGTCATCTCCGTTAACCTTTCCAAAAGGATTCTGGAAAGTCTGTGTCAGGATCTCCTCGTCCGTCACATGAAGAATATTTTTGTAAACCTGCTTTGCCGGTCTTCCGTTCAATGTGCCAATCACATAATTCTCCTTGTCTGTATCGGAGGCGATAAAACGGTAATTGCCGAGCTTGTGATAAATATTCTCCTTGTAGGTCTTTACCCTGCCACCCATATTCCGCACCAATGCATACACTACTGCATCCTCGTAAATCCTTCCATTGACAGATACCTTCCCTGCATCTCCAGTTCCTCCAACCAGAGAAATCTTTTTTCGTTTCAATACTGTATTAATAGTTGAAAGTACGCATGCGTCGTTGCCAGTACAAAAGTCAATACACACTGTATCATCCTCTGCACCGCCAACCCTTCTCATATCCTCTTCCAGCCGCTCAATATACTTGATCGGCATCGTCGACGCTTGTTCCAGTACATTTGCTGCCGCAGTCACCCCATCCAGAAATGCGATGATACCGACACCCTCTTCCACCATTTTGATGTCATAACTCATCCCGATACATCCAATACTCGGAACACCAGGATATCGTCTCGCCAGTGTCTTTACATGTGTTTCAAACTGGGCACTGCCTGACATCAGCATAATAAACTGGGGATTCTCCAGTCCATCGAGCGCTTCCGCCAGATTTCCGCTTTGGCTCATTCCAAAAAACTGTCTCATCTCATCGTCTCCTCAAATATTCGTTTCCTATCATTACTCAATCTTGATTATACGTTAAAAATATGCAAAGTGCAACGGCTATTTCTTATATAAAACCATTGAAGCCGCCACAAAAAAGAGTTAAACTGTAAGTACAGTCTTATCTCAAAACATTTCGCAATTAATTATAAGGAGAATACGCCATGAATGATTTGAAAATTTACCGTAAACGCATGATACCCGACGAATGTATATTGTTAAAGGACGATATTATTCTCGATCAAACGGAGGACCGAATTATCACGAAATGGAACACCTTAAAACCGCGGCGGGATTTTCATCATGGCTACTCCTGCTACTATTTAAAGTCTGGTTACAAAGTGAGTAAATTTTATCGAGAGGACAATACGCTCTTGTACTGGTACTGCGACATTGTGAACTATACATATCAGGAAGCAGAAAATGCGCTGATCGTGACAGACCTTCTTGCCGATGTGATCGTCTACCCGGATGGCTATATCAAGGTGCTTGACCTCAATGAACTTGCCATCGCCCTCGAGAAAAATCTGTGTGAGGTGCAAGTTATCACACAGGCGCTGAGAAAGCTTGACAGCCTCCTGAATTTGATCTATGATGACAAATTTGACACGTTGTCTGCTGATATTGATGCCTATTCTCTGAATTTGATGGAGAAAGATACATGAAATACACTAACTGGACATAGCCAATCTTTTCCTGATCGCTTTATCTCTCCGTTCGTATTCCTGTCTGGGTCCCACTGGCAATATACAGATGTTTCTGCAAAGGCTTTTTCCCACTGTGTGCCGGTATAGCTTGCCGAATCCGGTGAAATCAGCAACATCACAAGACAAAAAATGGAGTAAATATATCCATAATCGCCATTTATTCTTCAAATGGCACATGATATAATTAAAAAATATACAGAACAACGGTATTGGACTTTACGTTTTTACACAGGAAAGGAGAAATTCATATGCACAAAAAGTTCACAAAACTGGCTGCATTATCATGCGCGTCAATTCTGCTTGTCACAAACAGCGCAGTCGCATTTGTGGCAGCAGTTTTTGATATTCCCGCTGGCAAACAGCTCGGTTACTCTTCTGCGGATGCGCTTTACACGTTCAACTCGTTTTCAGACATCCATTTTGACGAGGAGCATTTCGGGGAAACACCTGCATACTGGTGGGAATATTCTGAAGCGCATTGGGCACAGGCACTTGCATATGCGGCCAATCTCTGCGTAGACTTTATTGTGTCATCCGGCGACCAGGTCACAAATGCCAAACTTGCCAACCTGGACAAAGAGTGGCAGGCTTACCAGCTGATTCTGGCACAGTCAGACCATGTCAATCCGATCTATAAATCCGGCGGAAATCACGAAGTCCGCCAGGATGACAATGTTCCACTTGAACTCCAGATGTTCATCAACGGAAGCGGTCTGAATGGTTCCATTGATAGAAACTGTTCAGTTCCCAGTAATCTGAAATTCAACTGCGGAGTAGGATATCCTGAAAGGGACAGCCTCATTTTCAGTCACATTCTTCTCTGCACATCTTCCCATGCTTCCTCGTCAAATACCCGGTCCCGAAAATAATACTTCCTGTCATCCTCCGTGATTTCGCGGATCACTTTGCATGGGTTTCCTGCTGCAATCACCCAGTCTGGAATATCTTTTGTCACAACACTGCCAGCTCCGATTACGACATTGCTCCCTATATGCACTCCTGGACATATGACTGTATTACCTCCAATCCAGACATTATCCCCAATCGTGATTTCGATTCCATATTCATATGCCGTATTACGGGTAGCTGGGTGTACCGGATGTCCAGCTGTATAAATTGCTACATTCGGAGCCATCTGACAGTTGTCGCCGATGACCACCTTTGCCACATCCAGAATCGTGCAGTTATAATTTGCAAAAAAATTCTTTCCCACTTCTATATGCGTACCATAATCGCAGTAAAACGGCGGATTGATAAATGCACCTTCCGACTTTCCGAGCAGCTCCTTTACAATACTACCGATTGTCTCAAAATCCGACCGGTCTGCTGTATTTAACCTCTGTGTCAGCCTTCTCGCCCTTTTCTGTTCCTCAAAAACCTCGTCATCAGAAATATATGGCATCTGTAAATCTCTTCTCTCTCTGTTTGTCATCATCTCATCTGTTCCTTTCCTTAGCGGATTCATAAAAACGCCCTTTAAAATTTCGACTGCAAGTCTACAATATAATATCCTAGCTTTACTTCCTTGACAGCGTCCTCCTGCTGCAGTAAACCCATCATCATCTGGACAGCGATCTCCCCGCTTTTCTCATAAGAGTAATGAACTGTAATCAAAGGCGGCGCCGTCACCCTTGCCATCTCCGAGTCACCCTGTCCCGCGACCAGTATCTTTCCCGGCACATTGATCTGATGCTCCTGAAGATACTGCATAGCGCCTGCAGCCATTGTATCTGTCGCGCAAATCAGCCCATCCAGATCAGCACATTTTCCCAGTAATTCCCCTGTCTTCTCATATCCGGAAGCAACCGTAAATGCAGCTGTCACAACGTTATTCCCAAGCTCCCCACAGCCCATGTCGCGCACCGCATCACAGTATCCCTTGTATCTGGCTTCCCCGACTGCCTTATCCTGCTGTATCGCACTAAGGTACCCCAGATTCTTTCTGCCCTTTTCCAAAAACAGCTTCGTGAGGTCATAGGAAGCATGGTAATCGTCATGATACACACAGCTATAACCAGACAGATACTGTCCAACGATCACAACCGGAACAGACAATTCTTTCATCACGCGCTTATGCACCGCTGTGAACACCGTTGCAACCAGAATCACACCATCCACCTGCTTCTCATGAAAAGCCGTCAGATACTCTACTTCCTTCTTTGGGTTATTCTGGGTGACTGCAAGAAGCATCTGATATTCGCTCTCATTTAATACGGAAAGAATTCCCTCCACAATCCTGCCGATGGAAGCAGAGGCAACCTTTGGCACAACCACACCAACCATCTTTGTCTTCTTTGTGCGAAGCGTCTGCGCCTGGAGAGAAGGACGATACCCCGTCTCCTCCACGACCTTGCGGATTGCCTCCTGTTTTTCCTCTGAAATATATCCGTTATTAAAATAGCGCGAGACAGCAGCGCTGGATACACCTGCCCTCCTCGCTATCTCTTTAATGTTCATTGATACCAGTCCTCACTTCTTTTTTATATAATAAAAACCATAAGCTGGTATCTTAACTCCAACGGGTTTCATCTCACTCCCTGAAATCAATTCCACATAGTCGCCATCCGCCTCATCAATCCATGCAGTCTTGTCGTACTCACTGAAATTAAACAGACCAATCAGCTTATCGCCGTCATAGTATCTGCCAATGCACAATACCGACGGATCCCATGTCTCAATCGTCCATGTATCGGCACTTGACACAAATACCTTCTCCGTTTTCCGAATCTGTTCGAGCTGCTTCAATCCCTGAAAGATTTTCCCTTCTACAGTGTCTGTATCCTTGACATTCTCCGCCAGCTTCCAATTCATTGCACCACGGTGAAGATATCTTGAATCCGCCGCCTTATTTGGATCGTCCTTGTAGGTATAGTCATTCACCTGCCCAATCTCGTCCCCGCTGTACAGAACCGGAATTCCCGACTGCATGAACATATACGCATGAAGCATCAGATCCAGCTTAACTGCCCTCTCCATCGCAGCGTCATCCTGCTCAAATCCTGCCTTCTCCACACCGCACATGGACGCAGTTGTGCCGCAGAAGCGGGCGTCACCAGTAACCGGATCTGCATTGTAAAGTTCTCCGCGGCTATGGCTGTCCCCGTCATATCCCTGGAAATAATCATTCAAGTACTTTTTGTGGGCTCTCTCCTCCATGCCATCCATCTTCAGCGTCGCATAGTCAAGCCCCCAGCCGATATCATCATGGCAGCGAAGATAATTTAAGAACACATAGTCCTTTGGCAGTGCATTTACAATATCCAGCTGCTTTTTCAACAGTTTGACGTCTCTTGTCGCCACTGTATGCCATGTCGTTGCCATCGTGGTGACATTGTAGAGCATATGGCATTCCGGCTTCTCAACTGTGCCAAAATAAGGAGTCACTTTCTCCGGCTCCATAACCACCTCCCCGAGCAGGAGCACGCCTGGACATACGATCTCGCTGATCATGCGCATCATTCGGACAATCGTGTGTACCTGTAAAAGATTGCGGCACGGCGTATTCAATTCTTTCCATATATATGGAACTGCGTCAATGCGAATAATATCAATGCCCCTATTTGCCAGATAGAGGAAATTATACATCATCTCATTAAATACTCTCGGATTTTTATAATTCAGATCCCACTGATAAGGATAAAATGTAGTCATTACATAATGACCAATATCTGGCAGCCATGTAAAATTGCCCGGCGCCGTCGTGGGGAAAACCTGCGGTACGGTCTTTTCATACATGTCAGGTTCCTTTGCATTGTTGAAGAAAAAGTAGCGGCTCATATACTCCCCATCTCCCTGGCGCGCCTTTTTCGCCCACTCATGATCCTCCGATGTATGATTCATGACAAAATCCATGCAGACATTGATTCCTTTTTTGTGACATGCCGCCGTCAGGCTGTCCAAATCTTCCATAGAACCCAGCTTCTCCTGCACCTTGCGGAAATCTGAAACCGCATATCCACCGTCCGAGCGCCCTTCGGGTGTATCAAGGAACGGCATCAGATGGATGTAATTCACATTGCACGCTTCAATGTAATCAAGCTTCGACTCCACACCTTTCATATTTCCGGCAAAATTGTCAATGTAGAACATCATTCCGAGCATATCATTCTGCTTATACCAGTTCTGGTCTGTCACCCGTTTCTGATCACTGGTCTTTAATTCCTTATTTCTCTTCAGATAAAAATCCCGCATCCTGTCACACAGTTCCGCAAACATGGAATCGTTATCATACAGTTCCATATAGAGCCAGCGCAGTTCGTCGTGATGGCGCCCCAGTCTTTCCTGAAAAACACTTTCTTCTTTCTTCATGATATTACCTCCTTATTTTCTGCACATTTGACACAAAACAACATATCTAAGACAATCTGTTATCCATTTCATATATCACTATCATAATACAATCTGAATGTCAGCTTGTAAATAGTTATTTCTCATTATGACGGAAAACTAATATGAGTAGGGGAAAGTATCTTTTCCCCTACTCGCCATACACAACCTTATAAATTTGCTTCAAAAAATTCCTTGATCTTGGCGCAGGCAGTCTCTTCGTCCGGTCCTTCCACTTCCACGTCCACCGTATCGCCGCACTTTACACCAAGTCCCATGACTGCCATCAGCTTTGTTGCCGCGGCGGACTTTGCGTCCTTCACAATTGTGATTGTGCTCTCATACTTCTTGGCTTCTTTCACCAAAAGTCCCGCTGGTCTCGCGTGGATACCTACCTCATCTTTGATCACATAACTGAATTTCTGCATTGTTGTTTCCTCCTTATATTTTAAATTTTTTATTCTATTGTAAATACCTTTTCCATCGTATTCGTCTTTCCAGTCTTTACGATCTTAAACTCTGGATAATCATCGCTGTTTGTCAGGAGTACCGCTGTTGTCGTACTGTAGCCCGCCGCCTTGATTTTAGCAATATCAAACGTCATAAGCTTCTGTCCGGCTTTTACCTTGTCACCCTCTGAAACAAACAGTTCAAAACCATCTCCGTTCATGTTCACTGTATCAATTCCCACATGAATCAGCACTTCCATCTCACCTGGTCCAGTGATTCCAACTGCATGGCGTGTATCTGTCACCGAAGAAATCTCTCCGTCAAACGGGGCGACAACCTCGCCAACCTCAGGCTCTATTCCTACACCGTCTCCCAGTACACCAGCCGCAAATGTTTCGTCTGGAATCGCTTCCCTGTTGATGATATTGCCTTTAATCGGTGCAAACAAAGCCTTCTCCGACTGCACTGTCTCTGATTCTGATGCCGTCGTAGTATCCGATGCCGCTTTACCTGTTTCCTCGGTCTCCTCTGTCTCTTCCTTCCAGATAAACCATGTCAGCACAAAAGATACACCAAATGCCACTGCCAGGACAATCGCATACTGTATTGTATAATCCAGTGTGATCAGAAAGCCTGGTATTCCAGTCACGCCATAAGAAGTCGCACCGATATGGAAGATGGAACCGAGCAGTGCGCCCGCCGCACCTCCGACCATACCACACACAAGAGGTTTCACAAATCTTAAATTGACACCAAAGATTGCTGGTTCCGTAATGCCCAGTGCCGCAGACAGGGAAGACGGGATCGCCACTGACTTTGTCTTGAGATTTTTCGATTTCAGACCAACTGCCAGACACGCTGCGCCCTGTGCGAAATTCGCTGCTGAGGCAATCGGCATCCAGATGTTGAGTCCGTCTGCCGCAGACAGCATCCCTGCCTCAATGACATTGTACATGTGATGGATACCACAGACCACCGTGAGCGGATACAATGCTCCCATGATCATCGCACCAACACCATGCCCGACGGTGATAATCCACCCTGCAAATTCGAGAACATAACTCTCCGCTGTGGAAAATATTGGACCAATGATTCCAAGTGTGATAAATGCAGTTACAAGCACTGTACAGAGCGGTGTGACAAATAGATCGATCATCTCCGGAACATGCTTATGTAACCATTTCTCGATCACACACATGAGCCATACTGCGATAATGACAGGAATCACGTGCCCTTGATATCCGACCTGCCGTATTGGGAAAAATCCAAACAAACGCCATACCGGAATCTCTGCTGCGTCCATTGAACCAACGGACCACGCATTGATCAGGCTCGGGTGAATCATGATCATACCGATTACCGCACCTAAGAAAATGTTACCGCCAAATACTCTTGCCGCCGACACTGCGATCAATACCGGAAGGAATGTAAATGCTGTGTTTGCCATCAAGTCCAGTATCCCGTACCAGTCGCTTCCCGCAAAGGACGGAATCGCTTTTCCCAGCGCCTCGACAAGCCCCATCATCAGGCCAGAAGCAACGATTGCAGGAAGAATGGGAACAAACACATCGCCCAATGCCTTGATCATTCTTTTAAACAAAGGCTGTTGTGCCGCTGCTGCCGCTTTCACCTCCTCCTTCGTCGCCGCGGTCATACCGCTCACATTCAGGAACTCCTCATACACTTTGTTGACCGTACCTGTTCCGATGATCAGCTGCAGCTGTCCATTGTTGCTGAATACGCCTTTTACCCCGTCAATATTCTCCAGCTTCTTCATGTCGATCTTACTGTTATCCACAGTGACCAGGCGCAGTCTGGTTGCACAATGCGCTGCACTTACCAGATTGCTTCTGCCGCCCAGCGTATCGTAGATTTCTTTCGCACATTTCGCATAATCCATAGCCATTTTCTTTCCTCTTTTCTTATTCTATATTTTGCTCAAAATTGTTACTGTCCATTCGCTCTATCATGTGCTTGTAATTAGGTGGTGTTTTAGAAACGCCTCACGAATCCCATCTTTCTGTACGGAAGGACAGATATCATCCACCAGCTTTTTCAGCTCTTCGCTTCCGTTTTCCATGCAGATACTGAGCCCTGCCGTTGCCAGCATCTCTCTGTCATTCATACTGTCACCGATTGCCACAGTGTCATGGATTGGAATGTGAAAATATTCACAGACTCGCTCAACAGCTTTGCCCTTGTCAAACTTCCGGTTCACGACCTCACCGTTGATAAAACCGCCTTCGTTTGCGTCCTGTATGCAGAATGCAAAATCAGACTCCAATCTCTTCTGAGGCTCCAACAGCTGTTCCTTCGACGGACTCATGATCACAATCTTATACACCGGCTGCCCTTTATACTCCTCCATCGGAAGGATATTGAGCGCTTTCTCGATCTGCTCTCTCCATCGCAGCAGTTCACTGTTTCCGCCTTCTGTGGCATGCTCGCGCAGAAAATCCTTAAACCCCGCGTCCGTATAAGAGCCGTCCAGACACTCCACTGTGCGAAATACACCGTTGTCCTTCAAAATATCCATCGCCGCCCGCTTTTGCTCCTCCGTCATCGGGCAGTCGTATATCACATTTTTCTTACATTCAATATATCCTCCTGAGCTGGCAATCACACCGTCAAAACCATATTTCAAGAGTGGTTTTAGCATATCGTAATTTCGTCCGGTGCATAGGAATACATAATGCCCCTCCTTCTGCGCTTGTCGGACTGCCCATATTGCCGACGCCGGCGGCTCATTGTTTCCCGGCTCTGTCAGTGTCCCGTCTATATCCAGAAAAATGATTTTTCGTTCCACCTAGATCCACCTCCTCTAAAATTCAGGCAAGCTCTCTAATCCGCTTTCTGAGTGGCAATACCATGGAAGGCGATACGGACAATTCGTCCATTCCCATGTTCACAAATGTCTCTGTCAGCTCCAGATCAGCGCCCAGCTCTCCGCAGATTCCCGCCCATTTTCCGTATTTATGTGCATTGTCGACCACCATCTGAATCATGCGGATAATCGCCTTGTGATGGGGATTATAAAAGTCATCCAGCCGCTCGTTCTGCCTGTCAATAGCAAGCGTATACTGTGTCAAGTCATTTGTCCCGATGCTGAAAAAATCGACCATCTGCGCCAGCTCATCACTGATCATCACTGCTGCCGGCGTCTCGACCATAATTCCCTGTTCTGGCTCCTTAAATGGAATGCCTGCGTCTTTTAACTCCGTCTTTACCTCCTCCACAATCTCATAAATCCGTTTCACTTCCTCCGTGGAGGTAATCATCGGATACATGATGGCGAGATTGCCATGTATGGCTGCACGAAACAGCGCGCGCAGCTGTGTCCTGAAAATGTCTGGCTGTTTCAGGCAGATGCGGATTGCCCTATATCCAAGTGCCGGATTCTCCTCTTTCCCGAGATGAAAATAATCCACCTGTTTATCCGCCCCAATATCCAACGTGCGAATAATCACCTTCTTCTCCCCCATCGTCTGAAGAACCTGTCTGTACGCCTGCAGCTGTTCTTCCTCCGTCGGGAAATTCTCTCTTCCCAGGTACAGGAATTCGCTGCGGAAAAGTCCAATGCCGCCCGCATCATTTTCCAGGACATATCCCACATCACCAACACCGCCGATATTTGCGTAGACATTGACTTTCTTTCCACTCAGTGTGACATTTTCCTTGCCTTTGAGCTCCTGTAAGAGACGCAGCTTTTCTTTTTCCTTTTCAATCTTTTTCTCCGCCTCCATACATGCCAACTCATCTGGTTCGAAGATCACTTCGCCCTGCATCCCGTCAACGACAGCCTTCATGCCTGACGAAATTTTTTCCAAATCCATCGGAACACCAATCAGTGCCGGAATGTTCATCATGCGGGCAAGAATTGACGTGTGGGAGTTTGCCGAACCATGCACTGTGACAATTGCCAGAATCTTTTGTTTATCCATCTGCACGGTCTCACTTGGGCTCAGATCGTCTGCCACAATAATTGACGGCTCACGAAGCTCAAAACCATTTTCTCCATTGCCGCTTAGACATTGTATCAGACGGTTTGAGATATCCTTTACATCTGCTGCCCTTGCTCTCATATACTCGTCATCCATTCCTGCAAACATTTCAGAGAAATTGTCGCCTGTCACAGCAACCGCGTATTCTGCACCCACCAACTCTGTCTGTATCATATTGTTGATTGCATCCAGATAATCCTCATCCTCCAACATCATCTGGTGTACTTCAAAAATTGCCGCACTTGCCTCGCCTACCTCTGCAACTGCCTTGTCATACAATTTCTGTAACTGCTCCTGTGCTGTGCTGACTGCCTGACGAATCCGCTCCATCTCCGCATCCGGATCGTCAACTTTGCTTCGCCTTACTTTCTGTTCTTCCTGTCTCAGAACAAGCACTGGACCGACTGCAATGCCCTTGAAGACAGATTTTCCTTTTAACTGCATCATATTCTGCCACCTCCGCGATTTTCTTTTTTGTGTTTTTAAACACTTATATGTAATCGATTTCATTTATATTTTTATAATATAACTTTATTTTTGCATTGTAA
>JAIEEY010000209.1 GCA_029067205.1 Lachnospiraceae bacterium
GGGATACAGCATTTGAAATTGCTGGAATCACAGGCATTCCTGCGCGGGAGGAGATGCGTCTCAAAGAGCAGAATTTTGGGAAATATGAGGCAACGCCGAGGAATGGAGCGGAGTTTCAGGAGGCAAAGAGAAGCTTTATCAATCACTTTGAAGGTGGGGAGACAATGCTTCATCTGGCACAGCGCATCTACAATCTGCTTGACGAAATAAGGGCAGAATCAGAAAATAAAACATATCTTCTGGTGGCACATAACGGTATCGCCAGGGTAGTGCATTCCTATTTTTATGATATGGAAAATGAGGAGTATTCTGCATTTGGCATCAGAAATTGTGAGATACGTGAATATAGATTCTAAAATAAAAAATGCTGCCTTCAGGCAGCATTTTTTATTTTAGTGGTTTGGCACCAGCTTTTTCCTGCATTCGTTCAACCCAGCTGCGGAATTTTCCTTTTTTCTTTGCCGGGGCGGTGTTCAGCTTGCCGCGGATACCCTTCACATCAGTGATATAAATACCGCTGACAGTAGCTTTGACCTCTTTCTTGACAGGAACAATGTCGAAGATAGCGGCATCGCAGATCAGTGACATGATCTGGGGACCTATTTTTGCCTTTACGATTGGAAACTTGGCACGGCGCATATACTTTGGCGTCTGCTCTAACACTGCGGCAGGAAGTCCAGCGTCTTTTAACTTGAGTTTCTTCTTGTCGATGATGAGCATTGTGACGGTCTGTTTGGCAGCCTCGATCTGAGCCTCCTGCTCAGCCTGTTTTTTCTGCAATTTTTTGCCGACAAAATAAAGTACCACCAAAAGTACAACCAAGATGATCAAGATCGCGATTATAATTTTTACTGCCATGTGAAATCATTACCTTTCTTTTTATCATTGAATGTCTGACATGGAGTGTTTCTGCCAGTCTGACTGTGTCATATCTTATGTATCTTATCTGAATCCTGTCCTGGCAAAACGACTACATTATATTAAGGATTGTAACATTAAATACTGAAAAGTGCAAGAAAGTCTGTTGATTTCATTGTCTTTTTTGCATGATAATGTTATGATATATTTCATGGGGGGAAGAAACTGTAGTTTCTGGAATGAAAAAGTTTATATAAGGAAGGATCACTATTTTATGAAAAAGAAATTGGCGTTGATATGCATAACGGGTGTTATGATTGCTGGTGTAAGTGCCTGCGGCGGTAAGAAGTCCAGGGATGGTGCACAGGAGACGATGCAGACATCGGAAACAGAGGGAATCACCACAGCGGATGAAGGCACAGACAGCGATAACGCGACAGAGGTTGAGAAGGTAAGCGACAGGGAGGATTATGTAGGAATCCAGGATTTGGATATTGATGAATATATCACACTTGCAGACTACAGAAATATGCAGGTGAGTGTATCCAGGCCGGCAGTGGATGATGAGACGATTACAAAATATATTGACAGTGAGCTTTTGACAGGAATGATCACGGACAGGGCAGTCGAGGAAGGCGATGTGACGGACATCGATTTTGTGGGCAAGAAGGACGGTGTGGCTTTTGAAGGCGGTTCTGCATCAGGATCAAAGCTGGTGATTGGTTCGGGAAGTTTTATTCCGGGTTTTGAGGATGGACTTGTGGGCGTGATGCCCGGAGAGACGGTGGATTTGAATCTGACTTTTCCGGAATTGTATCGGCCAAACCCCGACCTTGCAGGACAGGAGGTTGTATTTACTGTCACAGTCAACGGTATAGAGGGCTCAGCGGAGTATGACACAGTGACGCCAGAGGATTTGGAGAGACTGGGGCTTCCCTACAAGACGAAAGAAGAAGTATGGGAAGCCGGGAAAAAAGATGTAGAGGAAAATGCCGAGGAAACTTTTGTGGCAAATGCAAAGAGTGCGGTTGTGCAGAAACTTGTTGCGGAAAGTACTGCACAGTCAATACCGGAATATCTTGTTGAGGAGGAAATGCAGGAATATAATCTTTATATGGAATCCGTTGCAGCTATGTATGGTATGGATCTAGAGACCTTTGTAACCGCTGTGGCTGGTCTCGCACAGGAAGAGTATGACAGTCAGACGAAGGAGATGTGTACTGCGATTGTGAAACAGTATCTGGTGATGGAGGCTGTGGCAAGGGCTGAGGAAATTGAGGTTACAGATGCGATGATACACAAAAAGGCAGATGCGGAAGCAGAAGGATATGGATATGCTTCGGGTGACGAGCTAATCGAGGAGGTTGGATTTGCCACATATAGAATGGCCCTTGTCCAGGACAAGGTGATTGAGCGGCTGATGGAAATCGTTTCCGTTGAGGAGGAAGGGATGCAGGCGGCATCGGAATCGTAACAAGTTTACTGTAAATATGCTTTTGATAAGGGGAAGATACACATGAAAAAAGGATACAGGCGGCTGGTGATCATTGGATTGTGTGCGGCAGTATTTTTTACAACATATGATTTTAATGCTGAGCAGAGAATTTATCAGGTACAAGCGACCCAAAAAGATGACTTAAAGCAGCAGAATAGAGAGGATCAGGAAAAGCTGGACAATATTGACGATCAGGTCAACGAGCTTGAAGAAGAGCAAGAGGGCATCGACACAGAGATACAGACGCTCAGCGAAGAGATTGCAGAACTCATGGCGAGTATCAGTCTTTTGGAGGAAGAGATTGAGGCAAAAAAGGCGCAGATCGAGCAGGCAAAGATTGACCTTGCAAAGGCCGAGGAGGTTGAGAAGTCGCAGTATGAGACGATGAAGGTACGGGTAAAGGCGATGTATGAGAGCGGGGAAACCTCCTTGCTTGATATCCTTTTCAGTTCTTCCTCCATGCAGGATATGCTCAACAAGGCGGACTATGTTGAGAAGATACACGAGTATGACAGAAAGATGCTTACGAACTACAAGATCGCAAGACAGAACGTGGAGAATCTGAAGGAGAATCTTGAGATAGAAGAGTCAGAGCTCGAGGCGGCACAGGAAGGACTTGAGGAAGAGATGGACAGTGTCGAGGAGGCGAGAGCCGAACTTGAGGCGATCAGCGCAGACTACGCAGTGCAGATCAGCAAGGCAAAGCAGCAGGCTGAGATTTACAAATCCCAGATCAAGACGAGAAACGCGCAGATCAAAAAGATCGAGGCAGAAGAGGAGCGCAAGAGAAAAGAGGAAGAGGAACGGAAGCGGAAGGAAGAGGAAGAACGCAAGCGAAAAGAGGAAGAGGCGAAGAAAAACAGCGCAAGCAACAATGACAGTAACAGCAGTAGTAGCGCGACGACGGAAAAACCGGCTGCTGCATCTGGTACCGACACATCTGCCATCACATCGGCAAAAGGAAGTGCAAAGGGCAAGGAAATTGCCGCTTACGCCTGTCAGTTTGTGGGGAATCCTTATGTGGCGGGAGGTACAAGCCTGACAAATGGGGCGGATTGCTCCGGATTTACACAGTCAGTCTTTAAGGCATTTGGTTACAGCCTTCCACGAAATTCAACTTCCCAGAGAAGTGTTGGCAGATCGGTAAGCTATGCGGAGGCGGAGCCAGGGGATATCATATGCTACCCAGGGCATGTGGCAATCTATATAGGTAACGGAAAAATTGTTCACGCTAGTTCTGCCAAGACAGGGATTAAGATCAGCAATGCGCTCTATCGCGATATTCTATGTGTACGCAGGGTTGTCTGAGTTTCGGGGGCTGCAAATAACTGTATGATGGAAAAGAGCGAGTAGGAGGGAGGAAACCCCTCCTATTTCTTTTAGGTTACTCCTTATTGGAATGTGCATATTTTTCGCGGGTGGCAAGTCCGCCTCTGATGTGGCGCTCGGATTTGTTGACATCTAACACTGTCCGTGCCTGTCTGGCAAGGGCAGGGTTTACCTGCATGAGCCGGGAGGTGACATCTTTATGTACAGTCGATTTACTCACTCCAAATGCTTTGGCGGTCTGCCTCACAGTGGCGTTATTGTCGATAATATAGACAGCAATATTGATCGCTCTTTCTTCAATATAATCTTTCATATTCTTGAAAAGGGTTCTCCTTCTGAGTCATTTGTACATTCTATGAAGGTGTGATAAAGATTATGAACAGTAATCAGCATATACTTATGTTTGCAATACTTGACATTTCTAGTGTATCCTTTAAAATAGTGTCAGAAAGAGGGAGGAAAAATTTAAAAGAAAGTCACTTTCTAACATTGATTGGGACGCGTGCCGGAGCACGCAGGGGGGGGTATGTATGATAGAAGTAAACCATATTTCGAAGGATTTTGTTGCTCCGAAGAAATATCCAGGACTCAGTGGGGCCATCAAAGGTCTTTTTTCCACGGAGAAAGTCGTAAAAACGGCTGTTGACGATATTTCGTTTACGATCGATACAGGTGAGGTTGTCGGGTATATCGGAAGCAACGGTGCAGGAAAATCCACCACGATTAAGATGATGACAGGAATTTTGACGCCGACAAAGGGGACGTGCACTGTTGCCGGCATCAATCCAAGCAGGAACCGCAAGGAGAATGCGCAGAACATTGGTGTTGTATTTGGACAGAGAACACAGCTCTGGTGGGATCTGCCGCTGAGTGAGTCCTTTACGATCCTGAAAGAAATCTATAATGTTTCTGATGCGGATTATGCCAGTCAGATGGAATTTTTGAACAGAGTGCTGGAACTGCCTGATTTTTTTGACAGACCAGTGCGGACACTCTCACTGGGACAGCGCATGCGGGCAGATCTGGGCGCCGCGCTTCTGCATAATCCTAAGGTGCTGTATCTGGATGAGCCTACGATCGGACTTGACCTGGTTGTAAAAGATAATATACGACAGGCAATCAGGGAAATCAATGAAAAGTATCAGACAACAGTTATTCTTACAACACATGATATCGGGGATATCGAGGAACTCTGCAGCCGGATTATCATTATTGATGAGGGAAAGAAAATCTATGACGGTTCCCTGACAGATTTGAAGGATACCTATGGGACGAAGCGAAAAGTTTCGATGGAAGTCAAACAGCCTGAAAAATTAAGAGGGCTTTGTATTCATGAAATGCTGGGTGTGAAGAGTGACGAGTGCACTATGGAACTGGATTATAAAAATAGTATGCTCAGTGTAACTTTTGACAAACATAAACTGCAGGTTCCGCAAGTTCTCTCTGCTGTGATGGGTGTGGCAGAGGTAAAGGATGTGCAGATTCAGGAGACAGAGCTTGCCGAGATCGTGAAGGAGATCTACAATCATGGTCTGAGTGAGGGGATTGGGGGGAGGTCATGAGAAAAAGTCTGCGGATTTACCTTCCTTTTGCGGCAAACGAGCTGAAGCGGCAGCTTGCGTATAAAGGAGCCTTTTATCTGTTTATATTAGTCAGAATTTTTGGAGCCTTTATCAGCTACTATCTCTGGATGGCAATTTACGGGAGCTCTGGACAGACGACACTTGGCGGGCTGACACAGCAGGAAATGGTAGTCTATGTCTTTATGGTTTATGTCACGTCATCTGTCGTATTTTCTTCCATTTCCACTATCGTCAGTGATGATGTGGTGAAGGGTACTGTTGCGATGAATCTGATCAAACCGATTGATTACCGGATAAGTCTGGTCGCGATGGCGGCAGGCAATATGGTGTATCGCTTTCTGATACCATCTGTCTTTATCTGGGTTGGGTTAGAGCTATATAAGATAAAGGTACTTGGTCTGGCGCCTGTGACTGCTCTGGGAGTGCTTTTGTATCTGCTGAGCTGCATCATGAGTTTTTTGATCTATGTGTTGTTTGATTTTTGCTTTGGCATGATTGCGTTTTTTACGACATATATTTTTGGAATGCGTATGGCAAAGGAAGCGCTGCTGAGCTTTTTGACGGGACAGTTGATCCCGATCAGCTTTTTTCCGGATGTGATTCAGCGGGTATTTGAGTTTCTGCCGTTTTCCTCGATGGTATATACGCCGGTTATGATTTATCTGGGAAAATATACGGGCAGCACTCTGGTTTATATGATGCTTCGCCAGGCGGTCTGGGTTGTGATACTATATGCCGCAGGAAGTCTGATCTGGAGAAAAGTTACCAAACGCTTGGTAGTGCTAGGAGGATAACGTGAAAAAATTTTCACCATCCTGATTTGAGTGCCCGCCGGAGCGGGCGAAGGGGAGTTAGTGTGAAAAAATTTTCACCATCCTGATTTGAGTGCCCGCCGGAGCGGGCGAAGGGGAGTTAGTATGAAGAGAATGAAACGCTATCTGCGTCTTTACCGGGTACTGGTGACGCAGTTTCTGAAGACAATCATGCAGTCGAGAGTCGATTTTCTGATCGGACTGCTGGGGTTCTTTTTTACACAGATTATGGGAATTGCCTTTCTCTATCTGGTATTTCAGCAGATTCCAGATTTGAAAGGGTGGACACTGGACCAGCTGATTTTTATATATGGTTTTGCACAGATTCCGCGGGGAATCGACCATCTGTTTACTGACAATATCTGGCTGGTATCGTACAGGCTTGTCATAAACGGAGATTTTGACCGCTATATGCTGCGGCCGATGAACATCTTTTTCCAGGTGATCGCGGAAAAGCTTCAGCCGGATGCGCTGGGTGAGCTGCTGGTCGGGACGATACTGGTGGTTCGTTCCCTGGGAAAAGGGATTGTCATTGTGGACGTACTGCATATTGTACTGTTTTTTGTATCAATTTTTGCCGGGGCAGTTATCTATACATCAATCAAACTGTTTTTTGCGTCGCTGGCATTCTGGGTGAAGGTCAGCGGACCATTTCTGCAGGTTGCCTACGAAATGGCGGATTTTGCGAAATATCCTACAGAAATCTACGCGAGGGGAATCCGATTTCTGATCACATGGGTGGTTCCTTTTGCGTTCGTGGCTTATCTGCCAGCAAGCTTTTTCCTGAAAAGGAACGCTTCTGCGGGGATTGTCGGGATTGAGTGCGGTATTGCGCTAGTGTTCTGGTGTATTGCCTATGCGCTGTTTCAATATGGAACACGCATCTATGAAAGTGCGGGGAATTAATTATAGAAGACATTTGAAAGAAAGGGATTTCTTAATTTCAAATGTCTTTTTTCCACTTTATAATTTATTTATAAATAATTCGAAAAAGATTGTTGACAATAAAAACCGAAAGTAGTAAGTTAATATATGTAAATATTAGCACTCCATTGAAATGAGTGCTAATAAAACAGAATCAGTTTATGAAATATAATCATATGGAAGGGGTGTGGCAGGTTGGATTTAGACGAGCGAAAGCGAAAGATTTTGCAGGCGATCATCCGCAATTATCTGGAGACGGGGGAGCCGGTTGGAAGCAGAACCATTTCCAAGTATACGGACTTAAATCTAAGCTCTGCTACAATCCGAAATGAAATGTCAGACCTGGAGGAACTCGGGTATATCGTACAGCCGCACACCTCCGCGGGGCGGATTCCTTCTGACAAGGGCTACCGCTTATATGTGGATCAGATGATGCTGGAAAAGGAGGAGCAGCTCAACCAGGCGACGCAGGAAGTCCGCGAGATGCAGAAGATGCTGCTCGAACGCGAGGATAAGATGGAAGCCGTGCTAAAGCAGATGGCAAAGATGCTTGCCGCGAACACAAACTATGCCACAATGATATCGGCTCCGCAGGTCAGGGGAAATAAGCTGAAATTCATACAGCTTTCCAGAGTGGATGCAAGACAGCTTCTGACGACGATCGTAGTTGAAGGCAACGTGATCAAAAACAATATGATATCGGTCGACCAGATGCTTGACGACGAGACGCTGCTAAAGCTGAATATCCTGTTAAATACGAATCTGAATGGACTTCCGATTGAGGAGATCAACCTCGCGATGATCGCGAATCTGAAACAGCAGGCGGGCATTCATGCAGGCATTATCGCTG
>JAIEEY010000021.1 GCA_029067205.1 Lachnospiraceae bacterium
CTCCCTGCTGATGAATTCCCGCCGGAACGGATTAAGGAGATCTATTTTACAAGATGGGGAATCGAAACTTCATTCCGTAAACTCAAATATACAATCGGCCTGAGTAACTTCCATGCGTATAAACCGGAATACATCAAACAGGAGATATGGGCAAAACTGACTGCTTATAACATAACAGAAACCCTGGTCAGCCATACAGTGGTTTCCCAAAAAAAGACGAAGCATGAATATAAGGTAAACTTTAGTATTGCCGCGCATATATGCAGGGTATTTCTCCGACCAAAGAAATACCCCATAGATGTGATGTCCCTGCTCTGGAAAGAATTAATCCCGATCCGGAATGAAAGGCAGTACAAAAGACTGGCTACAGTTCATTTCCGGAAACCGCGGTATTTTATATACCGGGCATCCTAAAGCAGTTACACCACTCATTATACACTTTTTTAAGTAGATGTAAATCTGCTTTTTTGGCATGTCCAAAATTCTTTTTGACCTTGCGAGTCATTAATGAGGGCTTCTAATGATACTCCATCTGACATTTAGGGGGCAGTATTTTGCACTATTGTATCAATATACTGCTCCTGTTCAGCTTAACTTAATGACATTGGGGTGTGAACAGTAACTAAAAGAAAGTGACCAATTGGTAAAAAGCAAAAATATATTGACGACATGTCAGAATAGACGTATAATATTATATATTGACAATGTGTCAGAATGTTGATTGTCAAATGCCTGTCATTTAAAGATGGAAGAGTGTATGAGGAGGTGTGGAATGCCAAAGGGATCAGAGAAACTGACTGCAGCTAGAAAAGAAGAAATTGTAACAGCCTGTGCCAAACTGTATAAGACCATGAGCTTCAAAGATATCACCATCAAAGAAATTGGAAGCGCGACTTCCTTTACCCGGACATCTATTTACAATTACTTCCAGACAAAGGAAGAAATCTTTCTGGCTCTGCTGCAAAGGGAATATGAACTGTGGATTCACAGATTGAAGCAAATTCAGTTGGAGCATGACAGTATGACCAGGGCGGAATTTGCAGATGCGTTAGCCCATTCACTGGAAGAGCGGGAGAATCTTTTGAAGATCATGTCTATGAATCATTATGATATGGAGGAAAACAGCCGGATAGAACGGTTGATTGAGTTCAAGGCTGTATACGGACAGTCTCTGACGGAAGTCAGAAACTGCCTGGATAAGTTCTTTACAGAAATGACGGTTCAGGATAAACAGGATTTTATATTCTCGTTTTTTCCCTTTATGTTTGGTATTTATCCTTATACGGTGGTAACAGAAAAACAAAGGGAAGCAATGACGCAGGCAAAAGTAAGCTATGTGTATATGTCGATTTATGAGATCACGTATGCTGAGGTAAAAAAGTTGTTAGGGGCATGATTTTAAGGAGGAGAACATGCAGTATACAAAACTGGGAAATTCAGATTTGAACGTATCCCGTATCTGTATGGGATGCATGGGGTTTGGCGATGCAGCAAACGGGCAGCATTCGTGGACGATTGACGAGGAACATTCCCGTGAGATCATAAAGCGGGGACTAGAACTCGGAATTAATTTCTTTGACACGGCGATCGGATACCAGAGCGGAACCAGCGAACAGTATGTGGGCAGGGCATTAAGGGATTTTGCAAAGCGGGACGAGATGGTTGTGGCAACAAAATTCCTGCCCCGCACACAAGATGACATTGCGGCAGGGATCACAGGACAGCAGTATATTGAGCGTATGGTAAACAAAAGCCTTGCCAATCTCGGCATGGATTATGTAGATCTATATATTTACCATATGTGGGATTATCAGACACCGCTTTATGACATCATGGAGGGACTGAACAATATCGTCAGGGCGGGGAAAGCAAGGTATATCGGCATTTCCAACTGTTTTGCATGGCAGCTTGCGAAGGCGAACGCACTGGCAGAAAGAGAGGGCTTTGCAAAGTTTGTTTCCATTCAGGGGCATTACAACCTGATCTTCCGTGAGGAGGAAAGGGAAATGGCGAAATTGTGTGCAGAAGATAACATTGCCATGACGCCTTACAGCGCCCTTGCAGGCGGGCGTTTGTCGAAGGCGCCCGGTGAGACTTCAAAGCGTTTGGAAGAAGACAGTTATGCGAAATTCAAATATGATGCGACTGCAAAGCAGGATGGCGTCATTATAGGACATGTAGCAGAACTTGCGGCAAAACATGAGGTAAGTATGACGGAGATTTCCCTTGCGTGGCTCCTGACAAAGGTGACAGCCCCTGTTGTGGGCGCGACAAAACTGCATCATATTGAAGGTGCGGCCAAAGCAGTGAACCTGGTTCTTTCGGAAGAAGAAAACGCATATCTGGAAGAGCCATATGTTCCCCATGCTCTTGTAGGTGTTATGGCACAGAATACCGTAGCGGCGTCAAAAGAGAAACATGCAGAACCCATCTTGGTTAAATAGAAGAACTGTGAATCGAAAAAGATGGGTTTTCCACTGGAAATCAAAAAATATAGGAGGAAAAAAAGATGGTAAAACAGACAGCAGGAAGGGATCAGCTTGGAGCGTTTGCTCCGAAATTCGCACAGTTAAATGATGATGTGCTGTTCGGTGAGGTATGGAACAGGGAGGAAAAACTTTCATTAAGGGACAGATCCCTTGTGACAGTAGTATCTTTAATGGCTCAGGGGCTGGTGGATTCCTCATTCCAGTTTCATTTGATGAGTGCTAAGAATAACGGGATCACGAAAGAAGAAATCGCAGAAATTTTGACCCATGCGGCTTTTTATGCAGGCTGGCCGAAAGCGTGGGCGGCTTTTCGTATGGCGAAGGAGGTCTGGACAGAGGATGTCCCAGTAGATGGCACGAAGGAAGCGCATGAAAAAAGTATGCTGTTTCCAGTTGGGAAGCCAAATGATGGGTTTGCGCAATATTTTACCGGGCGAAGCTTCTTGGCGCCGTTGTCCACAGAGCAGGTTGGAATTTTTAATGTCACATTTGAACCGGGATGCCGAAATAACTGGCATATTCACCATGCATCATCTGGCGGTGGACAGATTCTGGTATGTGTTGGCGGACGAGGGTATTATCAGGAATGGGGAAAAGAAGCACAGGAGCTGCATCCGGGGGATGTGGTCAATATTCCGGTAGGTGTGAAGCATTGGCATGGCGCCGCGCCGGATAGCTGGTTCTCCCATCTGGCGGTTGAAGTTCCCGGCGTGGACGCTTCTAATGAGTGGCTGGAAGCAGTGGATGATGCTTCTTATGGCAGTTTGTATGCAGGCTGAAAAGTAAGGGATTATAGTCATTATGTATTAAGACATTCATATTAGTGTGGGACAAGGCCAAAATAGGCTATTGTATTTGCACGAGGCTTCAAAGAAGAGATTTGCCGATTTCAGTGAATTTCATAAACTGATCCAATAGAAATCCGAATATATAAGAACTCTAATAAAGTCAATGATTAATCGGTATTTGCAGGAGATGGAAGTTTGAAAACTTCATAGATTCAGATTGCCATAGTAAAATGGCACATTGCAGCATTGATTATTTAGATATTGACACTTTGTAAATTAATAGTTATAATTCTAATTGTTAGAATTATAACTATTAAAGGAGTGATCAATACATGGAAAAATTAAAACGTTATGTTATTTTTGTCATTGGGTTGTTTATCAATTCGCTGGGGGTCAGCTTTGTCACAAAAGCAAATCTTGGTACATCACCTATTTCATCAATTCCTTATGTGCTAAGTCTGAATTTTCCATTCACATTAGGGCAGTTTACCATTCTTTTCAGTCTTTTGCTGATCGCTATACAACTTATCATTTTAAGGAGAAATTTTAAACTGGAGCACGTTTTACAGATACCTGTTTCCGTGGTATTTGGATATTTCATTGATGTGACTATGATGCTGCTTGCATTTATTCAGCCGCACAACTATTTTTCGTCCATATTTTACCTGTTGGCAGGGTGCATTATTCTAGGATTCGGTGTCTATATGGAAGTTCTGGCAGATGTCGCCATGCTGCCCGGTGAGTCTTTTGTCCGTGCAGTATCTTTTACATGGAAGACAGATTTTGGCATCACAAAGATCATATTTGATATATCCATGACCGTCATCGCAGGTGTTCTTTCCTTTATATTTGCACACCAGCTTGATGGAATCCGCGAGGGTACAGTGATCGCTGCCTTGCTGGTTGGTTTTATTGCCCGCCTGTTTGGCCGTTTATTTGCTTTTCTACCTGCAGTTCTTTTTCGGGAATCCACAGAAAAAACAGTCACGAATATTTCTACAGGTACTTCTAACCTATGATGTCATATAGAAAACCGCAGGAGAGGGGAATGGGAATTGAATGGATAAATCATTTCACTATTTATTGATGGCAAATCAATCATTATTGCATAAAAAACTTCTTAGTGGATTAAGCGACACCTGTCTGACATTGGGACAACCCAAAGTGCTAGATTACCTGAAGGAGCATGATGGCGCCAGTCAAAAAGAAATTGCGGCAGGCTGTTATATAGAGGCAGCTTCTTTGACATCTGTTTTAAGCCGTATGGAGGAGAAGGGCATGATCGAACGCAGGATGCTGAATGGAAACAGGCGCTCTCTATATGTTTTTCTTACAGACTTTGGCAGGGAACTGCTAGAAAGGGTAGAAAAGGAATTTAGCGATATTGAAGAGAGCGTTTTTGCAGGAATCACAGAGGAAGAGCAAAAGCATTTTATGGAAATATTTGTGAAAATATATGACAATATGTCCTGATCGTAAAATCAGTTGCATACAGGAGCATTTGAACTGGAATTATGGAAGAAACGAGGTTTAGTACTTGTTTTTTTATAGTGTGACTGGGCAGTGATAATCAGATTGTCAAAGTGAACACTGATTCCATTTCCTCAATATCGAAAACGCAGATTCAGGAATATACGGAATTTTTGCAAATGTACATAACAACCATATAGAAAGAATCATTCGTTTGTTTTCGGAGATATACTTGTAAAATGGATTATTTTGTAATATAATTGATACATTAAGTATTTACTACGTTAGAAAATTTATAAAAGCGAATTTTTGTAGAGGTAATGGTATTATGAAAGCAAGCTACAAAAAATTATGGAAATTATTGATTGACAAAGAAATGATGAAGAAAGACCTGCAGTCACAGGCAGGAATCAGTTGGACTTCCGTGACAAAGCTGTCAAAGGGAGAAAATGTGGGCATGGAAGTTCTGATGAAAATATGTATGGCACTTGATTGCAATATTGGAGACATTGTGGAATTTGTAAAGGATGAAGATTCAAAGAGTGATTGTGAGTAGGAAGGACGCTGACAACAGACGATGGAAATTTTCAATAACACCACGAAGGTGGTTAAAGATGATTTGAAAGATAAGATACGGTCCGGCAGTCGTATATCCATTGCGGCAGCCTGTTTTTCGATATATGCCTATCAGGAATTGAAAGCACAGCTGGAGTCGTGTGGTGAACTTCGTTTTATTTTCACATCACCGACTTTTGTGGCAGAAAAAACGCCAAAAGAACGCAGAGAATTTTACATTCCACGTTTAAAGCGTGAGAAGAGTCTTTATGGTACAGAATTTGAAGTTCGTTTTAATGAATTAAGGCAGAAAGCCGTAGCAAAGGAATGTGCGGAATGGATCCGGAAAAAAGCACACTTTAAGTCGAATACCACTCGTGAAGGAATGAATCATTTCCTTGTTGTTGAGGGAGAAGAGGATTTGTATGGATATTCTCCTATGAATACATTTACAACGGTTGATCTTGGCTGTGAACGTGGAAACAATCTGACAAATATGATTATGCGCGTGGAAAATCCTGCAAGCACAGAGCTTTTGCGCATGTTTGACTCTGTGTGGAATGATGCGGACAAACTTTCCGATGTTACTGAAGAAGTGGTTGATATGATTTCAACGGTCTATCAGGAAAACGCACCAGAACTTGTTTATTTCATGACGCTCTACAATATTTTCAATGAGTTCCTGGAAGATATATCGGAAGATGTACTGCCAAATGAGGCAACAGGATTTAAGGATAGCATCATATGGAATAAATTGTATCATTTCCAAAAGGATGCTGTTCTTGCAATTATAAATAAACTGGAACAATATAATGGATGCATATTGGCAGACAGTGTTGGTCTTGGCAAGTCATTCACAGCACTTGCTGTAATTAAATATTACGAGGGTCGTAATAAAAATGTTCTTGTTCTCTGCCCTAAAAAGCTGTCTGAAAACTGGATGACATATCGGGGAAATCTTATTAATAATCCTTTGTCAGGAGATCGCTTACGTTATGATATCCTTTATCATACTGACCTTTCAAGGGACAGTGGGAACACGGTGATCGGATTGCCGATTGACCGCATCAATTGGGGCAACTATGATCTTGTAGTGATTGACGAGAGCCATAACTTTCGAAACGGCAATGGTACCAACAGCAAAGGCGGTGAAAAGGAAAACCGCTATATGCGCCTGATGAACCGTGTGCTGAAACCGGGAGTAAAGACAAAGGTTTTGATGCTGTCTGCAACGCCGGTTAATAACCGCTTTTATGATCTGCGTAATCAATTGGCGCTTGCCTATGAGGGCGATCCGTCGGAATTTAATGAAAAGCTGAATATTAAATCGGATGTAGATACCATTTTCCGTCAGGCACAAAAAGTGTATAATGCATAGTGCAGGCTGCCGGAAAATGAAAGAACTACGAACGCATTGTTATCACAGCTTGATTTCGATTTTTTTGAAGTATTGGACAGCGTGACAATTGCACGTTCAAGGAAACACATTCAGACATATTATGATGTATCAGATATAGGAACATTTCCTGCAAGAAATAAACCAATATCCTTGTGGCCCAAACTGACAAATCGCCCAAATGCTATCAACTATAGGGAAGTTTTTGAACTCCTCTCAAAGTTGCAGTTGACCATATACACACCGACGATATACATTCACGCCAGTAAATTGTACAAGTATTTGGATGAAAAAGAAACGGAGAACTTTAGAAAAGGGCGTGAGTTAGGTATTCAGAGGCTCATGAGTATTAATTTGCTGAAACGTATGGAAAGTTCTGTACATTCCTTTCTTTTGACAATACGTCGTATTTATGACTATCTGCATGACACTTCCCGGATTATTGAGGATTTTATGGCAAGCGGTAATGGGAATCTTGAGGAAATGAGGGATTTGTCGGCAGTTGCAGAGGATTTTGATGATGACGATCAGAACACAGATTTATTCAGTGTAGGAAAGAAAGTGAAGATTGATTTGCGCGATATGGACTATATTTCGTGGAAACGGGATATTGGTACAGATTTGGAAAATCTTGGGATGCTGATTTTGATGGTAGAGGATATTACACCGGAGTATGATTTTAAGCTGAATGAACTACTGCGTGTGATTCGTGAGAAAGCGGCGGCTCCGATTAATCCAGAAAACAAGAAAATCCTCATTTTCACTGCATTTTCTGATACTGCAGAATATTTATATGAGAATGTAAGCAAGATGGCTCTTTCGGAATTGAAGCTGCACACAGCACTTGTCACTGGTGCTGTTGATGGAAAAACCACGATACCGAAATTTAAAGCTGATATGAACCATGTGCTTGCGTGTTTTTCACCGAGATCGAAGGATAAAGATGTGTTGTATCCAAATGACAAAGCAGAGATAGATAGACTGATTGCTACGGACTGCATTTCAGAGGGGCAGAACCTACAGGACTGTGATTTTTGTGTGAATTATGATATCCACTGGAATCCGGTGCGTATTATACAGCGTTTCGGAAGAATTGACCGTATTGGCAGTAAAAACAGTGTCATTCAGTTGGTGAACTTCTGGCCGGATTTGGATCTGGATGAATATATCAAACTGAAATCGAGAGTAGAGACAAGAATGAAAATTTCCGTCATGACTTCAACTGGCGACGATGATCCGATCAATCAGGAAGAAAAGGGGGATTTGGAATATCGCCGAAATCAGTTGAAAAAATTGCAGGAAGAGGTTGTTGATCTTGAGGATATGACTAGCGGTGTATCTATTATGGATTTAGGGCTGAATGAATTCCGTATGGATTTGCTTGCCTATATGAAAGAGAATGAAAATATCGACCATACTCCGTTTGGAATTCATGCAGTGGTTAAGGGAGAAAAGCCGGGTGTAATATTTGTACTGAAAAATGTAAATGAACAGATCAACATTCAGAATCAGAACAGGCTGCATCCGTTTTACATGGTATATATCAGTATGGACGGAGAGGTGGTCACAACACATTTGCAGCCAAAGGATACGCTTGATGTAATGCGGCATCTTGCAAAAGGTAAATCCATACCTGACAGGAAATTATGCGATATTTTCAATAACGCGACCTGTGATGGCAGGAATATGGAGAAAGTATCGCAGCTTTTGGAGGATTCCATTATGACAATCATTGACGCTAAAGATCAGAGCGATATTGACAGTTTCTTCTCAGGCGGTCAGACTACGTTCCTTTCAGGAGGATTTTCGGGACTTGATGATTTTGAATTGATATGTTTTATGGTGGTGATCAAATGATTGATTTTCCTGCTGCAACTGTGGTACATAGGCGAATGCCGAAGGAGGCATTTTATAAGCACTTGCCGTTGACAAAGGTGTTGAGGGAGAAATTTATATCTGATGTGGACAGGGTATTTGTGGAAAACAGTCTTACAAAGGATAATTTGAATCTAACGGCAGAGTCGGAGATAAAGGAAATACTTTTGCTGGCGCTATTCTTAAAGAAGCAGGAATTTGATGCAAAAATTATAGAGGCGATTGCAAAGCAGAATCCGCATAAGCTGATATTTTTGCTGATCTATGAAGACAGCAGGCAGTTGGCGATATGGCATGGTAAGTTGTACTTCACAGAATGGGTACCGTCAGCGGATATAGAACTGAAAGCACAGGGATTTTCGCTTGATGAGATATGGGATTCGTTTATAGAGCAGATTGCTATTTATGAAGAATATGCCAAGACAGCGGGAGAACTTTCAATTGATGAACGGCTTGCCATGCAGGAGCAGATCACCAGACTGGAAAAACAGATACAGAAGACGGAAGCGGCCGCGTGGAAAGAACAGCAGCCGAAAAAGCGGTTTGAATTGTATCAGCGGTTGCAGGGGTATAAAAGTGAATTGGAAGAACTTATGAATAACAGTGCTCTATAGTGTGGAGCAGAATGAAAAGAAATGTTTTATATATGAAAATTTGATTTTTAATCTTTAAAGAATTTTCATGATTGTTAACTGCTTAAGAATTAGCTTTGCTTTTCTACAGTTCTTAAATAATACTACTGATGAATTGGATTGCGTGTGGTTTGCCATGATTGACTTTTTGAGAAAAAGTAGATATATTGTAGTAAAGTATGCAGTCGTTGAAGTTTTTGGTGGTTATTGAAGAAATGCAGAGATTGCTAAGCTCATATTCGAGGTGGTTATGAATGTGGAATAAGGGCTTGATTTTTGATAAACCAGTTCAATATGTGAAAACCATTTACGAAAGGTAACTGATATTAATGCAATCAATAATTAGAGATATTATTTTATCAATTTCAAATGATGTTGTAAACAATCTGCCACAGTCTTTTGAAAAGACATATTATGGAAAAATGAATTATTCTGGAAAAAATGCGATTCTCGATATTGATAATAAGCTTTTGAAAAAAACAATAGGGTTTGAGATAGCATTTGTTCATGTCATTACATATTTTTTGGCATACAGTATAAAGGATTCAAAAAAATATACATATATATTAAATAATATGGACACTGATAATTTGTTTTCGTGGTATAAAATATCGGATAATACGTTAATGATTCAATTAAGTGAGTGCGCTATATCTTTACAAGATGGTATATATGAATTGATAAATGAACACGATAAATTTATTGAAAAGAATGTTAAGAAAAAAATAGGGCAGTTTTATACACCTAAGGGAATAGCACAAAAAATGGTATTTGAGATTAAGGATGAATTGAAAGCCCTATCTGAAAACGATTTAGTAGTGGATCCTGCCTGTGGAACAGGTGTTTTTGTTGTAGAGACTGTAAAACAGATGAGTGGATTTCTGAAGTTTGATAAATTGCTTCGATTTGTTGAAAAAAACATATTTGCATATGATGTAAATCCGTTTTCTGTTATTGCTACAAAGATGAATCTTTTAAATATGTTGTTGGAAATTGCATCTGATGATGTACAAAAAGATCTTATACTGATTAATATGCCAAAATTAAAGAACATTAAATGGAAAAACACTATTGTAGATAAAGATGACAGTAAGTTTTCTATTATACTTGGCAACCCTCCCTATTTTAAATTGGATTCTAAAGCGTTAAAAGATATTGATGAGTATGATTCTGTAATATATGGACAGCCTAATATATATTCTTTATTTACCCATTGGGGCATATCTCATTTATGTATAGACGGAACAATGAGCTTTATTGTGCCACAATCTATTCGTTCAGGGTTATATTTTAAGAATCTTCGTGAAGAAATGAAGGATTTAAGAATAAAATCGATATTGCACATCACTTCAAGGCAGAATGTATTTGACAGGGCGGAACAGGCAGTTTTAGTTATATGTCTAAAAAATAAACCTGTATATAATACTAAAACAAAAATACAATATATTGATGGAAATCAGAATGTATTATCAGAATTTTCAATATCTCGTTCAAAATTAATGATGGGTAGAAATAATAATTATACGTTTATTATTAATAAAAAACCAGAAATGTATGAAATATTGGAAAAAGTTTATAATAATGGTACAATATTGTCTGCTGATGAATCATTAGTGAAATTTTCGAACGGTTTATTTGTATGGAATCAACATAAAACTGCACTGGTGGATGTTCCAGATGAGGCTATACCAATTGTGTATGGCGGAGATATTCAGCCGATGAAATTCCATTTTATTACCACTTGGAATAATCATGAACGAAAGTCTTTTGCAAAAATAACTGACAAAACACGTTCTTATATTTTGTCTGGTAAAAGATTATTAGTACAGCGAACTACTAATTTTGAAAAAGATATTCGATTGAAAGCGTGTTTGATATCTGACGACTTCCTGGAAAAATACGATAATTATTATTTGGAAAATCATGTAAATTATTTGTGTAGCAATTTGGGAAAAGAGAAAATGATAGGGAATGAACTTTTGAAGTATTACTTAGGATTACTTAATTCACGATTAATAAATTATGTATTCATAAGCAAGTGTGGCAATACACAAGTGTCTGCAAATGAACTGAATTTATTACCATTTTCTAAAAAGAACATAAAGGATATTTCGGCTTTTGTTTCTGAACATCTGTTAGATTTGAGCGAACATCAAGAAGAATTGGACAGGCTTGTATGTGAAGCATATGATTTATCTGCGAATGAAACAAATGTGATTATAGATTATTAGGTGGGGTTAAATGAAAAAATTACAGTTTAAAACGAAGTCCCGTCATATAAGTCAATTAGGACGTGAACTTGTTACAGATTTTGTAACTGCATTGGTTGAGCTTATTAAAAACTCCTATGATGCTGACGCTTATGGAGTGAAAATAATATTGGAAAAGCCGAATACCCCGCAAAGCAGGATTATATTAATTGATACTGGCACAGGAATGACACAGGCAGATTTCGAGAACAAATGGATGGTAATAGGTACAAATAACAAAATTACCGCACCATATACTCTGAAAGGCAGAAAAAAAGCTGGAAAAAAAGGAATTGGTAGATTTTCTGTTGAACGTTTAGCAGAAAAAGTTCAGATTTTCTCATTTCCCGAATCAGAATCGCCATATAAAGTAGATATCAATTGGAATAGTTTTGAGGAAATAAATATTTCTGCATTGAGCCAGAGACTTGGCATATTGAAAGACCATGAGGAATCTACAGCTGCAAAATTTATTTGTAATCAACTTGATTTTTTTATGGTTACAGATAAAATTCTTAAAGAAGATAAAGAAGCTGTTGCATCGATATTAGGAACAAGTAATTTTGAGTATCCCATGTTTTATGATTATAGGACACTTCAATTATTTGAAAACCAAGTTATACCAATAATAAAAAAATATGAGGATGTTGAATTGCTGATTGGTGATGTTCTGAGTTCATTGAATCTTATTGATGAACAAAGCGAATCAAAGATATTTACTATGCTTGAAGAACTCTATACGAAATATGACTTATCGTCTCCTCAAACTGGTATGATTGTAATAATGGATGGGTTGCGGGATGAATGGAAGCAGAGGGATATTGACAAACTTCAGAAAGAACTCCGTTTATTAGTGGCGCCTGATTTTATTGAAAGTGATCCATTTAAAATTGAATTAGTGGCTCCAGAGTTTAGGGTAGATGACATTGTATTAGTCAATGAAATTCTTGATTTAAGATATGCAAAAATTGATGCGGAAATTTTTGATAATGCTCAAAAGTCATGCATAACTTATAGTGACAAAGATGGAAAAAATGATGTTGTTAAAGATGTGTATGAGAAACCCTTATTATGTGGGAATTTGAAAGCCGAAATATATTTCTTTCTAAGAGATAGTGCAAATTTGTCTGATATTGAGTCTGGATATAATTTTAGATTTGCCCAAAGAATTTTAGATACATATTGTGGTATTAAGATATATCGAGACAATTTTAGGGTTAAACCGTATGGAGACATTGGGAATGACTGGCTTTTACTGGATCAAAGAAAGGTTAAAGATACACATGGATATCTCGTAGGCAATAATCAGGTAATTGGAGTAGTTAAGATTGGAGACGAAACGAATCCGCTATTGATTGATGCAACTAATCGAGAGGGAATCATAGAAAATGAAGCTTATTCCCAATTAATTGTTTTTTTAACAAAGTGTATAAATCTCATTAGTGATGTCAGAAGGAAAGCTTTTTTAGATAAGCAGGCGGAATTGCAAAAGCTTGAAAATGATAAAAAGAAAATTGATTCACAATTTGAGACATTGAAAGCATTATATAAAGAAGATGACTTTGTAAGACAAATTGGGAGATTAGCTTCTAATGATGGTGATATATTACCTCAAAAAGTTGATGATCTACTGAAAACATATATTGAACATTCTGAAAAGAAAAAGAAGGACATTGAAGAAATTCAAAATAATTATAACAGGCACTATTCAGATACCCAAAAAGCTTATCAGGCAAAAATTGATTTTCAGGAAAGCGAATTAAATTTATATAAAAATTTGGCATCATTGGGTATGCTGACAGGTTCATTTGGACATGAAACAAGCGATATTGTCAGTAGAATACAAACAAGTTTGCTATTAGTAAATCTTTATTTAGATAGGAGTATGGATATTAATCAGATCAAAGATGTGATAGCTGTAATCAGTGGAGATTTTGACCGTATCTATGCATATAGTAATTTGATTGTTAATTTCTTGCGAAAAAGAAAAAGGGCACTTAATAAAGAAATTAATCTTGGTGAGGTATTAAAAGAAGTTGGGGGATTTTACCAATCAATTGTAAAATCTTTTGATATTACAATCGATTTTATTTGTGAAGATTTAATAATGTACAAAATTATGCAAATTGATTTTGAATCCATTGTTATTAATATGATAACAAATGCTTTCGAGCAAGTAAAGGGACGAGAAAATCGTAGAATTATTGTTACTATTTTCCCCCAGGATGCATATTTGATAATCTGTTTTGAAGATTCTGGCGCAGGAGTTCCGACAGGAAAGGAAAAAGAAATTTTTAGACCATTTGAAACTACAAAAGAAAATGGAATTGGATTAGGTTTGAATATAGTTAAGGATATTGTAGAAAAATATCATGGTGAAGTGTCAGTTAAACGTTCGGAAACTTTGCATGGAGCGAAGTTTATTGTAGCATTACCCATAGGAGATGAATGAAATGGATAAATTAGTAGGCCTTTTTATTGAAGATGAGGTTGCGAACATAAATATCTATACGAGACTTTTTGAATTGCAAGGGTTAAAAATTGAGTATTTAGACAAACTTCCTCAAAAAGTTGAAGAATATTACGATATTATTTTGCAAAAAAATATTGATTTCTTAATTATTGATTTTCATTTAGAGAAACAAGTCACATATAAAGGAATAGACGTACTGAGAGAAATACGAAAGCACGATAGCACAATTTATGCTGTTTTACTAACCAATTATGAACTTGATGATTTTGCAGACCAGTTTGGCGATTATGATTATGAAGTGCAAAAAACATCAATTACAGCGAGATATAAAGACATTGCTGAAAAAATAAAAAGGGCTTGTGATTTAAGGAAAGACAATTTAATGTATAGAGCAATCGAGTTTCAGCAAGAACGAGAGTCAGAGGCGATTCGGTTATTACAAGAAATAAGTTCAAAAATAGATAAAAAATAATAGAGAAGGTTGTTATCATGGAATACGTCAGAAAATACCGGTGGGCAAATTACTTATCCCCTAAATGCAAAGAGTATTTAAGAAACGATTTTTCACATGAATGTGCATATTGTAAATTACAGGAGCAGGAAGTAGGTATAGCTGGTCAATATATCTTTGAAATAGACCATTTTAAGCCTCAAAGGTTAAAGTTACCTGATGTACATCAATATCATAATTTGTATTATGCTTGTTCAAAGTGTAATAAGGAAAAAAGCGATATATGGGACGAGAAGTTGCTTGACCCATGTGTAGATGATATTTTTTCAGGAGATAATCCTGCAATTATCGAAGGAACACAGGAAAACCAGTATAAATATATTGCTCAAAACGATAAAGGAGATTTTTATATCAATACTTTTAAATTAAATTCCAGAGCACAGATTCGCATACGAAAAGCGAGAGAAAACCATCAAAAAAATATATACACAATTAATACTCTCATTGATGAGATATTACTGAAATCACAAAATAATGAAAAACTACAGGATTTAGGTGATTTAGTGTCGCAATTAAATATTCTTAAAAATCTGCATTCACAGGAAATGACGTTTCCTAAAGATGAAATATTCGAAAAAGCAGAAGAATATTTAACGGAAAGAAAAATAGAGAGCAGATGGGTATTTGAAGAATATAATATGGACATAAAGCTTAAAATTAATGATGATACATATTATTGTGAGCTCATAGTGGATGATTCAGACCAAGAGAAAACAGAATATAGGAAGAATTTGAGCATGGAAAAATTGAGGGTTTGGTTTCAGGAGCTTAAATGTAATTTTGGTGTCCTGTTTTACTTTACGAAAGTTAATCGTATGTATTTTTACGCTGTTTCAAATAATCTGGATTTATTAGGTAGTTCTAGGGCGATCAAATCAAAGCAAATAAAAATTAATGATAGGCATTTGATATCGTGATGATATTTGATTGAGATAGGTCTTTACTAAGAATTGACCAGTGAAAGAATGTAGTTAGAGGAAATAAAAAATTGGAGGAACTTACAGGTGGATAAACTAAAAATGCACACACCAAATCTGGCAGATGAGAATTTCAAAAAACTGGCAGCAATGTTTCCGAATGCCATAACAGAGACTATTACAGGCTATGGGGAGGATGGAAAGCCGATTATAGAGCGTGCTATTGATGCGGATGTCCTCAGACAGGAGATTTCAGCGCAAGTAGTCGAGGGTGCACAAGAACGCTATCAGTTCACATGGCCTGATAAGAAAAAGTCAGTAGTTCTTGCCAATGCGCCAATTGCAAAGACACTTCGCCTTGACAGAGAGAAGTCTGTTGGTCGTGACGGTACAGAGGGCTGCATTGATTCAGAGAATATCTACATTGAGGGTGATAACCTTGATGCACTGAAACTCTTGCAGGAAACTTATCTTGGTAAGGTTAAGATGATATATATCGATCCGCCTTATAATACAGGAAATGATTTCATATATGAGGATGATTTCGCACAGGAAGCAGGCGAATATTTGGATAATAGTGGTCAATTTGATGATGAAGGAAATCGACTGGTACAGAACACAGAGAGTAATGGACGGTTTCATACAGATTGGCTGAATATGATCTATCCGAGGTTACGGATTGCAAAGGATTTTTTATCGGATGATGGCGTTATTTTTATTTCTATTGATGATAACGAACAGGAAAATATGAAAAAGTGTTGCGATGAAATATTTGGAAAAAGTAATTTTGTTGCAACTTTTCCATGGAGAAAGAGAACAGCAAAATCAGATGTGCCCTTTGGGGTGTCACAGGATTATGAATGGATAATATGCTATGCTAGAAGCGAAAAATTTGTAGCTGCTACATTGGGTACAGAGAGAAAATATTTTGAAACGCCAGATTGTCCAAATCGTCCTTGGCGTATTCATGATTTAACTAAACAAACTACTGCAAGTGATCGTCCAAACAGTTTTTTTACTATTACAAATCCTAAAACAGCAGAAGAATATCCTGCAAATCCTAACAGAACGTGGGCAATAACGAAAGAATCGTTTAATGAGTACTATTTACAAGGGAAAATTGTTTTTCCTGGGGATTATGATTTTTTAAATATTACAAAACCCGCTTTTCGTTATTGGAAAGAAGATGATATGAATAAGGCGGGCGATATGTTTGGATTAATGCCTGTAAGCACTAAATTGTTGGACTGTGTTGGTATGTCGCTTGATGGCACAAAAGAAATAACTGAACTAATGAATGGAAAAATTTTTAGCTTTCCTAAAACAGTTAAACTTATAAAATATTTTGTTGATATAAGTACAAAAACGAAAAAAGATTCTATTATTCTAGATTTTTTCTCTGGTTCTGCCACTACCGCCCATGCAGTAATGCAGCTCAACGCCGAAGATGGCGGCAACCGAAAATTCATCATGGTTCAGCTGCCAGAGGAAACGGATGAAAAATCGGAAGCCTACAAAGCAGGCTACAAAACCATCTGTGAAATCGGCGAGGAGCGTATTCGCCGTGCAGGAAAGAAAATCAAAGAAGAAACAGGAGCAGATATCGATTACGGTTTTCGCGTATTCCGTGTGGACAGCAGCAATATGAAGGACGTATATTACCGTCCTGCGGAGTATACACAGGAGCAGTTGTCGCTGTATGCCGACAACATCAAGCCAGATAGAACACCAGAGGACTTGCTGTTCCAAGTGATGCTTGACCTCGGCGTGCTGCTTTCAAGCAAAATTGATGAAGAAGAGATTGCGGGAAAAAAAGTATTTTCGGTAGAAAATGGCTATCTTATTGCCTGTTTTGACAATAACGTGACGGAGGAAACAGTAATAGAGATTGCAAAACGGCATCCATTCTATGCTGTATTCCGTGACAGTGGACTGGCAAGCGACAGTGTTGCGGTGAACTTTGAGCAGATTTTTGAAACATATAGTCCTAAAACGCAGAGGAAGGTGCTGTAATGGGAGAGAATCTACAGGAAAATAAATTTTTTGAAAATGTTGCTCAAATTTTGAATTCTGCACGGGAAAATGCTAAAACGGCAGTGAATATCACAATGGTATATGCTTATTATGAAATTGGCGAAACAGAGTTTAGCCAATTTGAAAATCTTCCGTCTGTGGGAACCGGAAGAAAGTTTGGCTTAAGTTGGTCGCATTATCTTTTCCTTATGCGGATCAAGAATATTGATGTGCGGCATTTTTACGAAATAGAGTCTGTCAAAAATAATTGGAGTCTGAAGGAATTAAAAAGACAGTTTGACAGCGCATTATATGAAAGACTTGCTTTCAGTATTGAGAAGGATAGGGTTATGGAATTATCCAAGAAAGGACAAGTGATTGAAAGGGCATCAGATGCAATAAAAGATCCTTATATTTTGGAATTTCTTGGTCTTGAAGAAAAGCCTGCGTATTCCGAAAGTGAACTTGAAAGCAGGATCATAGACCATTTACAGGAATTTCTGATGGAAATGGGAAAAGGATTCACTTTTGTGGTTATTGATCTAAAAATAGGAAAACTGAAACATCAGGATCTTGGACAGATGCAGATGTATGTGAATTACTATGACCGCTATGAAAAATCCGGGGAGGAGAATCCAACAATAGGGATATTGCTCTGCAACGAAAAGAGTGACAGTATGGTGGAACTGACGCTTCCAAAGGACAGCAATATTTATGCTTCAAAATACGAATTGTATTTACCAGATAAAAAGCTTCTTCAGGAAAAATTGATTGAGTGGCTGGAGGAGGAAAACGGCAATGAATAACGTGAAATCCGAAATGAAATTCAAATTCACCATACAGCCCTATCAGACAGAGGCTGTGGAAAGTGTGACAAATGTATTTGCAGGCCAGCCGTTCAATGACCGCTTTACTTATCGCAGGGATGCACGCGTAAAGCGTGATATTACGAATTGGAAGATGACAGATGAGGAATTGTATATGGGTTTTGCCAATGCAAGGGTACAGCTTGATTCTGGTCAGCTGCTTGAAAATATTAACAGAATCCAGGCACGTAATAATATCAAACGTGCAAATACAGTTGTTTCATACGGTCTTGGGGCTTGTTCCCTTGACGTGGAAATGGAGACAGGTACAGGCAAAACCTATGTCTACATCAAGACGATGTTTGAACTGAACAAGCAGTACGGCTGGAGTAAATTTATCGTGGTGGTTCCGAGTATCGCGATCCGTGAGGGCGTTTACAAGAGTTTTGAGACAATGCAGGAGCATTTCATGGAGCATTACGGAAAGAAAGCGCGGTTTTTTGTATATGACTCCAGGAATCTGGCTCAGATAGATCATTTCAGTCAGAGTGCGGATATGAATGTCATGATCATCAATATCCAGGCATTTAATGCACGTGGAAAAGACTCAAGGCGGATTCGCACGGAATTAGATGATTTCGGCAGTAGAAAACCGATTGATGTGATCAAGGCAAACCGTCCTATTGTGATTTTGGATGAACCGCAGAAAATGGGAGGTACTGCGACACAGGAGAGCCTGAAGGAATTTAATCCACTGTTCTGTCTGAATTATTCTGCAACGCATAAGCAGCACCATACACTTGTTTATGTGTTGGATGCATTGGATGCATATAATAAGCGATTGGTTAAGAAAATAGAAGTGAAAGGCTTTGATATCAAGAATCTGCGCGGTACGGACAGATATCTTTTTCTTGGGGGAATTATCATATCTCCGAAAAAACCGCCCATGGCCCGCATTGAATTTGAAATCGGATACAATAAATCTATCAACCGTGAAACAAGGGTTGTGGGTGTGGATGATGACCTGTTTGCACTTTCCAAAAATATGGAGCAGTATCGGGGATTTCGCATAAATGAGATCGACCCGATTCGAGGGACTGTGTCATTTACCAATGGCGAAGTTATCCATGCTGGCGAAGTAATGGGTGATGTTTCCGAAGCAGATTTAAGAAGGGTGCAGATCAGGGAGACAATCCGTTCTCATTTTGAAAAGGAAAAAGAACTGTTTTCAAAGGGCATTAAAGTGCTTTCTCTCTTTTTTATTGATGAGGTTGCAAAGTATCGTAAGTATGATGAGGACGGCAGTGAGATTAATTCGGAGTATGGAGAAATCTTTGAGCAGGAATATATAGATATCCTAAACGAGTATCTTACTCTTTTTAACACTCCATATGAGCAATATCTGCGTGATATTGAAGTGCATCAGACGCATGCCGGATATTTCAGTATAGACAAGAAAGGTCGCAAGGTTGATAGCGCCACGAAGCGCAACAGTGATGAAAGCGATGATATATCGGCATATGATTTGATTTTAAAAGACAAGGAAAAACTGCTGTCTTTTGGCAATCCTGTTCGTTTTATCTTCTCTCACTCTGCGCTTAGAGAGGGATGGGATAACCCGAATGTTTTTCAGATTTGTACTTTGAAACACGGAGGCAGTTCCCCTACACAGAAGCGGCAGGAGGTTGGCAGAGGTCTAAGGCTTTGTGTAAATCAAAGCGGTGATCGGATGGATGCGGATACGCTTGGAAGTCAGGTTCAGCAGATCAATCAGCTTACAGTGATTGCATCAGATGGGTATAAAGACTTTGTTGCCGATCTGCAGCAAGGCATTCGTGATGATTTGTATGAGCGTCCAACAAGAGCTACGGCTGAATACTTCATTGGGAAAACGCTTGTGATCAATGGCAATGATATCACTGTTTCCGATAAACAAGGTAGAGATATTTACCGTTATCTTGTAAAGAATGATTATATTGATGATGATGACCATGTGACAGACAGATATCATGCAGATCTGGCAGAGGGCACGCTTGCGATGTTGCCGGAAAGCTGTAAGGATATTTCGGAGGGTGTTCATGCACTGATTCAAAGTATTTTTGATGAACATGCATTGGATAACATGATTGGAAACGGATATGAAACAAAAATTCAGGAGAACGCTTTGAATGAAAATTTTTACAAGAAAGAGTTTCAGGCGCTCTGGAATCATATCAATCATAAGTTTGCATATACAGTAGAGTTTGACAGTGAGGAGCTGATTAGAAAAGCGATTGCTCACATAGACGATAAGATGTTTGTTGCAAAATTGCAATATACCGTAACCACCGGTGAGCAGGGCAGTGACTGGAATTCTGATAAACTGAAAAGCGGTACAGGATTTCTGGCTGAGAAAAGTCACACATTTACTTTGGAACGTTCAGAAGGAAGCCTTGTAAAATACGATCTTGTGGGAAAGGTTGCCGAAGGTGCAAAATTGACAAGAAAATCGGCGGCAAGAATTCTTTCGGGGATAAAACCATATACTTTTGCCATGTTTAAAAATAATCCGGAGGAATTTATTACAAAGGCGATCCGACTGATCAATGAACAGAAAGCCACCATGATCGTGGAGCAGATTACATACAATAAAGCCGAGGGCAGTTATGATGCAAATATCTTTACTGCTGAGAAAAATACAGATTTTTCAAGGGCATACCGTGCAAAGAAGAATGTGCAGGATTATGTGTTTGTAGACGGATACGCCCAGGATGGCAAAAGCATAGAGCGCAGGTTTGCGGAGGATATGGATTTGGCAGATGAAGTATGTGTATATGCAAAGCTGCCGAAAGGTTTTTCCATCCCAACGCCGGTTGGCAATTATTCGCCAGACTGGGCAATCGCTTTTCATAAAGGAACAGTGAAACATATTTTCTTTATTGCAGAGACAAAAGGAACCATGGAAACACTGAATCTGAAGCCAATCGAAAAGGCGAAGACTGATTGTGCAAGAAAGCTGTTTAATGAACTGTCAGGAGAGGATGTTGTTTACGACAGCGTAGACAGTTTCCAACATTTATTAGACATCATGGAAAGTATATAAGGGATGCGATGAATGAACGAGTTGATTGTCGATTCAGGACAAATCACGGAGGAAGAAGTTGCTGCCAAGAAGCGCCAGGAAAAACTGGATCGGGAAATTATGAAGCTATCTGATGAATTAATGAAATAATGATATTTACATTCGCTTTTTGCAGAAATTCTGTTATACTATAGAAAAATGAAAAAGCGAAAGGGGCAGCAAAATGGCAACACTTAAGGATATCGCTGCACGGGCGAATGTTTCATTGGCGACAGTTTCCAGAGTATTGAACCATGATGATACAATAAGTGTTTCGGATAACACAAGGTCAAATATATTTCGTATAGCAGATGAGCTTGGCTATAAAACAGTTGTACAGAGATATGGCACAGGATTTGCGGAGAAAGACACGCCGAAAGAAGCGCTCCATATGGGAGTTGTACAGATGTTTGAACATCAGGAGCTGCTCGATGATATTTATTACATGATGATGAAATATGTCCTGGAAGAGGAATGTTTTAAAAGACAATCCGTGTTAAGCCCGCTGCTTCGAAATGCAAAAGGCATGTTTGAAAAGACTGCCGGGGAAGAACTGGATGGGATTTATGCGATCGGAAGATTTACCGAAGAGGAAATCCAAAGCCTGCGGCAGTACACGGAGAACATCGTTTTTATCGACTCTTCGCCGGATGAACTCAAATATTACAGCATCGTACCGAATTATCATCAGGCGCTGCGGCTTGCCCTGCAGTACCTACATGGAAAAGGACACAGGGAGATTGCATATATAGGGGGGACACACAGTTTTGGCGACACTAAACAGATGCAGATGGATGACCGCTATTACTATTACAGGACACATTTGATGAACCGGGATTTGTTTTGTGAAAATTTTGTGATCGACTGCCAAATGAATCCAAAGGATGGTTATGACAAAATGAAGCTGTATCTGGAGCAGAAAAGTCATCTGCCCACAGCGGCATTTATCGCAAGCGACGCGGTCGCTCCGGGTGTGCTGAAAGCCCTGCAGGAATATCAGTTTCGTGTGCCGGAGGATATGAGCATCGTTACGTTTAACAATACAAGCCTGTCAGAATTTGCAACGCCGCCGCTGACTTCGATCGCGGTACCCATGCGTGAGAGTGTCAGGGAAGCGATACTGTGCATGGACAGGCAGAGGAAAGGTAGTTCTATGCCGGTCAAAATTGTGATACCTTGTAATTTAGTGCAGAGAGAGAGTGTGGCAGCAATATGAATGTTGCCGCCTCTTTTTTTTATGCACACGCCGATGCTAATGCGAAAAACCATATGTGGCAGTTTTTCGCATGAAAAATATGCCACTGGAGTGGCGAATCGGCGGCGCGAGTAGGGGAAAGTCTTTTCTCCTACTCGATTGCACATGAGCACCAAAGGAAATATGTCAGCAGGAGCTGACGGGTGCCCAACACACGATTAGTGGAGCAAGGTAATACTGAATATATAATGATAAAAATTTTACTGAAATAGTAAAAATTTTATTTACATTCTAAAATGATTATGATATACTGATTTTACTAGATAAGAAAATAAAATAGAATGATTGTGGGGCATTCCTGCAGAAATCTCCAATACTGTGGGGAATCTGCGAAAAAGTATTTTCTTGTCAAAAACGTGTTTTATTAGTAAAATTTTTATCAAAGGAGGTTCGAGTTTATGAACAAAAAACTAAGCTGGCTGTCAAAAATCTGCTTTGGCATCGGTGCGTTTGGTAAGGATGCCGTCTATGCGATTGTGGGTACATACCTGATGATGTATCTCACCGACTACCGCAGCGTCGCGCCCGCGTTTGTGGGAGGATTGTTTATGGTGGCAAGGATATGGGACGCATTTAACGATCCGTTCATGGGAATGGTCGTGGACAATACCCGGACGAAATGGGGTAAATTCCGTCCATGGATCATGATTGGAACGATACTGAACGCGATCGTGCTGGTGCTGCTGTTTCTCGATAACGGTATCGAGGGAAAGTCATATCTGGTATGGTGCTCTGTCTTTTACCTTTTGTGGGGCATGACTTATACCATCATGGATATTCCTTACTGGTCTCTCGTGCCAGCGCTCACAGATGATGAGAATGAAAGAAGCCAGATCTCTGCAATCCCACGTATTTTTGCAAGCTGCGCATGGCTTGTCATCAACTCATTCGGTCTGATACTCGTATCGACATTGGGCGGCGGAAATGATGCCCGCGGCTTCTCGATCCTTGCAATCATCATTGCAGTTGTGTATATCTTCGCATCGCTCGTCACCTGCCTCACCTGCAGGGAGCAAGTCATCACGCCCAAGGCAGAAAAGACATCCGTAAAAGGCATGATAAATGTGTTGTTTAAAAATGACCAGGTCAAGGTGATTCTTGGTATCGCGTTATTCTTTAACGTTGCTTACCAGCTCTCAAACAGTTTCGCACTCTATTATTTTAAATACGTGGCAGAGAGAACATATGCGTCGGAAGGCAACGGCGTGCTCTATCCTATATACGCAGGCGTGGCGGGCTTTGCACAGATGGCATCCATGGCAGTTCTCCCGATGCTTTCTGCAAAGATCGGCAAAAAGTTATCCTTTTTCTGCGCAAGCTTTTTCCCAGTGCTTGGTTTTGCCCTGCTTTGGATTTTTGGGTACATCATTCCGACAAACATTATTGCAGTCGGCGTCTGCAGTGCGATCATCAACGCAGGAATCGGATTCATGCTTGTGTTTATCACGATCATTCTCTCAGAGGTGGTTGACTATGGCGAGTATACACTCGGGACACGCAACGAGAGTATTCTGTTTTCAATGCAGACCTTCGTGGTAAAATTTGCGGGCGCATTCAGCGGCTTTGTGAGCGGCATCGGCCTTACAGCCATCGGATATGTGGCAAACCAGCAGCAGACGCCCGGTGCCGAGAACGGCATGCGTATTATCATGTTCCTGATTCCGGCAATCCTGTCAGGGTTGTGTTTCCTGATTTACATCAAGGGGTATAAACTTACGCCGGAATTTTATAGTAAGATGCGCAGTGAACTTGCAGCGAGAAGAAAGGAGAGCTAAGTATGTGGTTAGGTGTTGATTATTATCCCGAGCAGTGGGATCCTGATATGATGGACGCAGACATGGATAACATTCTTGAACTTGGAGGAAATGTGATCCGTATTGCGGAATTTTCATGGCACATGATGGAAAAGAAAGAAGGCGAATATGATTTTTCGTTCTTTGACAAAGTTGTCGCCAAGGCGAAAGAAAAAGGGCTAAATGTGATCATGGGTACGCCCACGGCAACGATTCCGGCATGGCTTGCAAAGAAATATCCGGATATCTTATCAGAATTTGAGGGCGGCAAAAAGAGAAGTTTTGGCGGACGTCACGTCTACTGTTTTAACAGTCCCCGCATGTATGAGTATTCTGAGAAGATCATACGCAAATTAGTATCTCACTATAAGGATGAGAAACAGATTGTGGCATGGCAGATCGACAACGAAATCGGTCATGAGGGAAGTGATATCTGCTATTGCGAAAACTGCCACAAGGCATTCCAGAATTTTCTGGAAAAGAAGTTTGGCGGTGACATTGATCAGCTCAATGACACTTACGGAACCACCTTCTGGTCACAGGAATACAATGGATTTGATGAAATTCCCCTGCCTGCAGAGACCATTACGACACATAATCCTGCACTCCGCCTTGACTGGGAGCGTTTTAGAAGCAAGAGCATTACAGATTTTATGGATTTTCAGGCAAAGTTAATTAAGGAGATTGCACCGGATGCAGTCGTGATGCATGATTTTCCGGGCGGAGGCCTCACAAAGCATGTTGATTACTCAAAGGTTGCGAAGTCCCTTGATGTTGTCGCGTACAATAATTATCCTGTCTGGGGCGGTCAGAAAGTGCCAATCCTTCCGCATGAGATAGCATTTTCACTTGACTATATCCGCGGTCTCAAAGGAGAAAATTTCTGGATCACAGAGGCCATCATGGGTGCGCAGGGACATGATGTGACTGGTTTCCTGCCAAGGCCGAACCAGGCAAAAATGTGGTCTTACCAAGGCATGGCAAGGGGCTGCTGCTCCATGATGTACTTCCGCTACAGGGGCGCTGTCAAGGGGGCGGAACAGTTCTGTTACGGCGTGATTGATGCGGATAACAGGAAGCGGCGCAAATTTTATGAGGTGCAGGATTTCATGACAGACATAAAGCAGTACGGGGAAGCGCTGGAAGCGCCTGTCAAGGCAGAAGTGGTAATACTGTATGACTATGACTCCCTGGCGTCGTTCCGCATCCAGAGGCAGAGTATTCTGCTGGATCCTCTGACAGAAATGCAGAAATTGTATAAAGTATTTTTCGACAATAATATCATGGTAGATGTCATTCCGGCAGAACGCGATATCAGCGGCTATAAGATTGTCATTGTTCCGCAGATGATCATTATGGACGATGCCATGATCGGAAAGTTGAGGGATTATGCCATGAATGGCGGCAGGCTGGTCATGACATACCGCACTGCTGTCAAGGACAGGGACAATAATTTAACGCTTGGCGAGATGGTTCCTGTCGGGTTGAATGACCTTGTGGGCGTATGCGTGGAAGAGACAGAAAGCCTTCAGGATCTGGATGCATTTCCGATAACGGGAAGCGGTGCATGCACAGGGCAGACCGGACATGGCGGAATTTTCAGGGACATGCTGGTCGTGGAAGACGCGGACATCTTATACAGGTACGGAGATGAATTTTATACGGATTATGCGGCGATTACAAGAAAAGTCCAAGGCAATGGCTCTGTATATTACATCGGATGCAGTCCTGACGAAGATACACTTGCCCGTGTGCTGGGAATGGCAATTGACGAAGCAAGCATCGAAAGGACGCCTTCGCCGGACGGTGTCGAGATTGTGCAGCGCGGGAATGAAAGACAGCATATCACAATGCTGATCAACCATAATGGTTTCAGTACAGAAGCCTGTGGGGTCACGCTTGCACCGTTTGAGTGTAAGGTTATCTGTAAAGAATAAATATTTTCCCTTTTTGGAAAATGTTCCATTGCTTATCCGGGAATATTTAGGCTGAGAATTGAAAAAAGGGCTGTCGGGAAATCTCCGCAGCTCTGTTTTTCTGTTTGAAAACTGTTTTTATATCTCTCCCAAATATTCGCAGCATCTTCGTTACCAGTCTGTACTTTTCTTTAGAGCCTTTTCCTATAATCTGTTTTTGCATCTGACAGCTCTCTGTAGATAGTGGACAAAAAAGTTTCTACAGTATGGAGTGGAATGGTTTTGGGCATGTACTTCTGGTGAAGTACTACAATGAATTTTTCTGAAATTTCGGGAGTAATTTCTGAAATATCCGTTGTCTGGATATGAATGAAAAACTGAGTCAAGTCAATTCGGTAAACCATTAGCGTTTTTGCATCCAGTCTTTTTTGATTTTGGCAGTATTCCAGATAATTCGTTATTTGTGTCTGTAAATCATTCATAATAAAAATCTCCTTATCATTTGTATTTCAAGTTATATCGTACATTGAATTTTATGGAAATGCATCTTAAAATCTTGGGAAATTATATAGGATAAAATTGTAGGTCAAGAGCAGTAGTATAGACAGCGCATATATCTCCAAATAAAATACTGTCGGAGCAAAAAATGTGTTTAACTTTGATATTTTTGACATTAAAATGGTATATTTTACCAATTTTATTTATTAGGATAAAATTGGTAAAATTAATTGTTCTAAGACAAGAAACACATAAAATTTAGGAGGTGATGATAAATAACGAAAACACAATGAAATAAGAACATACATATGAAAAAATTCTAAGAAATTCTAAAAGTACAAAAGATTCTAAAAATACCAAAAGATAATAAATGATACCTGAAATATTACGAAAAACAAGTATAAAAACAAAAAATCTATGAAAGGAAAAACTATTTAGATGAAGACCCATAGAAACACAAGTAAGTGAATGTGGGTATATACCGATAACTGGTCGGGAATTTACGGCTGTGGAGTGTACAAAGTCTGCAAGGGGCTCAATCCGTATAACAGATAGCAAAAACATACACGTTGAAACAGCAAGGTAAACTGTGAAGTTTATCCAATTCATCTGGCATATACGCTTTTGTATATGTTTTAGTAGTAGAATATGAATATGAAGAAGAAACTTTTAGCAATTGCATTGTGTTTTTCTGTAGTGTTTGGAAGCTTACAGATTGATTCGATTACAGCGAAAGCAGCACCGGCTGCATACTCAGAAACACATTATGAAAATGGTTTTGACAGTGATAATGTGAATGAGATGGATAAAGCTGATTGGGAAAATAAGGATATGTTCAATTGCAAGTGGGAGCCGGGAAACATAATTTTTAACAATGGAATTATGGATATGAGGATTGACCAGGCAGATGGACGTTATACCGGCGGAGAGTATCGTACCAAAGAATATTTTGGATATGGATTTTATCAGGTGCGAATGAAACCAATTAAAAATGACGGCGTTGTTTCTTCTTTTTTCACATACACAGGACCAAGCGATGGAACAACATGGGATGAGATTGATATTGAGTTTTTAGGAAAAGATACAACGCATGTACAATTTAATTATTATGTCGATGGACGCGGTGGACATGAGATGTGGTATGATTTAGGCTTTGATGCATCAGAGAAATATCATACCTATGGATTTAATTGGTACGAAGGTGGAATTACATGGTATGTAGACGGTGATCCTGTATATACAGCACCTTCTACTGATATTTTTCCATCACATCCAGGTAAGATTATGATGAATGTATGGCCGGGTATTGGTGTAGATGATTGGCTGAATGCATATGATGGCAGAACACCATTACATGCATACTATGACTGGATTTCATGGGATGCACCAGATAATAATGATACATCATCAGATGCTTTATTGTCTGTATAATGGGGTTAAAACCCTCGCCTTAAGGCGAAACCTTTAGGTCAACCCCATAGCTTCAGGTTTAGAATAAAGTAAAATAGAGTACAAAAACATGAAATGAACATGAAGAAAAATTGAAAAAAATATCCCATTATACACAACTTTTAGGTAGGTAAGAAGTAAAGGGAAAAAGATAACCTTTAGGGAGCACACTTTAGGCTGCTTTAGCAGCACATTGAACCTACCGGCTTTAGCCGGTAGTGGTTGAGTTGACAAGACCAAGACTTATAAATTGATTAACTACAATAGTGGTCATTCAGTAGATGTTTCTTATGGAAATGCGGAGAATGGAACAAATATTTTGCAGTATGGATATAATAGCTATAATAATCAAAAATGGTTTATAGAGCTGCAGTCTAATGGATATTATACCATTAAAAATATGGCTACTGGTAAAGTGCTGACCGTTGAAGATTTTGCCACATGGGATGGTGCAAATGTTCATCAATGGGAGTATGTTGGAAATACCAACCAGGAGTGGAGTATTGTTCCTGCAAGGGACAACACTTATAAAATCATCAATAGACATAGCGGGTTGTTATTAAATGTTGCATGGGCATCTACTGATGCGAATGCAAATATAGAACAGTATCATGACGAGGATGGCAGTGCGCAGTTATGGTGGATTGATCTGGCTGACTGATATAGGAAAACTGGAAAACTTCACTAGTACAATGTTTCTTTGATAACCATATACTTTTTACTTCCATTTTTTTACAAATTATGCAATAATATCTTTACA
>JAIEEY010000210.1 GCA_029067205.1 Lachnospiraceae bacterium
AAACCTGAAGCTATGGGGTTGACCTAAAGGTTTCGCCTTAAGGCGAGGGTTTTAACCCCATTATACAGACAATAAAACCGGTATCGTCGTTCGATCCACAATTCCATTTTCCAAATAATAATCTGAGGAGAGCTGTTTTCCATGATCTGCTGTTATAATGATCGTTGCATCATTATATTTATCCAACTGCTTCATCTGACGTATATACTCATAAAGCATTTTAAATGCTGCCTTTGTCTGTTCTGTCTCTGAAACACTATCTGTTTTCACGGGTTTCATATCAGATGACCAGTCTCCTCCATGTGAGCCATAAAAGTGATAGAAATAAAAAGTCCCATCCCCTTTATATTGATCGCTTATTGTAAGCCCATTTTCAACCAGTGCACAATAATATGGATAATCGTTATTGATGATCCATGTACCACTTTCGTTGATGAGATTATCGATATCTCTGCCACCATATTTATACATATTTTTCATTGTGATCGGCGCGACCCTGTACTTAGAACATGTCATTAACTGATAATATGTATCGATTACTCTGCATTTTTGCTTGATATCATCATCATAATTCAGTATATTTTTGCGGAAAGGCTCCTCCACATAATCTTCATCTGTATACATTGCTATATTATATCCACTATCATAAACCACTTGCAGAAAATCACTGTTCTCATAAGCATATTTTGGATAATCCGATATTTTCACACCGTTTAATTTTGTTCCCGTGAGCATATAGGGAACTGCATTTAGTGTATTTGCAAACTCACATGTATTGTTGGGATAAAAAGTAAAATCACTCAATGGACTAAAAAAGTCTGGAATCTCTTCTTCAATTTCATAGACATAAGAAGCATCGCACCTGTCCAAAACAAAAACGATAATATTATTTTTTTCGTTTAACTCCAAAGAGCCTTCCCTGGTAAATGTTTTAAATGCTGCTTCATTATTGGTATCCCCAGTCAGAATCAAAAAAGCGGAAGAAACAATCTGAATCAGACATATATAAATACTGAGAGTAAAATACAGTTTTTCTATCTTTTTTCTTTTATAACGCAACAGAAAAATAACTGCAATACCCACTACCCATATTAAAGTGTTGATAACACTTGTCTGTTGATCCCACACCTGACGGTCGCCATTTAATATATTCAGTCCCCTGTTCATGAACATCTGCTGAATATAGGCCATGACCGCGAAGGCAAAAATCAGTGTTGTAATAAAGTTTACTTGTCTTTCATTGAGCAAAAACACGCTGAACAAATATATACAGCCCAAAGTTACAACACTGCACAGTATCAATACTGTCAAATAATGCCAGAACATAAACTGAAAGTCACCCAGGTTATTCATATAAAGCTCAATCGGTATACTGATCCCTGCCATAAGAAACCAAAATGTAAATGGAGTCAATTTTTTCCAGTCTTTCCACTCAAATTCCACATCCTGGGTTATTATCCCTTTTTTCTCAAGAAAAAAAGGAATAATTGACACAATATCACTCGCAATAATTGAACTAAAACATATCATACTGTCAATTTTCCCAATAATGATAAACTCAAATAGAAAAACTATAAAAGTATATGCTGATGCATACTTCATATAACTGTCTTTTTTATGCTTACTCATTTGAACAACAAAGAGTATTCCGACTGCTATAGAAAGAACTGCTATCATAACATATGCTGCCACATTTCTGTTTCTTGCAATCCTGAAACCTGAAAAAATGGTTTCATCTCCTATGCCAATGATCATATTATAAAAAGACAATGCTGCTAATGTCAGGCAAAATACATAAAATATACATCTTCCTTTTTCGCGCTTTCCCATAAAGATATTTTTAAATCCTTTCTGATATATTTTCAACATTTTTAGGAATGCTGCCGGGAAAATTATACACTAAATCTATTTCACAATCAATATCTATTCTATCTTCTTATCACAAAAGATAAAGAATCGTTACTGATTCCAATCCGCCCCGATATCCTTAATCATGCCAAAACTCTTCAAAATGAATCCGTCATTGTTATACTGAAAAACCACATCAAACTCTGTATTTTCATAAGTGCCATAGTATGTGAGACTTATTCGATCCGGCTCATGAAAACATATATAAGCAACCGCATATCCATCTGCAAATCTGTCATCTCCATGTAAAGCGCTATATTTCTGTGCCATGCAGTCCAGCTCACATAGATTTTCAGCAACAAATACAATGAAAGACTTTAACTCCTTAAATCTTTCCTTCTTTCCCTCCAGATCAAACAGCACGTCACCATACCATTCATCTTCCCGATAGATCACTACTTCTGCCGTAGCAGATAATTGCAGTTCATTGACGTCTGTAACCAAATTATTTTTATCGTTGTACCGCTTAAATATCAAATCCATTCCCCCCTGTATAAAACAGCTAGAGCAGCGGCGACAACACCTTAAGCGCCGCCTGCATGATCTTATTTCCAATCGGCCGCCTTGACCAGCTTAACAGATTCATCTCCTCACATTGATCAAGCGTCCTTATAAAATCTGCCTTCATATCCTTGATGGCATCCATCTCACTTAAAAATACGCCACACTCATAATGCATGTAAAAACTTCTATAATCTGTATTAATAGTACCACAGATCGCGCATTCGTCATCCGCAATAACATTTTTGGCATGTATAAAACCAGGCTGGTATTCATAGATATGCACACCCGCTTCCATCAGCTTTCCGTAATTTGACACGTTTACCATATAGACATACCATTTGTCATATATTTTTGGAACAATGATGCGCACATCCACGCCGCTTTCCGCTGCGCTAATTAAATCACCCCGCATGTTCTGGTCGAGAACAAGATAAGGTGTTGTAATATAGATATAATCCCTCGCCTTGTTGATCATTCTGGTATAAGCACCCTCTGTGGGATTGTGTGGATTTCTGTGGGGGCCACCCATAAACGGCTGAACATATCCATTCTCGTTTACATGTATACTTGGTTTGTAATCAACATCCTTAATCTGTACATCTTCATTGGCAATGCGCCACATATCCAGAAAAAAGCAGGTAAAACTATATACACCGTCGCCGTACAACCGAATACCAGAATCCTTCCAGTGTCCGAACCGCACAATATAATTCGCATACTCGTCCGCAAGATTAAAGCCACCAGTATATGCAATATTTCCATCAATGACGGTAATCTTTTTATGATTTCTAAAATTAAAAGACAACCTCGCTATATCACGATGAATCGGATTAAAAATACTCATCTCGATACCGCGGCCTCTCATATCTCTGCGAAATGCCTGTGTATTGATGCGGAGCGTGCCGAAATCATCAAACAAAAGCTTTACCTCGACACCTTCCTTAACTTTTTGCGTGAGAACTTCCAGAATATCGCTCCATACTTTTCCATCAGATACAATAAAATATTCCATAAAAATAAACTTTTCTGCTTTTTTGATATCCTCAAGCATCGCCGCAATCACATCTTCGCCTACTTCGTAATAAACTGCTTTTGTATTATTATAAATCGGAAAACCTTCTTTTCTAAGATATCGGCTGATCTGCACTTTATTCGGGTGTTGTTTCTCCAGATCCTGCACGATACTGTCATCCTGCTTAAGACTCTGCACCATCTGATTATCATATGCCCTCAAACGCCTGAAATACCTGGAATTGACTCTCTTACGCCCCCACATGAAATACAGGAAAAGACCTGACACTGGCAGAACCAGTATTATAATTATCCAGCTCATCTTGTAAGATTCCGCATTGTTCACAAGCGCAAATACTGTGATCACACTCACAATTTCCAATATGAAATAGATCATAACAGAGTACCGCAGCAAATACATACCCAGAAAAATCATAAGGGCTATCTGCAGGAAAAATGAGATCCCTACTGTTACACCCCGTATGATTCCATAATATTTACTTCTCACGATACCCATTTTCGTCACATCCTTTCCAATAACACAGCATTGTATTCATAATAGAGTAATGTGCAGTCTTTATATAGCCATATTATATAATCATTTCCGCATATCTGAACAGTTACATTTTAGCACGATTCCATTTATTTTCAAGAAAATATGTATCGAAAATATGAAATATCTGATAAACTGTATATGATAATAAACAATTACCAATAAAGAGGAATATTTTCATGCAGAATACAATTGACCAAAAGCTTTTCTCGGAAGCTTGCCATAAAATGATCGGCGCACTTCAGGGACAGAATGGTATTGGAACACTCCGCGAAAAGACGATACACAGTGTATTAAAATTTTATTATGCCCCAGATCCCGTCTATCATGAGATTAAAATAGGTTCTTATGTCGCCGATATTTGTGTGGACGGTGAAATTTTTGAGGTTCAGACACGCAATTTCAACACGATGCGCAGTAAACTTGACTTTTTCCTGAAAGAACATGATGTCACAATCATTTATCCCGTTGCACATACCAAATGGTTGTTATGGCTTGACATGGAGACAGGAGAAATCTCACCCAAGAGAAAATCACCGAAAACTGGTACTTTCTATCAGATTATTCCCGAACTATATAAAATCAAAATGTTTATTGGTAACCCAAGACTGCATTTTATCATAAGCTTAATTGATGTTGAGGAGACTCGTTACCTGAATGGGTGGAGCAAAAATAAAAAAAGAGGTTCCTCACGCATGGATGGTATCCCGGTAGGAATTTTTGACGAAGTCCGCATTGATACGTTTTCTGATTATATGATATTTCTTCCTGATACACTCCCTGAGCGTTTTACATCAAAGGATCTTGGAAAAGCTGCCAAAATCTCACAGGTATGTGCCGCAACTCTCCTAAATGTATTGCTGGAAACCAAGGTTATTGACAGGGTTGGAAAAACCGGAAACAGTTATCTGTATCAAAAAACCACAGCCCCTCACTAAAATAGACTGTGGTCTTTATAACATTTTTGTCATATATTTGATATATACAGTTTTTAAACAGGTATACACTATAAAACGTAGCTCAGATAAAGATTATCAAGATAAAGGAGTTTTTTGATGAGAAAAAAATTTACCACAGGTAAAATTATAAAAAAAGCAGGAGCCATATTATGTGCAGTTATTATGGCGACGGCAACGAATGTAGTACCAGTTAAAGCAGATGAAGTAAGTGATTATTCTGTGATTGCAGAAGGACTTGAAATTAAGGATGGCTCCAATGGAGGACCATCTGGTGGTAAAATCCAGAAAAATCCATATGGAGAAGATTTTATATCAGGATGTCAGTTTTCTATTCCAAGCGAAATGAAAGAAGGTTTGGGCGGATTTGACTGGCTGAGACTGCAAGTGACTGCCACAGTTAAAAATTATACTCCACTGACAGGAGAAAATTACGATGCAAATGGCAATCCATTGACACCAATTGTGTACATATATGGAATGGATTCCAAGTATGAAAATTGGAATCAGGCAAATTATGATTTAACACAAGATCCGCAGACAGCAGAAATGGAACTGGATCTGGCGCCATATATTGCAGAGGGAACCTTGGGCGAGATCGGAATGAAAGTGGCTGGATGCGAGGTTGGTTCGTCTGTTGAATGGGAAATTACATCTGTCAGAATCATAGGAGAAGGGGAATCAGCTGAAGTAGAGGAAGTAAATATCGAACTGAAATATGAACCTTCTGGTACAATGAAAGAGATTGCCCTGGAATCTACAGAAGTCGGAAAGCATGGTAAACTGCATATGGCTGATGTGGACGGCTATACCGCGCCGGTGATTGTGGACAAGGACAATAATCCATATCAGCTTCTCGGTGTCAGCACACATGGGCTTTCCTGGTTTCCGCAGTATGTGAATAAAGACGCATTCCAGACATTTCGTGACTATTGGGGCGTGAATCTGATTCGTATTGCAGTGTATGCCCATGAAGGAGAGAATGCTTATGTAAATCAATATGCAAAGGAACTGACAGAAACAGAAGGACATGATTATATAGAGGGACAGAATCAGAAATACAATGATAAATTGATTCAAGAAGGTGTACAGGCTGCTACCGATCTTGGTATGTATGTGATTATCGACTGGCATGTGTTGAACTATAATCCAAACGAAGATTTGGAAGACGCATCTGCATTTTTCAAGAAATATGCAGAAATGTACAAAGATTATGATAATGTGATATTTGAAATTTGTAATGAACCCACAGGAACCGAATGGTTTGACGGTTCGGACAATGATTTGTATTCCTATTGTACTAAGCTTACTAATGTGATTCGTGAATATGGAAGTGATGCAATTGTAATCTGTGGTACAGACAGCTATTCCTCCAAGGTGGATGAAGTAGCGGGTCATTTACTAGAAGATAAGAATACCATCTATACATGCCATTTTTATTCTGCATCTCACTATGCAGAGCCAATGAAAAAATTAACAGATGCATTGGCAGATGGAGTACCTGTTATTGTGTCGGAATATGGAGTATGTACAGCCAGCGGCGATGGACGTTATGATGTGGAAAATGCGGACGAATGGTTGAATACATGTGATAAAAATAATGTAAGCTACGCATGCTGGGCAATCAGTAATTCTTATGAGTCAGCAGCATATTTTCAAGAGAATCTGGAAAAATATGATGGAAATTGGATAGAAGACGATCTGACCACCACCAGTAAATACATTATTAACCGTTATAATGACCGCAAGGCAGAATTAGAGGGTTCGCAGCCCACTAACGAAACAATTGAAAAGGAAATGATACAGACAGAATCAGAGAATTCGCAGCCCACTGATGAAACGATTGGAGAGGAAATAAGCCAGACAGAGGATCATGTAAACACGCCTTCTGAAAAGACAGGTAAAAGTCCAATGGTTCCGACTATGATTGTATTAGTGGTTATAGCATTAGGAGCTGTCGTTATCGTGAAAGTCAAAGGAAAAACAAAATAAAGCAAGATAAATAAATGCCGATATTTCTGAAAATATCGGCATTTATAAACATTCACTATTTCCCTTAAAAGAATCAACTAACAACTAATATCTATTTTTTATAAAAAACAAAATTTCGCAAAGAGAGTTTACTAAATATCATCATCTATTGTTGTATCTTCCGTGATCTCATCCTCAACTTCCGCATCTGCCATCGCTCGTTCAATCAGCTCATTCATGACTTCATCTTCAGTTTCCGTCAGCTCATCGACTACTTCATTGAGTGCCTCCTCAACATCATCAAACTCCTGTGTACCGTCAGAGAGCTTTTCCCTCACTTTTGCAATCTTGGCAACCTTCACGTTCTCATTATCTAGATTAATCAGCTTAACGCCGGAAGTATTTCTGCTGTAAACAGAAATATCACCCACAGGAATCTGTATAATGACACCCTCTGTCGTGATCATCATAATCTCATGGTCATCGTTGACAGCCTTGATACCGACCACGTTTCCTGTCTTTTCTGTGATACGGTAACACTTCACACCCTTGCCGCCACGCTTCTGAACTGTAAATTCATTCAATAAGGTCCGTTTACCCATACCCATCTCAGATACTATCAATAGTGCACTGCCTTGTGTATTAAGCTGCATTCCGATGATCTCATCGCCATCATCGAGATTCATACCAATTACACCCATTGCGTTGCGGCCCATAGAACGAACGTCAGTTTCTTTAAAGCGAATGCACATACCATACTTTGTGATCAGGAAAATCTCAGAATTTTCATCTGTTGTTTTGACCTCAATCAACTCATCGTCATCGCGGAGAGAGATCGCAGCCAGACCATTTTTCCTGACATTGGAAAATTCCATGATCGGCGTCTTTTTTGTGATACCATTTTTCGTTACCATGAAAAGATGCTTGCCCTCCTCAAACTCCTTAATCGGAATCATTGCAGAGATCTTCTCACCGGGATTCAACTGCAGCAGATTGACAATCGCTGTCCCTCTCGCAGCCCTTCCTGCCTCTGGTATCTCATAAGTCTTTAATCTGTACACGCGCCCAAAATTTGTGAAAAACATGAGATAATGGTGCGTTGTTGTCATCAACAAATCTTCAATATAGTCATCTTCAATCGTGGACATTCCCTTGATGCCGCGTCCGCCTCTGTGCTGTGTCTTGAAATTATCCACTGTCATGCGCTTAATATAGCCTAAGCTTGTCATGGCAATCACTGTATTTCCACGCGGAATCAGATCTTCCATATTGATCTCGGACTCGTCATAGCCAAATTTTGTGCGTCTGTCATCGCCATACTTATCAGAAATCAATGTGATTTCAGTCTTAATCACACCAAGCAGCAGCTTTCTGTCAGCCAAAATTGCCTTGTACTCCTCAATTCTCTTCAACAGCTCCGCATGCTCCTGCTCTAATTTTTCCCGCTCCAAACCTGTCAGCGCACGCAGTCTCATATCAACAATCGCCTGTGCCTGTGCGTCTGTGAGGGCAAATCTTTCAATCAAGCCTTCCTTTGCCGCCTGCGCATTGGCACTGCTCCTGATGATGCGGATTACCTCATCAATATTGTCGAGCGCAATGAGCAAACCTTGTAAAATATGGTCTCTTTCCTCAGCCTTATTCAGATCATATTGTGTTCTTCTTGTGACAACCTCTTCCTGATGCTTGATGTAATGTGTCAGAACATCTTTGAGATTCATAACTTTCGGCTCATTATTTACCAATGCCAGCATGATCACGCCAAAGCTGTCCTGTAACTGTGTATGTTTGTAGAGCTGATTCATGATCACATTTGCATTGACATCCTTGCGAAGCTCAATGCAGATGCGCATTCCCTCTCTGTTTGACTCGTCACGCAGATCTGTGATACCGTCAATCTTTTTATCCTTTACAAGCTCTGCGATCTTTTCAATTAAGCGCGCCTTATTGACCATATAAGGAATCTCTGTTACGATGATGCGGCTCTTTCCATTCGCCATCGTCTCAATATCGGTCACACTGCGAACCCTGATCTTACCGCGTCCGGTGCGGTATGCCTCCTCCACGCCGCGCGTGCCAAGGATAATACCACCTGTGGGGAAATCCGGTCCTTTCACAATCGGCAGAAGCTCCTCTATCTCTGTATCCCTGTCCTCCAATACACGGTTGTCAATCATCTTAACAACAGCCGCAATGACTTCCCTGAGATTGTGCGGCGGAATATTGGTCGCCATACCCACGGCAATACCCTGTGTACCATTGACAAGAAGATTTGGATAGCGGCTTGGAAGTACAACTGGCTCTTTCTCTGTCTCATCAAAATTCGGTACGAAATCAACCGTGTTTTTGTTGATATCAGCCAGAAGCTCCATGGAAATCTTGCTCAACCGCGCCTCTGTATATCGCATGGCAGCCGCACCATCGCCATCGACAGAACCAAAGTTCCCATGTCCGTCGACAAGCGGATACCGTGTGGACCACTCCTGCGCCATATTGACCAGAGCACCATAGATAGAGCTGTCACCGTGAGGGTGGTATTTACCCATCGTATCACCGACAATACGCGCACTCTTCCTGTGCGGCTTGTCAGGACCATTGTTCAGCTCAATCATAGAGTAAAGCACGCGTCTCTGCACTGGCTTCAATCCGTCCCTGACATCGGGAAGTGCACGGGAAGCAATCACACTCATGGCGTATTCTATATACGATTTCTCCATGGTTTTCTGAAGATCCACTTCCTCTATTTTGTCAAAAATTGTATCATCCATATTTTATACCCCTCGCGTGCCCCCGCACGCACGTCAATCAATAGTTTGAAAATAAACTTCTTTCAAACTTATCCTCCATGCTGTCAATGCCTGAACAAACTTACTCATGCCGATTCTTAGATATCAAGATTTTTCGCATTTCTGGCATTCGCTTCAATAAATTCACGCCTTGGTTCTACTTTGTCCCCCATCAGTGTCGTGAACGTAAGGTCGATCTCTGACTCTGCCTCCTCGTCCATGGAAACCTTCAGAAGAATGCGTTTCTCAGGATCCATTGTCGTATCCCAGAGCTGGTCTGCATCCATCTCTCCAAGTCCTTTATAGCGCTGTATTTTGTTATTCTGGTCGCGTCCTACCTCGTCAAGAATCGCAGCGAGCTCGTCATCAGAGTACGCATACCATGTCTTTTTGTTTTTCTCCAGCTTATACAGAGGCGGCTTTGCGAGATACACATGCCCCTGTTTAATGAGCTCTGGCATAAACCGATACAAGAACGTTAACATCAATGTCGCAATATGCGCACCATCCACGTCGGCATCCGTCATTATGATAATCTTGCCATAGCGCAGTTTTGTAATATCAAAATCTTCATGAATCCCTGTGCCAAACGCTGTGATCATCGCCTTGATCTCCGCATTGCCGTAGATCTTGTCAAGCCTTGCCTTCTCCACATTCAGTATCTTGCCGCGAAGCGGAAGAATCGCCTGTGTCGCGCGGCTTCTCGCTGTCTTGGCACTGCCGCCGGCGGAGTCTCCCTCCACGATAAAGATTTCACAATTTTCAGGATTCTTATCAGAACAGTCAGCAAGTTTCCCTGGGAGTGTCATTCCGTCCAGCGCAGTCTTTCGCCTTGTGAGATCCCTTGCTTTTCTAGCCGCCTCGCGCGCGCGCTGTGCAAGGATCGATTTCTCACAAATCTGCTTTGCCACAGTAGGATTTTGCTCCAGATAGTATGTGAGCTGCTCACTGACAACACTGTCAACCGCTCCTCTCGCCTCACTGTTTCCAAGCTTCTGTTTGGTTTGTCCCTCAAACTGTGGATCTTCAATCTTAATTGATACGATCGCTGTCAAACCTTCTCTGATGTCATCACCGCTCAAGTTTGCTTCGCTCTCTTTCAAGAGTTTTGCACTTCTTGCATAGTCATTAAAGGTCTTTGTAATCGCATTTCGAAAACCTGCAAGGTGTGTACCACCCTCAGGAGTATTAATATTATTGACAAAACTGTAAGCACTCTCTGTGTAAGAATCATTGTGCTGCATCGCAACCTCTACATACACATTGTCCTTCTTGCCCTCGAAATAAAGTACATCTTCATAGAGCGGCGTCTTGCTCTTGTTCAGATAAGTCACAAACTCCCTGATACCGCCCTCATAATGAAATGTCTTCTCAACAATTCCGTCCTCTGGACGCAGGTCGCGAAGAATAATTTTCAGGTTTTTGGTCAGAAATGCCATTTCCCGAAGACGCTGTTTCAACACATCAAAATCAAATACCGTCTCCTCAAAAACTGTCTTATCTGGTAAAAATGATATTTTTGTACCAGTCTTTTCCGGCTCACACTCGCCTACTATTTTAAGAGGATAGCATACATGTCCTCGCTCATAACGCTGGTTGTAAATTTTTCCCTCGGCATAGATATCAACCTCAAGCCACTCAGAAAGCGCATTTACCACAGATGCACCCACGCCGTGCAGTCCGCCGGATACCTTATATCCTCCGCCGCCAAATTTTCCGCCAGCGTGAAGGATTGTAAATACAACCTCAACTGCGGGAATTCCTGCCTTATGGTTGATTCCCACAGGAATACCTCGTCCATTATCGATAACAGTTATAGAATTATCGGAATTGATTGTGACGTCGATCGTATCGCAATATCCTCCAAGCGCCTCATCGACCGCATTGTCAACAATCTCATACACCAAATGGTGCAAACCCCTTGAAGACGTGCTGCCGATATACATGCCTGGTCTCTTTCTTACAGCTTCAAGACCTTCCAATATCTGAATTTGGTCAGCTCCATACTCCTCAGTACCCATATATTTCCTCCCATTCTGATGTGAAATCTGAAACTCCATAGGGATTCAGTATTCTTACAGCGATACATGATCCGAAGTCCTATCCACATTTTTTACTATTGCATTTGAAACTTCAAACACTTTATTAATCTCAAATCGATTATTCACAAACTCCTCTAATCCAGTACAGGTGATGATCGTCTGAATATCACCAATACTGTTCAACAGATAATTTTGTCTGCTGCTGTCAAGCTCTGACAACACATCATCTAACAGCAGAAGAGGAACATCCTTTGTTACTTTTTTGACTAGTTCTAGCTCTGCCAGTTTTAAGGACAACGCAGCTGTCCTCTGCTGTCCCTGCGAACCAAATTTGCGGATATCGACATCACCCACCATAAAGGAAAAATCATCCCGGTGTGGTCCGATCGAAGTCTGCTTGAACTTAATATCCCTTTCCTGACAAACCTCCAGTTTCTTTTCAAAATTTTCCACAAAAACATCCGGTTCATAAACAATCTTAAGCTTTTCCTTTCCACCAGAAAGCTTCAGATGAATCTCATATAAAATCTCATTGAGCTGATTCACAAATACATTTCTCCGCTCAATCACCTTACTTCCAAAAGACACAAGCTGCGTGTCCCATATGCAAAGTGTGTCCTTCAATCCCGGATTAAAATATAATTCTTTTAACAGTTTATTTCTCTGGTTAACAACTTTATTGTAGTTGTTCAGATTATGCAGGTAAACGCTGTCTAGCTGACACAGTTCCATATCCACAAAACGACGTCTCTCTGCCGGGCCGTTTTTGATAATTGACAAATCTTCCGGCGAGAAGAACACAACGTTCAATAATCCCAGTAAATCAGCTGCTTTCTTAATCTTCTGCCCATTGATGGCAATTCCCTTTGACTTGTTTTTTCTAAGGTGCATATCCACGCGGTTCTCAAGCCCGTCCTTAACCACATATGTACGTATGTGCGATTCCTCCGCAGCAAAATTGATGATATCCCTGTCCTTGCTTCCCTTGTGGGATTTTGTTGTAGCAGACAGAAAAATCGCCTCCAAAATATTTGTTTTTCCCTGCGCATTATCGCCATAGAGAATATTTGTACCACTGTCAAAATCAATGCAAAGTGTCCTATAATTTCTAAAATTCTCAAGCTCCAGTGATTTTATAATCATTCTTTATCTCTCACTATCACAAAAGTATTACCTTCAAAATTTACTTCATCGTTCACAACAAGCTTTTTTCCACGCTGTGTCTCCACATGCCCATTCACCTTTACCTGTCCATCCTGGATCACAATCTTGGCATCGACACCAGATTCGACAAGACCTGCGAGTTTCAGCGCCTGCCCAAGCTTGATGTAACCGTCCCTGATCTTCACTTTTTCCATAATAAAAAATCATACCTTTCTCTTACAGGAATCCTATAGACACTAACTTGTAAGAATAGCAGCTAATTCACAGAACTAAATGTTACAGGCAGAATCAGATACGTGTAATTTTCTTCATTATCCTTGATAAAACAGGGTGCCTTGGAGTTGAGCAGTTTTATTTCCACTTCCTCGTCCTCAATAACTTTCAGGGCATCTATCAAAAATTTCGGGTCAAAACCGATCATCAGATCTTTTCCTGTCTTAGTGATATCAATATCTTCATTCAGACTTCCGATAACAGAATTCATCTTGAGCTCCATCACATCGTCCTGTATATTCAAAATAATCGGTTTTTTGTCGCCTTCCTTTACAAGCAGGGTAGAGCGGTCGATACAGTTCTGAAATTCCTTCTTGTTAATTGTCACTTTAGTCTCATAGTCCGCAGAGAGAATATTGTCAATTTTCAGATAATCGCCTTCGATCAACCGCGACACAACTGTCGTATTGTCAAACTCAAATAAGATATGTTTGCTCGTAAAGAATATACTGACATCTTTATCTGCATCTCCCGGAAGAATCTTGCTGATTTCACTTAGTGTTTTGCCTGGAACAATCACTTTCTTGGCGGGATATGAATTTTTCAGATGAATGCGCCGCAGCGAAATGCGCAGTCCATCTGATGAAACTACCTTCAAAGTATCTTCGTTGATCTCGAATAATTCACCTGTGAGAATTTTGTTTGTAATGTTATCTGCAATAGAGAAAATAGTCTGCCTGATTACTTCCTTTAAGGTAAACTGTGATATACAGATTGATTCTGACCGATCAATCTGTGGCAGGTAAGAAAAGTCCTCCCCTGATTTTCCCACAATATTAAACTTTGCTTTCTCGCAGGTGATTGTCGCTTTAAAAGAAGGATCCGTTGCAATTGTCACGTCATTATCCGGAAGTTTTCGCACCATTTCCAGAAAAATCTTTGCATCCAGCGCAATAATTCCTTTTTCTATAATTTCACCTTCTATAATTGTCTCAATTCCTAATTCCATATCGTTAGCGGTAAGTTTGATCTCACCTTTTGTAGCATCAATAAGGATACACTCAAGTATTGACATTGTAGTTTTACTCGGTACAGCCTTAGAAACGGTATTTACACCGCTTAAGAGATTTGACTTTGAACATATAATTTTCATGTGTATAACTCCCTTCGCTGTAATTGTAGTATTGATTGTTTGGCACCCACTGCGCAAAAATATATATAATTATATATAAATCCGTAGCATTCGTAGTAATGGCAGTGGAAATGTGAATAATCCCATATTTTGCCTTAAATACAGGAAATTTGTCAAATTTATCCTGTGGATAAACTTCATAATAATTGTAAAGTTATTCAAAGTAATTCACAATCCCACAATCAGGCATAGCGTTCGATTATTTATGAAGGTGACAGTTTTTTCCGAATCGTTTCGATTTTATTTTTCAAATCTTCGTCTGTCCGGATTTTTTCCTCAATCTTTTCCACACCATGAATGACTGTAGTGTGATCTTTTTTTCCAAGATATGCCGCGATCATCTGATAAGTGGCTTCTGTCATATGCCGGCACAGGTACATGATGATCTGTCTGGGAATCACATATTCAGAATTGCGCTTTTTGGAAGTAATATCTTCCTTCGAAATGTTAAAATGCTCTGCAACAACATCAATAATGAGAGAAGGAGATACTTCGCGTCTCTGATCCGGATAAATGACATCTTTTAACGCATCTTCAGCCAGGGCAAGGTTTAATTCCTGTTTGTTCAGACGCGCATTTGCCATGACTTTGTTCAGTGCGCCCTCCAGCTCACGGATGTTGGATTTAATGTTCGTAGCGATATATTGGATGATCTCGTCATCGATCTCTTTGTCATACATCTCTGCATTCTTACGCAGGATTGCCATACGGGTTTCATAATCTGGCGGCTGAATGTCGGCAATCAGTCCCCACTCAAAACGGGAACGGAAGCGTTCTTCCAAAGTTTCCATCTCTTTTGGCGGTTTATCGGAAGAAAGAATGATCTGTTTTCCAGCAGAATGGAGGACATTGAAGGTGTGGAAGAACTCTTCCTGAGTTGATTCCTTTCCTATTATAAATTGTACATCATCGATGAGAAGGACATCGACCGTTCTGTATTTGTCCCGCAGCTTCGTCATCGCGGCGGCGTTACCGCTTCGGATGGACTCGATCACCTCATTGGTAAACTGTTCTGAGGTTACATACAAGACTTTTTTATCCTGATTCTGTCCTAACACAAAATGCCCGATGGAGTGCATCAGGTGTGTCTTGCCAAGTCCGGCACCTCCATAGATGTACAATGGATTGTACGCTTCCCCTGGGGATTCTGCCACAGCAAGTGCGGCAGAGTGGGCAAATTTGTTGTTACTGCCCACGACAAAGGTGTCAAATTTGTATTTATTATTTAAGTTTGCACTTTCGTATTTGAGGCTGTTCACGCTCTTTTTTGACTGCTTCTTGTCGTTGGATGCTTCCTGTTTTTCCGCAATGGCATCTTCCTCTGCGATAAAGACAACGTCATATTCATGGTTCATAAGCTCTGATATCGTCGCTTTAAAGCAGAAGTAATAATTTTTTTGAATGTACTTTAACAAGCGTGCCTGGGCTGACGGGATCAGGATGGTCACAATATCATCCTCAACCTTATAGAATTGTAGGGGCTCAACCCAGTTGTTGAATGAAATATCTGTGAGGTCATATTCATCCTTGATCATTTCCTTTATTTCATTCCATCTGTCTTTTATTTCGTTCATGCGTTACCTCTGATACAAAAGTTTTACTGTTTAGGTTTTTACTGTAAGGATATCATTTTAAGTTTACAAAATCATACACCTTAATAGTAACCCAAATGAGGAAAAAAAGCAAATAAATGTGAAAAAAATTTAAAGTAATTCACGAAATCCCCAATGAATTGTTGATATTGTGGATAACTTTATCCAAAATATGTGGAAATATGATTTTTTACACCTTTATAAACCAGAAATCCACAAGATTGTGGATAAAATTGTGAATTGTTATATACAATATCCACAGTGGTATTTATTGATATTCTACTTTTACAGGAAATACTTTTCTACATCTTTTCGACGAGATATCCACAAGTTAACCACAATTTGTGGATATCTTTTGTCTTATGTGGATTTCATAGCTATTTCTGTGGAAAGAGTGTGGTTAGATGATTTGTCCATCAAATTTACATTATTTTTCTTGACTTCAATATTTTTATGGTATATAATCATCATGATATTTTCTAATACTGGAAACTGATATCGCAAGATATCTTGGAATAGCTTATCGTATTATGCAAATGCCTGATATGGGATTTTAGTGGTAAATCTTTATGCGTATTGGGAATGTGGCATTTGCCAGGAGAAGTATCCGAATTGGAAAGGTAAATTGAGAAGGAGGTGTTTTGAATATGAAGATGACATTTCAGCCAAAGAAAAGACAGAGAAGTAAAGTGCATGGTTTCAGAGCCAGAATGAGCACACCAGGCGGAAGAAAGGTTTTAGCTGCAAGACGTGCTAAGGGAAGAAAGAGATTATCTGCATAATTTACAGGTCACGGTATGTGACCTTTTTTTCTATGTATGTAGATATATATTGTGCATGGATCTGTGCATTGTTATAGGTGCATTATGAAATTTTCGGAATCGTTAAAAAGCAACAGGGATTTTAAGAATGTTTATAGTTTCAGGAAAAGTTATGCCAACAGATATTTAGTGATGTATGTGTTAGAAAATGGATTAGATAAGAACAGACTTGGGATTTCAGTTAGCAAAAAAGTAGGGAACAGTGTTGTCAGGCATCGTGTTACCAGATTGATTAGGGAAAGTTACCGGCTGCATGAGGATATGTTTCAGAGAGGTTTTGACATAGTAGTCGTTGCAAGAGTCAGTGCAAAGGATGCAAAGTACGCAGAGATTGAGAGTGCACTGCTCCATGTATCAAGGCTCCATAAAAATATATTGGTATAAATAATAAATATAGAAGCAGGTGTTATGATGAAAAAGCTTTTTATTTGGCTTATTTTATTTTACCAAAAATATCTTTCACCGTTAAAAACGACGAAATGTCCGTATTTTCCCTCTTGTTCCCAGTATGGGCTTGAGGCGGTCAGACAGTATGGTGCCTGGAAGGGCGGACTTCTTTGCATATGGAGAATTCTTCGGTGCAATCCTTTTTCAAAGGGAGGGTATGATCCCGTTCCTTCTATTTATAATAAGAAAGAAAAAAAGAAAATAAAAACCTTTTATCGGTTTTAATTGGTCAGGAGGAGTAAAATGGATTTCATGCTGTTAACGCAAAATTCAACTCCGATATTTAAGTACATTGTTAAGCTTTTGGGCTTAATCATGAATGGCATTTTCGAGTTTCTGAATTTGATTGGCATTCCAAATATCGGTTTATCTATTATTTTATTTACAATTGTTATTTATTTACTTTTGATGCCGCTTACGATCAAACAGCAGCGGTTTTCGAAGCTGCAGGTTAGGATGAATCCTGAGATACAGGCAATACAGGCAAAGTATAAGGGCAAGCAGGACCAGGATTCCATGATGGCTATGAATATGGAGACGAAGGCAGTGTATGCAAAGTATGGCGTATCACCATCAGGCAGCTGTATCCAGTTGTTGATCCAGATGCCTATTTTGTTTGCGCTCTATCGTGTGATCTATGCAATGCCGGCATATGTGACCAAGATCGGTGAGGCTTTTGGTGTGCTTGCGGACAAGATCATGCAGGCGTCTAATGGAGTAGAAGAAATCAGGGCTTTATCTTCTGCAGCGTATTTTTCAAAGAATTTTGACATTGTGGGCAACACAAGAAACGCGATCATTGACACACTCAACAAGACATCTTCTCTTGATATGGCTGCCCTTTCTGAGAAATTTGGTCTGGCAGACTTAACTTACAATGGAAGATTGATTCTGACAAACGGTTCGGAGAGAGGTTTGTTAGATGTCTATAACAACTTTCTTGGATTGAATATCGGCAACTCTCCAATGGATACCATGAAAACTGCATTTGCGGCGGGAAATTATCTGCTCCTTGCAGGCGCGGTTGCGATCCCTGTCCTTGCAGCAGTTACACAATGGCTGAACTATAAACTGATGCCTCAGGCTGCGACAAATGATGACAATAAGAAAAAACAGCCTTCCAATGATACGGCGGAGGCAATGCAGCAGTCTATGAAAATGATGAACACAGTCATGCCAATCATGTCAGCGTGGTTTTGTCTTACACTTCCTGCTGGTATGGGATTGTACTGGGTGATCGGTGCTGTGGTGAGGAGTATTCAGCAGGTGGCGATCAACAAACATATCGACAAGATGGATATCGATGCAGAGATTGAGAAAAATGTAGAAAAATATAAAGAGAAATTGAAGAAACAAGGGATTGATGCCGCAAAGCTTCAGGCGGCTGCAAGAATCAATACAAAAAATATCTCATCAAAAGCCGCATACCAGAATACTGCGGCGAAGCGCCCTGCAAAGACAGAAGAAGAGAAGGCGGAGGATATCAGAAAGGCTACAGAATATTACAATAAGAATGCAAAGCCAGGAAGTCTGGCTGCAAAAGCAAATATGGTAAAACAGTATAATGAAAGGAAATAGTATTTTATATCCAGGATGAGTGATTACAATTTTATGGGGGAAAATAGAATGGAATACATGGAGTTTAAAGGTAAAACCAAGAATGATGCCATTACTGAGGCATGCAGACATTTTTCGATACCGAGTGACAAGCTTGATTATGAAGTAATCGATGAGGGAAAAGCTGGTTTCCTTGGAATGGGTGCCAGACCGGCTGTTATCAGGGCGAGGGTGAAGGAAGAGAATACGGAAGTGATCGAACCCGTAAAGCTTTCTGAGACTCCAATCATAGCAAGTGTTCAGGCCGTTGCTGAGAAAACTGTGGATATTGATGTGGAGGCTGCCGCCAAAAAGTTTTTGTCCGATGTATTTGCAGCTATGGGGATCACAGTAGAGATTTCTACAAAATATAATGATTCTTTAAAATCCCTTGAAGTGGATCTCAGCGGTGATGAGATGGGTGTACTGATCGGTAAGAGGGGGCAGACACTTGACTCGCTTCAGTATCTGATCTCACTTGTTGTTAATAAGGGAACGAGCGAATATATCAGAGTGAAGGTAGATACAGAGAACTATAGACAGAGGCGCAGAGAGACACTGGAAAATCTCGCAAAGAATATTGCATACAAGGTAAAGAGAACCAGGAGACCTGTATCTTTGGAGCCGATGAATCCTTACGAGAGAAGGATTATCCATTCCGCACTGCAGAATGACAGGTATGTGACGACGCACAGTGAGGGTGATGAGCCGTTCCGCCGTGTGGTTGTGACTCCTAAGAGAGACAGTAATTATAATGACAACAAGGGTTATCGGGGAAACAGAGGTTATAATAGAAATTATAATAAGGGCTACAACAGAAGTAACAAAGATTATAACCGGGATGGAAATAAGAATTACGAGCATGATAACACGCAAAGCAGCGCTGAGACAGTTGAACAAGAATCATAGATTATGATAAAATGAACCTTGATCGATCAAGGTTCATTTTCATGTGAGAGAATGCAATATAATTTAGGAGGATTAGTTAGATGAAGACAGATACCATCGCAGCGATAGCCACGGCGGTCAGTGATTCAGGAATTGGCATTATCAGGATCAGCGGTGATGAAGCCATAGAGATTGCCAATCGGGTATATCATTCAAAGAATAATCGAAAGCGGCTCGTTGATGTCAAGAGCCATACGATCCATTATGGATATATTTATGATGGCGATGTGTTGGTTGATGAAGTGATGGTTGCTGTGATGCATGCTCCAAACACATATACAAAAGAAGACACTGTTGAGATTGATTGTCATGGTGGAATTCTTGTGATGAATCAGATCCTGGAAGTTATCCTGAAAAATGGATGCAGGCTTGCCGAGCCAGGTGAGTTTACAAAGCGGGCATTTTTAAATGGAAGGATTGATTTGTCAAAGGCGGAAGCTGTTATGGATATCATTCATTCCAAAAATGAGTTTGCACTGAGGTCTTCTGTAGAGCAGTTAAAGGGTTCGGTGTCAGACAAGGTGCGCTCTCTGCGGGAGGATCTATTATATGAGATCGCTTTTATTGAGTCAGCGCTTGATGATCCAGAACACATCAGTCTTGACGGATATTTTGATAAATTGGCGGAAAAGGCATCTAGGATTCAGGGTGAGTTGAAAAAGCTGATTGACAGTGCAGATAATGGAAAAATGTTAAAGGATGGAATCAATACTGTTATTGTCGGAAAACCGAATGCAGGGAAGTCTTCTTTATTGAATTTGCTTGTGGGTGAGGAAAAGGCAATTGTTACCAGTGTCGCCGGAACGACGAGGGACGTGTTGGAGGAATCCATTAAATTGCATGGTGTGGGATTGAATATGATTGATACCGCCGGGATACGGAATACGGAAGATGTGGTTGAGAAGATCGGTGTCGAGAAGGCGAGAAAATATGCAGGGAATGCAGATCTGATCGTCTATGTGGTGGATGCCTCGCGTCCGCTGGATGAGAATGATGATGAGATCATGGAGCTGATTGCGAATAAGAAAGTGATTGTACTTCTGAATAAAACGGATTTGGAGCAGGTTGTCAGTGAGGATGATATTGTAAAAAAAATGACAGATATGTCACAAATGGACAGCATCGAAAATGACAAAAAAATGACAGATATGTCACAAATTAGCAGCATTGAAAATGACAAAAAAATGACAAAAGTGTCAGTTATTAGGACCTCCACAAAAGAAAATACGGGAATGGATGACTTCGAGAGAACGATAAAACAATTATTTTTCGGCGGAGAGATCGCTGTCAATGATGAGATCTATATCACGAATCAGCGGCACAAAGAGGCATTGATTGAAGCATATGAAAGTATGGAGATGGTGCTGAAAAGTCTGGATGACCAGATGCCGGAGGATTTTTATTCAATTGACCTGATGAGTGCCTATGCTTCGCTTGGCAGAATCATAGGGGAGGAAGTCGGGGAGGATCTAGTCAATGAGATCTTTTCTAAATTTTGTATGGGGAAATAAATTCATGAATATGAAAAAGAACTTGTGTTTGTTAATCAGATATGTTATGATGCATTGGGAAGTGATACCAATTCCTAATATTGTGAAGGGGAGAATCTTATGAATTCGAATCGTATTGTCAAATTCGATCCATGGTTATTGGGCGCTATTCAGAAAGTGATGGGAAAAATGCCGGCGATTCCGGGTGATCTGGCTAAAGTGAAATCATTGACTTTTTCAGATGGTGGATATCTGCCTGGAGATGAAGGGCTATTACTGAATGGGTGGCTCGAATTGGCATCAGGAGATTTTTCTGCGATTGGCAAAATGACAAACCTTCATACATTACTATTT
>JAIEEY010000211.1 GCA_029067205.1 Lachnospiraceae bacterium
GTATCACAGAGGACCAAACGAAAGCTGGGAGGAAATCTGTGCTGGCAGGGATAGATATCAGATCGGTATGGCACAGCGGCGTTTGTCAATCCTGGACTTATCCATGCTTGGACATCAGCCTATGCATTCCTGCGACAACAGGCTTGTGATTTCCTATAATGGGGAGATATACAATTTTCTGGAACTGCGTGGGGAATTAAAGGATTATCCATTTCAGTCCCGGTGTGACACGGAGGTGATTTTGGCCGCATACTTGAAATGGGGGATCTCATGTGTGGACCGTTTTCAGGGAATGTTCGCGATATCCTTGTATGACAGAGAAAAAGGGGAACTTTATCTTGTGAGGGACAGGATTGGGAAAAAGCCGCTGTATTATTGGCTGGATGGGGATAATCTTGTGTTTGCATCAGAGTTAAAGCCAATTATGGAATGCCCAGGGTTTCCAAAAAAAATCAGAAAAGATGTGATCAAGCGATATCTGTACCAGCAGTGTGTCAATGAACCGGATGCAGTCTTTGAGAGTGTATACAAAGTAGAGCCGGGGCAGGTGATTCGGTTCAAAAATGGCAGGGTATCAAAACATAAATATTGGGATATCGCAAAAGTATATCATGCCAAAAAGCAGGAAAAGGTTGGTTCCTATGAAGAGGCAAAGGAGGGGCTGAAAGAGGTATTAAAGGATGCAGTTCAGAAGAGAATGGTCGCGGATGTACCAGTAGGAGCCTTTTTGAGCGGCGGCTATGATTCCTCGCTTGTCACTGCGATTGCCCAGGAGGTAAGCAGTGAACCTGTAAAGACATACTCTATCGGTTTCAGCGAGGAGCGATACAATGAGGCAAAATACGCAAAAGAGGTAGCACGATATCTTGGCACACAGCATACGGAGCTATATATTGACGAGAAGGCTATGTTTGACATGGTTGACAGTATCCCGAAATATTATGACGAGCCCTTTGCGGACAGTTCGCAGATACCATCAATGCTGGTAGCAGGGCTGGCGGCAAAGGATGTGACAGTTGTTCTCTCTGGTGATGGGGGAGATGAGTTTTTCTGCGGCTATAATATTTACGACAATGTGGCGCAGGCTCAGAAGCTGGATGTGCTCGGGCGCATGACTTATGGCGTGTGCCAGTTTCCTCCCTTTAAAAAGCTTGGACTGTTTGAGAAACTCCCTTTCCGGGTTCAGGTAGTGGCAGGAAATCATGACATAGAGACAAAGACACAGCTCGGAGGAAGATCCTATATCAATGTGATTGACAAAATGCTTCCAGACAGTGGGGTGCCGTTTAAGTTTCCTGTGGAGTCTAAGTATCACGAAAGCAACTGGCAGGAGCGCAGGATGCTGCTGGATGAGGAGACATATCTGCCTGGGGATATTCTGTGCAAGGTGGACAGGGCATCCATGAAATATTCACTCGAGGCAAGATGCCCGATCCTTGATGTCAATGTGATGGAATACTCTTACCAGCTGCCGCATGCGTACAAGTATGCAGGCGGTGTCAAAAAAAGGATTTTGAAGGACATTGCTTATGATTATATTCCAAGAGAGCTGCTTGACAGACCCAAGGTCGGGTTCGGCGTTCCTCTTGATCAGTGGATGCGTGGTCCTTTAAGAGAGGCATTACAGGAGATGTGCAGCAGGGAGTTTTTGAGAGAACAGGGAATATTTGATGCACAGTATGTGCATGAGTTTGTCAGTACGTATCTGAAAACCGGTGATAAGGGGCCGGCTTCTGGGGCAAATTACTCAAAGGTTGCGTGGTCATTTTTTGTGTTCCAGCAGTGGTTTAGGACATATATGAGATAAGACTTTACTTGGGGTTTTTATTATGAAAAGGATAGCATTGTTTATCAGCTCTCTTCAAAAAGGCGGGTCTGAGCGGGTAATGGTGAATCTCGCGGAATATTTTCATGCGAGGAAATATGATGTGATTCTCATAACCCAGTATAAAATGGAAATTGAATACAGCATTTCGCCGGAGATACGGCGTGTCTATTCTGAGCCTGATGAATCCCTGTTACAAGGAGGGCGGATTAAGAATTTTTTGGCCCGGTTTGGTGCACTGCGGGACATCTGGAAGGCGTACAAGCCAGATTTGATCTTGGCATTTCTCGGGAAAAATAATCTCATGGCTGTGGCGACAGCAGCATTCCTGCCCTCAAAGGTAGTGGTCTCTGTAAGAGGAGAGCCGACCATGGAGTATGAGGGAAAGCTGATGCAGCTGATTGCGAAGGTTGTCTTCCGGTTTGCAGATGGGGTGGTGCTCCAGACAGAGGCGGCACGTGCGTTTTTTCCAAAATCAGTCAGAAAGAAGAGTGTAATTTTGTCGAATCCCCTGAATCCACAGTTCCTAGACCGAAAGATCAGTACAGAACGGGAGGATTTGATCGTGACAGCGGGCAGGTTGGATGAGAACAAAAACCATGCCATGCTGATTCATGCTTTTGCCAAAATTGCGGATGAGTATCCAACGGTAAATCTTGTGATTTATGGAGAAGGTGTGCTTAGGGCGGCGCTTGAGACACTTGCGGCGGAAAAAGGCCTGAGTGATAGAATAACCCTTCCGGGAAATGTCAGTGATGTCGCGGACTGCATCTGCAAAGCGAGAATTTTTGCGTTGACTTCCGATACCGAGGGAATGCCCAACTCCATCATGGAGGCGATGGCGCTTGGGATCCCTGTTATTTCAACAGATTGTCCCTGCGGGGGACCGGCGGCATTAATTGAGAATGAAGTGAGCGGGCTGCTTGTGCCAGTAGGGGATGCCTTTGCGCTTGCCGATGCGTTCCGCAGGATTCTTGAGGACAAGGACTTTGAACAGAAACTGCGTGAGAATGCCTGCAAAATCACCGGAAGACTGGCACCGGACAAGGTGAACAGTGAGTGGGAAGAGTACTTGAACAAAATATAAAAAATGTTAAAGAAGTGACTATTCATATACTTTTGGGATAGTTACTTTTTTTGTACATGCCGTGCAAATGCAAAAACATGTATGACAGTTTTTGTATAGGTAACATGTCAATGACATACAGAATATTAATAAAATATTAAAAATTGAAAGTGACCACAAGTCATTATTGAAAAAACAAAAGTGATGTAATATACTATACTGCGGGCGATTATGAAAAAATTCTTGCTGTGTAAAGGAGAGGATGAATTATGGACGAACAACCAAAGAAAAGCGGTGAAGA
>JAIEEY010000212.1 GCA_029067205.1 Lachnospiraceae bacterium
TGTGAAATTCCCGGCAATGTATATTCAAGATTCAGGGATGCCGCTGCGCCAAAACAGGCACTTATCCCCGGACAGCTCTCATAAGTAATGCCCAGCGTATCCAGCTCATCCATCTGTTCCCTAACCGCTCCATAAATACTCGGCTCTCCTGTATGCAGGCGGACAGTTGTTTTTCCTTCATTTTCCGCACCAGAGATAATCTGTATCACTTCTTCTAATGTTAGTTTTGCACTGTTATGTATCTCGCAGTTTTTTCTTGCATATGCAAGCAGTTCCGGATTCACCAAAGAACCTGCATAAATAATCACATCTGCCTGTTCTAATAAGCGCATTCCTCTGACTGTTATTAAATCTACTGCGCCTGTTCCTGCCCCAACAAAGTAAACCATTCCTCTGCCCCCTTACTTTTTGCCAGTTCGCCGTATTCATTGGAAAACAGAATACAATCTGCTTTTATTTTCCCTCCGGCGCGGTTTTCCATATAATAGCAGATACGTTCTACAATCTGTTCCATGACCTGCTGCAATTTCCCGGTTTCCTCTATAACAGAAACTGCCTCTTCCGTTGTTGCGCATTCCAATATTCTTTTTAGCTGTAAAGGCTCTATCTGCTCCTTTACGAAAAATGCCGCAAGAAGCTCCATTCTGCAATCTGCTTCTTTGGAATGAGTATTCATAATTCCGCCTGCAACCTTGATCAGCTTGCCTATGTGTCCAGTCAGGAGCATTTTCTGAAATCCCATTTCCACTGCCATATCAATGGCTGCACCGATAAAATTGCTGCATTTCACGCTTTTGTCCAAATCATATCCATATGTTTTCCTCATAAACTCCAAACCATAGTTTCCCGGCGAAACGGCAACATAATCAAATCCTAAAACCCGTCTTTGACGCAATTCTACCCGAATGGTATCAATAAGTGACTGACTGCTCATAGGCTCTACAATACCACTCGTCCCTAATATGGAAATACCGCCCACAATGCCAAGTCTTGGGTTAAAAGTACGTTCGCACAGCTTTTCACCTTCCGGCACTGAAATCTCAATCCGCAAGCCACCCTTATAATCCACCAGTCTGCAAACTTCTAATACTTCTTTTTTTATCATCTCTCTTGGAACACGATTGATTGCCGCATTGCCTACTGGCTGGTCAAGTCCCGGTTTTGTCACTCTCCCCACACCTATTCCACCTTCAATAATAATTCCTTTTTTCGCATTTATTCTCGTCAGCGCGTTACAACGCGCACTCAAATCAATAGGTTGAAAATGCTCTTCTTTCAACCTTTCTTCTACATAAGAAACTTTTGCATAAATCCATGTACCTGTTGTAATATCCGGATCGTCCCCGCCATCTTTTTCTACCGCGCAGCTTACTTCATTTTCTCCACACTTAATATCCAGAAGTTTTGCATTGTACAGTATGCCCTTTGGCGTTTCTATCGTAATTTCCGTCTTTTTTAATCCTGTCAGCAGTATATAAGCTGCGGCTTTTGCCGCCGCAGCCGCACAGCTTCCAGTCGTAAATCCATACCGCATCTCCATTTTCCTTCCTATAATTGATACAATACGGCATTACAAATTGCCGCAGCGATATTACTTCCGCCTTTTCGTCCTCTGTTGATGATGTATGGAATATTTGTTTTTAATATAAGTTCTTTTGCCGCTTCCACATTGACAAATCCTACCGGGACGCCGATAATAAAGGCTGGCTTCCAATCCATTTTTTCCATCATTTCGTACAGCTTTATCAGAGCCGTTGGTGCATTGCCGATTGCAAAAACAACTGGTTTTTCAATCATTGCCGCTTTTTCCATACTGACCGCTGCTCGTGTCACATTTTTTTGCTTTGCCAGAAGCGCAATCTCTTCATTTGCCATAAAGCAATGCGCCTCCCCGCCAAACTTTGCAAGCACCTTTTTGTTGATTCCTGCCAATGCCATATTGGTATCTGTTACTATGTCAGCTCCATTTTTTATCAGCTCTTTCAGGATTTCCACTGCTCCTTTGGAATAGCAAAGTGTTTCGGCATAATCAAAATCCGCGCTGGTATGTATTACCCGCTTTGTAATTAACTCTTCCTCTTTGGGGAGCTTAATATTTCTCATTAAAAGTTCTTCTGTAATGATCTCAAAGCTCCGCTTTTCAATTTTCTCCGGCGGCAGATATTCTATTTTAGAATGTCCCATATTCAATCCCCATAATACTATAAGTTTTCCAGTAAAATCTTATTTTCGGTTCTGTTCTTTACTGCAATACGGTAAAATCCTTTTCCCAACCCCTTGAAATTACTGCAATCCCTGATTAATATTCCTTTTTTCAGCAACTTCTCATATAAAGGTTTATCGCTGTATATAGTGATAAAATTCGATACAGATGGAAATGTCCTTAATCCTATTTGCATAAGTTCTTTTTCCACAAACTGTCGTTCTTTTTCAATATAATTTTTTGTTTTCTCAATAAACGCTACCTGCTTAGCACATATACATCCCGCTTCCTGCGCAAAACAGGAAAGATTCCATTCAGGGAGTTGTCCGGCTATTTTT
>JAIEEY010000213.1 GCA_029067205.1 Lachnospiraceae bacterium
GTACTGTGTCAGATCATTGGTGCCAATGCTGAAGAAATCTACTTCCTGCGCCAGCTCGTCACTGATCATAACTGCCACCGGCGTTTCAATCATAATTCCTTGCTCCGGTATCCGGTAAGAAATGTAGGTATCCTCCAGTTCTGCAGCAACCTCTTCTACGATTGCGGCAATCCATTTTACTTCTTTCACGGATGTAATCATAGGATACATAACCGAGAGGTTCCCATACACTGCCGCACGGAGCAATGCCCGCAGCTGTGTCTTAAATATGTCCGGCCGTGTCAGACAGATACGGATTGCCCTGTATCCCATTGCCGGATTATCCTCTTTATCAAGATTGAAATAATCAGCCTGTTTGTCTGCACCAATGTCCAAGGTCCTGATAATGACCTTCTTGCCTCCCATTGTGCGTAAAACCTGCTTGTATGCCTGAAACTGTTCCTCCTCATCCGGAAAATCCTGTCGCCCCAAATACAAGAATTCACTGCGGAATAAGCCAATGCCGCCTGCATCATTATCAAGCACATAGGCAACATCACCCACATTTCCGATATTGGCAAAAACCTTTATTTCTTTTCCATCCTGCGTTACATTTTCTTTTCCTTTCAGTGACTGTAAAAGTAAAAGCTTTTCCTGCTCCTCTTTCATCTTTTCCTGTGCTTTTACGCAGATTTCCTCAGACGGTTCAAAAAATACTTTGCCTTGAAATCCATCCACAACTGCCTGCATTCCCGGATAAATATCCTCCAACTCCACAGGCACACCAATCAGCGCCGGAATGTTCATTGTCCTTGCCAAAATTGTTGTATGGGAATTTTCAGAACCGCGGACAGTCACAAAGGCCAGTATCTTCTTCCTGTCAATCTGTACAGTCTGGCTGGGTGTCAGATCCTCTGCAACTATAACAGAAGGCTCCATTTGCGCAAAATCAATTTCCGCTCTCCCTTGAAGATTTCTAAGCAGTCTTCCGGAAATATCTTTTACGTCTGTAGCCCTTGCTTTCATGTAAGCATCATCCATACCTGAAAACATTTCCGAAAAATTGTCCCCGGTAACCGCCACTGCGTACTCCGCATTTACATTTTCAGAACGTATCATATTATGGATTGCATCCATATAATCCTCGTCTTCCAACATCATCTGATGGACTTCAAAAATAGCAGCATGATCCTCCCCCACTTCCTTTACCGCCTTATCATATAATCTCTGAAGCTGTTCTCTTGCCTGCTCCACTGCCTGTTCAACCCGCTTGATCTCCGCATTTGCGTTATCTGTTTTGCTGCGCCTGACCTGCGATACATCATCCCGCAGCACCACAACCGGCCCCATGGCAATTCCTTTATATACAGCCTTTCCCGCCATTTCTTTCATAGTCCGTGCTCCTTTCCAAAAAGGATACAGCCGGATGTTTCTATCTGCTGTATCCTTTGATTTAAAATAATTGCTCTGGTTTAGCCTGCCTGACTCTGAGCAGCTACAGATTTTCTTTCAGGAAAGACTGAAAGCTTTCACAGGCCGCATCTTCATCAGAACCGCTAATCTCCACGGAGATCGTTTCCCCGTATTTGACACCCAATCCCATGATTGCCATGAGTTTCGTTGCCTCTACTGATTTCCCTTCCTTCACGATCATGATCTTACTTTCATACTTCTTAGCCTCTTTTACCAGAAGCCCTGCCGGTCTTGCATGAATGCCTGCCTCGTCCTTAATCGTATACTCAAATTTCTGCATAATCCTCTTTCCTTTCTATGTTTTTAGGGTTGTAAGCACTCTCCATTTGTTTCAATCACTTTTTTGTACCACTCAAAGGACTTTTTTCTGTAACGGTTCAATGTCCCTGTTCCGTCATCGTTCCTATCCACATAAATAAATCCGTACCGTTTCTTTAATTCCGCTGTGGAAGCACTAACCAAATCAATACAGCCCCATGCCGTATATCCCATAACTTCAACGCCATCTTCAATAGCCTCCCTTACTTGCACCAGATGGTCATTCATATATTGAATCCGATAGTCATCCAATACGGTAGGTTCCCCGTTTTCACCTGTAACCAACTGATCCACCGCACCCAGTCCGTTTTCTACAATGAACAACGGCTTTTGGTATCGATCATAAAAATGGTTCAGTGCATACCGTAACCCTTTGGCATCAATCTGCCAGCCCCATTCAGATGCTTTCAGATAAGGATTCGGCACTCCGCCCAGAATATTTCCCGGTCCCCGCTCCTTGGATGTATCAGCTGTTTCACAGATGCTCATATAGTAACTGAAGGATACAAAATCCACTGTGTTCAGAAGTAGTTCCTCGTCACCTTCCGACATCTGTATGTTAATGCCGTTCTCCTTAAAATAGCGTTTCATATAGCCGGGATATTTTCCCCGCACCTGCACATCACCAAAAAAGTCATTTTTATGCTCGGCTCCCATTACTGCCATCACATCATCCGGCGAAGGCGTAAGCGGATAAATTGGCATACTCAGAATCATACACCCTATCTTAGCCCCAGGCATCATTTCATGTGCAATTTTTGTTGCCAGCGCACTGGCCACAAGTTCGTGATGGACAGCCTGATACAGATCCTGTTCTTTCAGTTTTTTCTTATCTGTATAGATACCACCGCTTGAAAAAGGTTCATGTAAAACGGAATTGATCTCATTGAAAGTCAGCCAGTACTTTACCTTATCTTTGTACCGGGCATATATTGTCCGTACAAAACGCTCATAAAAACCAACCAGTTTCCTGTTCACCCATCCGTCATATTCCAAAGAAAGATGCAGCGGTGTTTCATAATGGGAAATTGTCACAAGCGGCTCTATTCCATATTTCAGGCATTCATCAAACAGCCTGTCATAAAATTCCAGCCCTTTTTCATTTGGGCTTTCATCATCCCCATTTGGGAAAATACGGCTCCATGCAATTGAGGTGCGGAACACCTTAAACCCCATCTCCGCAAACAACTGAATATCCTCTTTATAACGGTGGTAGAAATCGATGCCTACCAGTTTCATATTATCTGATGTAGGTTCAACCGTGACGGGACCCTTAATCCCGCCCGGTGTTACATCCTGAATACTTAATCCTTTTCCATCCTCCTGATATGCGCCTTCACATTGGTTTGCGGCTACTGCCCCTCCCCACAGAAAATCTTTGGGAAACTTCATTTCCATGCTTATTCCTCCCGAATCAGACAATCCTGATAACACTATCCTGAACTTTTACCGTTTTCCCTGTTTCGTTAGAAACATTTTCTGTGGAAACGGTTACCGCAGAAACCTCTGCATAATCATCCGCATTGGTAACAATCACAGGAGTCACTGTATCAAAACCGGCTGCTGCAATAGCTGCAAGATCGAATTCCAGCAGCAAATCTCCTTTTTTGATTGTCTGCCCTTCTCTTACATGGGGCTTAAAATGCTTTCCTTTCAGTCCTACTGTTTCCAGTCCCACATGTATCAGCAGCTCCACGCCGTTATCTGCACTCAGGCCAAGTGCATGGAAACTGTCGGGCAGCGTCTCCACCTTACCATCAAAGGGCGCATATACTTTGCCTTCCGCCGGCAGAATTGCAGCGCCTTTTCCCAATACCTCTGTTGAAAAAGTTTCATCATTTACCTGACTTAACGAAACAACCTCGCCTGCAATCGGTGCGCCAATCATACATACTTTTTTGGTTTCATTTGATTTGAATCCGGCAGACGGCTGTACCACAGCATCTTTTTTATCAGCTGCCTTTGCCGGGTCTTCAAATCCCATAACCCATGTAAGTACAAAAGACAGCACGATTGCTATTATGGAAATAATAACAGCCATCATGAGGTTCCCTGATTTCTCAGCACTGACAAATATCGGTAAGGATAGCAGGGAAGGTGATGCGAAAGATTGTGCCGTTACATTCATGATACCTGCAATCAGTCCCGTGATACCGCTGGCTGCGCACAATGCAATCAATGGACGTTTCAGAGGCATTGTCACACCATATAATCCCGGCTCAGTGACCCCTGCAAACAAAGCCGAAACTCCAGAGGATGCACCCATCTGCCGCAATTTGCTGTCCTTAGACTTTGTTGCCACTGCAAAACAGGATGCTCCCTGTGCCAGATTGCTGATGAGCATGGCAGGCAGCATCAACGCCTCACCCGCAGGTGTATCAAGTGCGGCAAACACTACCGGAATAAATGCCCAGTGCATACCAGTCATAACAATAAACGGCATTGCCGCTGCCATGATGATATATGCCACAATGCTTGCATGTGTCTGGATTGCAACAAGCACTGCTGCCAAGCCGTTTCCAATCAAAGATCCCAGCGGTCCAAGCAAAAGAAAAGCAATGGGTGCGGAAACCAGTAAGATCAGCGCCGGTTTCAAAAAGTTCTTTGTAAACGCCGGAGTTATCTTATCAACCAGCCGTTCTATATAGGACATTACCCATGCTGTCAAAATAGACGGTATGATGGTTGAGGAATAAGTCGCTACCGTAACGGGTATTCCCAAAAAGCGCACTTTATCCTCGCCATTGATCAGGTTGATAAAATCGGGGTGAATCAATACTGCCACCACGGATGCAACCAAAACGGGATTGACATTAAACTTCCGCGCCGCAGAATATGCCACCAGAACTGGCAGAAAATAGAACGCACTGTCCCCGATAACAGTCAGGAGCTGCATTGTCTGACTTTCCGCACTGAGAAAGTATCCCAATATGATAATCAGTACACGAATCATACCAGCACCGATAATAGCCGGAATAACAGGTGCCATACAACCTGAAATCACATCCAATACTTTCATGAATATATTTTGCTTTCCATTTTTTCCGCCAGCATCTTCTGCTGTATCCTGAAAGCTGCCTAGCTTTGTCAGCTCTTGATAGCACTTCGCCACATTATTTCCAATAATGATCTGATACTGTCCTGCCTTACGCATGACACCGACAACGCCGGGAATTGCCTTCACCTTTCCGTCATCAATTCCCGATTCATCTTTCAGGACAAATCTAAGTCTTGTCATACAATGAGTCACACTGGCAACATTTTTCTCGCCGCCCAAGTGTTCTAAAATCTGTTTTGCGGTAACGCTGTAATCCATTTTTTAACCCTCCTGCGTTTTATTTTTGACTCTCCATGAATCAAGTCGAATTTTGCCATAGGATACCTTCCTACTCTGCTCCTTTCCCACTCTTTCCGTATCCCCTGTAATTAAAGTATAAAAAAAACGAGACCCAAACAGAAGTCTCGTTTCGTTCATCAGTTTATACCCAAAGGTTTATGCTCGTTTTGTTATGCAGTGTATACTCGCTTACCTTATGACTCATCCTCCGCTATCAGCTCCACAATGCTTACCTGTGACAGTCTTGCAGAATAAAACCACGCAGACAGGGCAAACAGCACTGGTATTACTACAAGCGGCACAATATTTCCCAGCATACTGAAACCAGCCTCAAACTCGCCAATTCCAAAACTTTTGAACACAGCTTCAATCAATGGGTCAGCCAGAATCCCTGCCCCTGTAAAGCCCAGGAACGCGCCGCCAAGTACTACAAGGAGAAAACGCAGGGCGAAAGACATCCGAAGTTTCCCTGTATGCAGTCCAAGGCTCTTGTAGATCGCCATATTGCTCTTTTCCGACTGGAGAAGTTTCCCCGCAACAAGCGCCACCGTAATCAGGATAATGACTGCACTCACAACATACAGCAGAACGATCAGCATATGCATGACCAATACGATTCCGCTCAGTCCTGACCAACTGTTCGTATGGACGTCTATTCCCCTATAATGTTCTTCTAAATAATCGTACACATAATCCCGCATGCTTCCATCTTCCAGAATGTAATGCCTGCACCAGATATACCCCGAAATATCACCAATTTGGGCATATCCGCCGATGCTCATTCCGATATTGGTTCCCATACCATTGGCACACTGATAAATGCCTGACACCTCATATTCTCCCATTCTGCCATTCGCCGACACCCTGGCTACGTCTCCGATTTCCAGGCCCATTTCCCGGGCAACGGTATCCGTTATGAGTATGCTGTTATCATCACACACATTTCCGTTTAACAAATGGAACCATTTTGTATCATCCAGTACATTTGCCGTATATTCCTGTCCATTTACCGTTACGCTCTGCATGGCAAGCTCATACTGTTCCGTCACAGGTGAATACCAATTTATGACGCGCTCAATCTCATCCATGGGTACTGTCTGGTTCAACGGCTGTACACCCAGATCATGCTCCGCCACACTAAAAGAATTCATAAGACCTTCCCCGTTTGGTCCGAGCCACGCTCCCATATGTCCGATTACGGAAAGAAAAACGGTAAGGATCATTGCGATCAGGCACAGAGAAATGTATTTGTTCCGATCTGCAAGGACTTCCCTGACAGCAATATGAACCAGTAAGTAACGCCTGGAAAAAGGCGACTGCACTTTCGCAGCGCTTTTTGTCTCCCGCAGCGTCTGTATTGGTGCGATATGAAGAATCTTGCCGGTCTGCGCAAAAACAGCCGCCGCCAAAACCAGCATACATATCACAAACACGCCCGCCAAAAGGCCAAACGGCAGCCTGACCTCCACAAGCATTCCGGTGGAAGTCACCATTCCCCGTGCAATGCTCCCTGCTGCCGCCTTGCAAAAAACAGCGCCCAAAACCACTCCAAGTAAACCGCTTCCTCCATAAAGCGTCACATAGACACTGCGCAAAATGCCTCCCCCAAGTCCCATTGTCCGAAGGATCGCCATGTCGCCCTTTTCCTGCTCGATCACAAGGGTCAGGCTATGCCTGATCATAATCAGACAGATTACGAAAAGCACCACTGAGAAAATCATCAGGAATCCCGATACAATATTCTGCAGTAAAAGCATATAACTTAAAATAGAGTCTTTTCTGTAAGTAAAATCCATATATCTTGCAAGTTCCGTGTGCTCCTGCAGTTTCTCATAAAACTCTGTATCGGATAAGCCGCTTTCCGGGTCTTTAAAAATATGAAGCATCGCTCCGCTTCGCCCAAGCACATCTATCGCTGCCGAATCCGCCATAATCCGGAGCATTTCCTCATAATCCGCACTGTTTACAAGAAAGCTTTTCATATCAATCATGGAACTTCCCATAAAGGCGTCTTCAAAATATCCGGCTA
>JAIEEY010000214.1 GCA_029067205.1 Lachnospiraceae bacterium
TTACTGTACTGAGAAAGGAAAAGAATATCACGCAGACAGAACTGGCGGAGTACCTCTTTCTGACGCCGCAGACAGTTTCCAGATGGGAGGTAGGTAACGGAACCCCCGAGATCACGTTATTGCCTAAAATTGCAACATTTTTCGGTATCAGTATCGATGAACTTTTTGGAATGACTTCCATAAAGCGCGCGGAGGATCTCGTATCAAAATACTCTGTATTGAGAGATGAGCGTTCTTTTCAGGAGGCTATGGAATGCGTAAATTCACAGATACAGACAATCGATATCTCCCTCAAAAACGACACAGAGAACATAGCGGAACTGGAAGAACAGCGTGACAGACTGGAAGCACTAAAAACGCATTTATGGATCCAACAGGGTTGGGAGGGTCTTCAGCGGGCTTTAGAAATTGCGGATTCCTTTGTTGCAAAAACAGAAGGTAACCCAGAGCATCCGTGGTATTTGCGCATGAGACTACAGAAAAATCAGTTGTGCGCTGCTTTGGCAAAAGGTCGCGAGGCTTTGGCTGAGTGCAAAAGGAATTTTAAGGAAAATCCAAATGATATTACATTACAAATCTATTTAAGTTTGCTGTCCAATTTGCAAAATTATGAAGAAATATTGTCTATTCAAGAAACAGAGAGCACAGCTCGAGAAATCATATACCCACCTTCAGAGAAAAATCTGGGTATATGGTGGTTGTTAATCCATGCTGCTGTTGAGACGGTTGAAACGGATTTTATTGAAAAGTATATGCCACCAATCCTGGAGATATGCAACGAGGAGGATGAGTTTGATTTTCTCATGGTTTTACTGGACTTCTATAAGGAAGAGAGCCAAAAAGAAAAAATAAAGAAACGACTGAATTCTTTACTGCCGCAATTGTCCCTTAACCAGTATTTTGAGGAAAAAGCCAAAGAGAGAATCGAGCAAAGCTAAAATGCAATAAATGTTTGCCTAAAAAGGAAAACAGCCGATAACTGCATTGTCAATCCGGATGTTATCGGCTCGTCCAACCTCTTCCACTCTGTAATCCCACACGGCTGACAATGCACGACGCACTCCCTGCCGCAGAAGGCTATCCCATAATAACTCACGTATTTGTAACCTTAAACTCTATGGCAAAGGCCTCCCTGCTTCTGCGGACTGGCTTTAACAGCAGGTCACTGCGCCCTTTTCCACCTTCCCTGTTAGAACGTATTGAAAATTCTTTCAGGCTGTCCCGAAACCAGTTCTGCACCTTCTGGCTAAAGATATACCGCACTTCTTTGTTTGGAATGACGAGCTTCGCATAAATTGTTTCGCCTACCATCCACTCACTTAGGAACTGTTCAAAAATAACCTATGCATCTTGACATGTTATTTCTGAACAGTTCCTTATTTTTCGTAAATATCCAGTGAAGAACATATTTCCCTGCCTGTCCCTGTCATCCTCAAAGAAATATTTTAGCATACTCATATTGAGTGTTTTTCCAAAACGCCGCGGACGCGTAAAAAGTGTGACCTTTGCTTTATATTGTTCAGCAAATCCCTGATCATCAGTGTCTTGTCGACATAATAAAATTCCTTTTGAATCATCTCTGCAAAATCGCTGATCCCAATCGGTAACGATCTGTAATCCATATATGCTTTACCCCCTTCAAAAAACGTAACTCATATACAATCCCATTTTAATATTGATCAAAGAATCTGTAAACAACACCATGTAAAATGAAATTTTAAGCCCAAACACATTCTTGCCATTTGTATGTCTACATTATATAATAAATTCTGGAACAATCAAATGCCTGCGGAAGAAAAAACCGCATGAAAATCTAGGAACTGTATAAGCTGTTTGAATATCGTTCCTTGGAAATGAGGTACAAATGGAAACAATAGATGGTTTTACTTACATATCAAACCGAATCAAAGAATTTTACCCTGAACAGGAGGGGCTCTACTATGGCACGATCCTTCCTGGTTACTTAGGCGGCAATGACCCATTGGACGGCGTCGAGATCTGGAAAAGCGATAAGGGTTGTCCGCATTGGCTCTATGTCACCTACGGATTTACGGATCTGTATACCGACGATGAAGATGATACGGACGAAGACGATTGTGATGACACGGATAACGATACTATTGATGACAGCGATGGGAGCGATAACGAGGACAGCGATCCGGTAAGCGGCTTTGGCTTTGAACTCACTTTCCGCCTAAAGCGCGGTGACGAGGACACACCGCCCGGCTGGCCGATCAATATGCTGCAAAATTTAGCACGCTATGTCTTTTCTACGGGAAATACTTTCGATTCCGGGCACTATCTGAATGCCAATGGTCCTATTGCCCTGGAAGCAGACACCCAGCTGACTTGTATCGGCTTCCTGACTGATCCGGAATTAGGCAGAATCAACACCGTAAATGGCTCTATGGTTTTTCTGGAAGCGATCGGCATTACAGAAGATGAACACTATTCCATGATGTGCTGGAACGGGAATAACTTTTTAACGGAACTAACCAAACATATTCCCTATGGAATCACGGATCTATCCAGAACAACACTCATGAATCAGCCAGACTTTCGCCGTGCATGGGAACAGGGCGTAGAACGCGATGGCTCCTCAACTGGCGTACTATGCCTGACGGAGCTTGCCATCAGTTTAGAAAACGATAAAGGTTATCTGAAATTAGGTGCAGGACATATTGAACAGATTCTGACTTTGCTCAAGGCAAGGATCGGAAAGGACAGAACTTTTGCTTTGCAGGGCAATGATGCCGTTGCTTGTTTTGAAAGTGCAGAACGACCGAACACCGACTTGGATGACATAGCCCTCATCATCTCACTGACACGGGAAAATCTCAATGAACTCTGTCAACTTTTAAAGCCACATACCGGACTATATTTTATGAAGACGATGCCACTTACCATAGAGATTGTCCCTACTCATATACGCGATAATGATGGGAATATTGTGCAGACAATTGAATAAATCCCCTATCCAATCAGACAAGTCTTTCCCCGAAATACAAATCCATACTTTCGGATCTGTTTTGGGGAAAAGCCTTCTGAAAGAAGCTCTGTCTCATACTGCTTTTCTTCAATCTGTGCACGGGCATTTGCGAGGGTGTCCTCAAGTGTCTTTTCATCCTCATAGGGATTCAATACCTTGAATTCAAAAATAAATGCCTTTCCACTCCTGTCAATCGGTTTTAGCATCACATCGTACCGTCCATAGCCACTTTCCCGGTTTGAGCAGACCTTATATATATCCGCAAGATTCACTACCATGCCAAGCACAAACCCATGGTAAAATCGTTCTGGTTCTATCTCTTCTGAGGGCTTATTCCCACTGTCAAAATAGCTGAATGTCTTCAAAGCTACTTTGTTCATAAATGCATTCATCATACGCACATTGTCACTCAGCATCGCTTTTATAAACTCGTTGTAAGCCGTTTTTGTACTACCCTTGAACCATCCTTTCACCATGTTTTCAAACATCCACATAGTCTCCATATTTGTGAGTGTTAATGTGTATACTTTCTTTTTCAAAATGCCAACACGTTCAAGATTCAATACCTTCAAATATCCCGTCGCCAGCAGCAGACTCCAGACAGCATCCTCATCACCGTCAAGCTGATTAAATACAATCTGTTCATCAAGCTCTGTCACAAAGCTCATTCCCTGCAAAAGCTCCTCCATTGTCTGCTTGATCTCGGAATTTCCCTGCTGTATCAGCGAATTGACAAGTCCATTACCACTGGTGTTCGCCCAGTAAGCCTCATATTTTCCTTTTTTTGCAATAAATGATGTGATTGACCATGGATTGTAGATATCGGTATGACTGCCAAACGTAAAGCCGTTATACCATCGCTTCACTTCCTGTTTTTCCGCTCCCATTCCTGCATCGTCAAGCGCCTGGAATACTTCCTCTTCTGTAAAACCGAATGCTGTCGCATACTCATCTGATGTCGTTGTTATGACATCCAGATTGTTCAGATCCGAGAATATGCTTTCTTTTGAGATTCTCGTGATTCCTGTGATGATACCCCGGTAAAGCTGTGGATTCGTTTTAAATGTGTTGTCAAAAAAACTCCGAAAAAATCCAACCGCTTCTTCCCAATAACCATTAAGCCATGCCTCCTGCATCGGTGTATCGTATTCATCCAGAATGACAATAACTTCCTTTTCATAAACCTTATGAAGATAGCTGCAAAGGCTTTTTATACTCATATACGCCGTAACATCATCCATTTCTTTGTTTACTGAACCAAAATGATCCCTGTCATTATCATCAAATACTTCCGATTTCATGAGGTTCTTGTATTTACCATATATCTCCGTGAGCAGATGCTTTACCGCCGCTTTCATCTCCTTGACATTCCCAGCCTTCACTCCCGCAAAACTGATAAAAATCACGGGGAAAGTTCCCTGAAGCTGTCTGTACTTCTCTGACTTCCCCGAAGGAGAATCTGACCAGATAGAAAGCCCTTCAAACAAGTCGCTTCTGCCTGCATATTCGTTTGAGAAAAAACACTCAAGCATGCTCATGTTGAGAGTCTTCCCAAAACGGCGGGGACGCGTTATAAGAGACACATCTGAACCAGTCTCCCACCATTCCCTGATAAAACCTGTTTTATCAATGTAAAATTTATTTTGTTCTATCAGTTTGTCAAATCTCTGAATTCCTATATTTACTCGTGCATTGCTATCCATATCTGAACCTCCTGAAATTTAATCGATTAAATCGTCCATCACCGAACAATCTATTACAGGAATATAATATATTAAAATCATCCCATTTGCATTGGACTGTTAATCCAATTTCCTAATCTCTTTGATTACAGTATACATGACCATTTCAATTAATACAACAAATACCCCGCTGACTGATCAAACAATTTTTCACTTTCAAATGACATCACTATTTCCCGCCAAAGCAAAATGTGACATAATAACTCTGCTGTTGATCTTGCTCCCAAAACAGGAAAGGGGTGGTAATACATGAAAAAGATTCGTGGTTTCGAGACGCTTTCAAGCAGTATTTTCCATAAATGGGCATCCGTATCAGGGATTGGGATGGACTATTTAAGGAAATGAATGACGAAGATGACAATCTCGCTTATGTCAGGACAACGGAAGATGGTGATACCATTGACTTTATTCTATTCAAGCCGACAAAATTTACAAGCTGGTTCTATAAGGAAAACAGATACCGCCGAGCTTTTTATAAAAAGCATGGGTATTTCAAAGCACCAGGATGCAAGGCAAAAAATCAAGATAATGTATTCATCAGGAGATTGCAGTAGTTATTAAAATCAACATCTGGGGCGATCATCTCGCCCCTTTCGCTTTGTAAATTTATCCCAATCATCTTTAAAATAATATGGATTTTTTTATACAAATGTTATATAATATCATACAGATAAATTCAACTATAAAAAGATAAAAAACATGTGAGGTGCAAAAATCGTGGCGAACAGACAAAGGAGATTTAATGCGTTGCTTATTACTGCCGCATTGACGATCATTGGGTTTGTAACCGTTTTTTATGTAGATCAGCTAAACAAAGTGATCTCAAGAAATATCATCAGCTCGATCAGCGAGATTGCAGAACATGATAAGGCCGCCATTCAGGCATATATTGATATTTGCTGGGATGACCTCTACGAAATCCAGGAACGGTTTATCAGCTATGGCTGTGAAACCATACAGGATATTGAAATAAGGATGAACCTGGAATGTGCTACCAGCGATTTTACACATATTTATATACTGACGGAAGACGGAACGGTCTATACTGACAAGTTTGTCACCTATTCCCCTGGAAATGATATCTTAAACCGCAGCCTGGATTTTCTGCCCTACTTTGAAGATGACAGAGAACGGGTGATTCTGCGGTTTGACGATAAAACAACCGGATGGCTGACAAAGGAGAGCATTCTCTACGGTATACGTTTAGACAATTATGAGGTTGACGGAGTAAGAATGATTGCCCTGATTGGTATCAGCGATATTTCATCGATCCAGGATAATATGGTGATCGACAGTTTCATTAAAGATGGGACTAGCCGCGGCAACAGTTCCCTTATCGACATGGAAGGGAACTATATCATCAATGTGAATAAAGAAATCTACCTAAACAAACGGAATAACCTGTTCGACCATTTATCAGAATCCCTGGCTTCTGAACTGACCAACGAGGAAGTTGTACAGAAACTTAACAACCTGGAAACTTTTAGTTTTTACCATACCCATGCTGAAGACCGCACAAAGGAACTGCTCTATTTCATCCCCCTTGTCGAGGACATTGACCTGTACTTTATCATGTCTGTCACAAATGAGGTTTTTCTGGAACAGACCAAAACATTCACCACAATGAGCATGATCATGCTGGCTGTCAGCATGGTAACAATCATCTGCATGCTGCTGATCATGATGCACAACCAGTATAAAACGATACTGGCAACGGAAAGGGAAAAGTCGCAAAAAGAGTTCCTGTCCAATATGAGCCATGAGATACGTACACCCTTAAACGGTCTGATCGGCATGAACCACTTAATGATGCTACATATTGATGATGAAGACCAGAAAGCGCAGATGGAGGACTGGCTGAAAAAATCCCACAGCACTGCAAACTATCTCCTCTCTCTGGTAAATGATATCCTGGATCTGTCAAAGCTCCAGGCCGGCAAGGTGAGCCTGATCAATGAGCCGCTTCTGCTGCCTGCACTCATTGACGAGGTATCCGCGATGCAGGCAGACAATATCAAAAACCGCGGAGTGGAGTATATCGTAGAGACAGATATCACAGAACCCTGCATTGAGGGTGACGCAACGCGCATCAAACAAATATTGATGAATATCGTCGGCAACGCCGCTAAATTTACGCCGGAAGGCAACCATATCAAACTCTCTGTGACCCAGAAAAAAACAGATGATATGCATGTGACTACCACATTCCAATGCGAGGATACCGGAATCGGTATTTCCCCGGAATATATCGACAAGATATTTGACTCGTTCAGTCAGGATCGCAACCGAAATGCAAACGGCATCAAGGGTACCGGTCTTGGCATGACCATCAGCAAACTCCTTGCCACCGCCATGGGAGGTGACATCACTGTAGAAAGCGAACTGAATGTGGGGAGTACCTTTACCGTTACCCTCCCCTCCCC
>JAIEEY010000215.1 GCA_029067205.1 Lachnospiraceae bacterium
GTACACCATTAATACAATGGTTACATATTCCAAAGAGGCGCTTGACAAGAAGATTGACACCTTATGCTTTTTTGATTCAGAAAATATCAGGCAGCCACAAGATGCATATTTGAGTGATTATACCGATAATGGATATCAGATTATTCCAGAAGATAAAGGGACGGTTCCAATTCGGGAGAAGATTCGCAGTACGGTGGAGGAGGCGGTCAGCCTTCTGGAAGAGTCCGTTGATCTGGACGCAAAGGAGTGTTATACCAATGCTCAGATTACGTCGGAGGATCGTGAGCTGCGGAAAGCGTGTGATGACAGAAACCGTTTTACAGATGTTACGATTACATATACGTTTGGGGAAGAAACTGAGGTGCTGGATGGCAGTATCATAAAAGACTGGCTGACCATAGACGACAGTGTGATCGATCTTGATCCTGAGCTCGTGCGGGAGTATGTAAACGGACTTTCGCGGAAATATGACACATGGGGAAAGAAGCGTGAATTTCAGACGACAAATGGCGAGGTCATTACGATCATGGAGGGAGCATATGGATGGTGGATGAACCGTGCAGATGAGACCAGTGAATTGATCGAGCAGATTAAAAGCGGGAAAAGTGGTGAGAGGATACCAGTATACTATGCGGAGGGAGCACAGTATGGTGATGATGATATCGGGGATACTTATGTGGAGATCGATCTGACAAGCCAGCATTTATGGGTTTATAAGGACGGCGTGTTGGTGGAAGAGACGGATTTTGTATCAGGTAATGTGAGTAAGGGCTATAATACACCGGTTGGTGTGTATGGCATCACATACAAGCAACGTGATGCGACACTCAGGGGGGCAAATTATGCTTCCCATGTAGATTACTGGATGCCGTTTAACGGCAATGTAGGGATGCATGATGCTTCTTGGAGAAGTTCTTTTGGAGAGAATATTTATCTCACAAATGGTTCGCATGGCTGTGTGAATCTTCCGCCCAAGAAGGCAGAGGTGATCTATGGATATGTGGAGAAGGGAGAACCGGTTATTGTTTACGGAGGAAAAACTTCCATACCGAGACAAGAGACAGTGGAGAATACGGATACAGCAGAGAATCCAGAGGAAAATACCACTCCTGAATTGACTCCAGAACAGCAGATACAGATTCTGATCGAGGCAGGGTTGTTGAATCCAGACGGAACACCAATACAGCCAACACAGGAGATTCAGGAAGAGCCTCCAGTGGAAGGAAATTCAGTTGAAATGCCACAACAAGTTTCGCAGGAATAGATTTTTAATTTTTCTAATTCCAGTATGGTCAATGACTATACTGGAATTATTGATTAGGAATGGAACAAAAATGAAAAAATTTTTGCGTGTTATTTTGGGCATAATGACAATGATCGGTATGAGCATGTTGTTGTATTTCATAGCTCACAGGATACAATGGGGAAAATATGAATTTGCAGTTAAATTGTGCGTATCGGAACAAACTGCGGTCAAAATGGCAGAGACAGCTGGATTGAAGACGGCAGGGGCAGGAGAATTTGATACGGAGGATATGGTGATGCAGATTGTTTATCAGCTGGCAAGGCGGAGCATCGTGAAGGTTGTGGTGAAGGATGCTGCGGGCAGCGGCATTGTATGGAGGATTGAGGATGGAATTGTGATTGTCTCCAACAGGCATCTGCTTATGAAGGATGTGGCAGCAGAAATTGGTTTTGGAAATGGGGAGTCTGTTGCTGCGGACATAATCGGGTATTCCCAGCAGTATGATATTGGATTTGTCAGAATACCGGAGGAAACCGTGACAGGTAATGTCCTGCGCGATATTTATGAGGCGGTACCAGTCTTGTATGAAACGGAATCAGAGGAGGCGAGGGCAGCGTTTGGTTCCAAATATACAGCAGCACGCGTCATGCAGGTCGGGGCTGTAAGTGATCGAAATACAGCTAATTTTTCAACGGGAAATGTAAATGGTTTAAAATATATGCCTTTGTTTAACACCATTGTATTGGAAACGGCGTGTTTTTCGAGGGCGGGAATGTCCGGCGGCGGTGTGTTTGATGAGGGCGGGCACCTTCTTGGTA
>JAIEEY010000216.1 GCA_029067205.1 Lachnospiraceae bacterium
GGGGATATTCTGCGTCCAATCAGACAAATCGTGATCTGTCAACTAATATAGATGTTATTTGAAACACGCCAAAATTTTGTACAACTTGTAAAATAGCTTTTATACTCATCAAGAAGTCATATCGAATGATAAAGGGATTGCCCTAACATTTAAAAACACTTCGAATGGGACATAATTCTATTTATGGGAAAGCTGCCTGTCTATTTAAGTATAATATTTATAACGTTAACTATCAATCTCTATAGAAGTAATTATCTTACTTTTCCTTTGCTATTCTATTTAAAAAAGTATTATCATGAATATAGGAAAAAGAATTACATATTTTAGAACAGCCAAAGGATATAGTGTCAACAAACTTGCCAATTTATCTTGAATTTCACAAAGCTATTTAAGAGAGGTAGAACTCGGAAATAAAAATCCTACAATAGAGATTTTGTCTTTCATCTGTGATACACTGGAGATTACATTGAAAGATTTTTTTGATGAAGAATCTAAAGGAGAGCTGGAAACGGACCCTTTACTTGCCAAAATTTATCAGCTCACACCGGAACAGAAAAATGCCTTATTGGTTTTCCTTGAAACGATGCGTCAATAATTAATCTGCCTTTCCCTTGTTAATCTGGGCTAGGCAAATAATGAAGTATACCTTATGCAGCTTACTACAGGTGGGCTTTATTTTATGTCGATGTGATTATCAACACCTAAATCAAACTTCATTACAAATATCTGGTAAGTAAATATGCGATTTTACATTCTATATCTACTATAGATGAAAAGTGTTTATCTGTAGTTCTTTTTATTATTTTTCAAAATTAATCCGTAAAACACCATATTAAACCGTATTATACCGATATATACCAATAAAATTATGAAGGAAGGTTGATTTTATGTTTGAAAGAGAACCAGATTTATTAACCCGTAAGCAATGTCAGGAACTGTTTCAGATCAGCAAATCCAAAATTTTAGTGTTGATCCATGAGGGCTGGCTACCTGCCAGAAAGATTGCAGGGAGATTTCGGATTGAGAAATCAGACTTGGTTGATTTTGTGGAAAATTCTAAATATTGGGATGACTAAATAAAAGAGGCTGTCGCTTTACGATTCTTCAACTATATGTGCCTGATTTGTGGTATTGTTGGGAAATTCAACAACACAGACTCAGGTGGAATTATTTTCATCAAGGAAACCCTGGCGAAACAATTTATTTCGCCAAGGTTTGTGGAGTACACACCCACTTTCAATATTTCAGTTTTTAAAAAGATCAGAAAGTATTTGTGCGATTTTTTCAAGGATACCATCATTGGAAGCTTTGTGTTCCAAAAGGAACTCCCATTTACCATCTTTCGTCTTATGGATTTTGATGTGTGTACTTAATAGGAACAACGCAGCAATCAGTACCCCTGCCTCCGGTAAAACGGGTATGGCAAAAGTCTGGGCGGTCTGCGTGTTTTCTCTGCAGCGCTTTACCGCGGAGGACAGATCAGGTTCTTTCTCTGCAATTGCAATTACATCATCCCAAAAGTCTATGGGCAATGGCGCAGGCAGGACAATTTGATCTTGATATTGCAAATAGAATTCTGCAAAACCAGGATCCTGCTGTGCTAAGGCCAATATAGTACTTTTGGGGGTATATGTAGAATAATCAACCGTTGACATTGTTCAGTTCTACCTCCATTTCTTCCAAGATTTTCGTCAATTCTTGGGGCATACATGTTGACCATGCCTGCCTCAATTGGCTGTGTTCTGTACCTGCAGTCGTATGTAGCAGACGAGCATAACTATGGGTCGCAATCTTTAGACTATATGTATCATTTGTGTTAGCAAATTTTTTGATTGATTTTAAATAAAAATCACCTGCTTGGGAAAAATCCCTCTGTTCCTCGGCAATTCTGCCCAGTTGATGGTAGGTGCTCGCCGCTCCATGCTCATTGCCTTGTTTTTCCTTAATAGCCAGCGACTTTTTGTACCACTCTTCGGCCGCCGCAAAATCCCTCTGTTCCTCGGCAATTATGCCCAGTTGATGGTAGGTGATCGCCGCAAAATCCCAATTATTAAAAGATTCAACTTTTTGTGCAAGTGCCGTTAACAGCTTATTCGCTTCTGCAAACAGGCGCATTTCGTTCGCATAATATGCGAGACTCTGGGTCAAAGCCATATAATCTCTATTCATATCCTGGGATTCTGCCAGCCATCTTGCATAGTAAAAATTCACAAGATTCATCTGGTAGACAGTCTTTACTTGATATAGGGGCTTACCAGCCAAAGCGCCTGCATATCTTCCCATAATTTCCACAAAACCTCTCTGCATAGGCTCTGGGGCTGGCGTCTGCCGCAGCAGGTATCCCCGCAAGGCAGGGTGAAGCTTATAGATATTCTGACCTATATGAGTGCAGAAACCGGCGTTTTCCAAAATATGATAGCACGCATTGACCATATCTGATTCCACAGGACATTCTGCAGCATCCAACATTTCTTTCATATAATCCGCATCTGCGTAAAACTCATGTAGGCCGATCACCTGCAATACGGGAAGATACTGCTCTGTAAGACCGCTGCCAAATACTTTATAAGCAGCCTGCAGCCGTCTAGTGCTCTCGTCTCCTCTCATCCCCTCAAAGCTGCTTTCCAGGTCGGCCAGCAGTTGCTTTGCAGAGCAATTTTGAAGCCGCAGCAAGATGGAACGGATGGCCAGAGGATTGCCGCACAGCTTATCAAGAATGGCAGCGTAGGTCTCGTCGCTCCGATCCAGTGTCAGGCCAAGATCTCTTACAACGGCGTTGCAGTATTCCCAAAGGTCTTCTCCAGTCAGACCGTCCAAGGGAAGCCGGTAGCAGGATGGCACCTGTAACCAGTTTTCCTCACTTCTGCTTGTGAGCAGCACCTTCGTTTTCCCCTTGCGGAGTCCTTTCAGCAGTCGAGCTAGAATATTCCGATCCTCTGCACTAAGCTGCGGCTGAATCTCCGTTCCCTCAATACCGGAAGCGGATTCAAAGTTGTCCCACACCAACAGACAAGGTTTGTCCCGCAGCAACCGCATCAGGAGGTTCTGCTTTTCCTCTGTCGGCTTTGCCAAGACAGAAGTGCCTGCCAGCTTGTCCAACACCAGATTGATGACATACTCGGCGGAATGGATTTCCTGGAAGTTGAACCAGAAAACGTCCCCACGCAATCCGCCGGACTGGCTCAACCAGCGCAGGAAGCCTTTTGCCAAGCTGGTCTTGCCGACTCCGGCCTGGCCGTGTATCAGGACTGCCGCCTGGGGCTGACGAATCATGGCGCGCTCCAGCTTCTGGATATCGCGTCCCCTGCCGATAAAGCCGTAATCACCGTCCACCATTGCTTCCCCTGGAAGGGGGGAAGCTTCTTGGCCTACGCCCTCTGCAGACCGTAGCCCCGGTAAGACCGTACTTTCAGAAGACAGCTGCTGGTACAAGACTGGGACTACCCAGTCCTGCAAGGGCAGCTTTCCCACAATGCAGTCACGTTTGGAATGCCGCAGCATCCTTGCCCGGCCAGCGCGCACCGCTTCGGATACCCTGCCAGTGGAAAACAGACGCTTATAAAATGCCGGGATGAACGCTTTCGCACCGCTTACATAGAGGGAGTATCCCATGGCTACCACACTGCGGACACCAGCCTTAAGCAGTCCTGCCGCCACACTGGCAAAAGGATCCTGCGCCCGGCCATCAATCATGCCGGACCGGCAGGCATTCATCACCATAATCGGGATGTTATATTCCGCCAGCAACTGGGCAAGCAGTCTTGTGTCAACAGGGTCGGGTTCGCCGCTGTCTGTTTCAAAAACAAGCTGACCTTCTGGGGCAGCATATAGGTTCCCTGCAGGCGTGTCCATAATCGCGCCGTAGCCGCCATGACCGTCAAAATGGACAATATGGTAGTAGCCGGGGTGGTCGTAAAGCACCTTCCTCAGCTGGTCAAAGGTCGGCGGACGCAGGATGTCCACAGTGACCGACAAGCTGTTTTTGCTGATGTACTCCACCAGGCTGCTGGCCAGTACGTTATAGCTTACATCGTTTTCTCCATAAGGACGGGGGATGACATACAGAATATGGATGGAGTTCTGGGCTGCAGCGGCCGGCAGGAGTTGCGGGTCACCAATGTTAGAGAGCTGCCGGTCAATGCAGCAGCGCAGGGCCAGCCAGCCGTCGTCCCCGCTGTACAGGGCTTCCCAGGGCCAGGACATGACCTCGGGCGAATCGCTTGTGATTTTAATGTGGAACCCTTCAAAATTCTGTCTCCTTGCGTCCTGATACCAGTCTCGCGCATATCCAGTAAACAGCGTGTCAAAAATCAAAGCACCCCATGCCTGCATGGTCTTTGCGACGCACTCTGCCAATTGATGATATGCGCCATAGGGGAATTGCAGATAGTCTTCCAGATGCCAGCGCAGTTCAGGAAGAAACTGCTTTGCAGGATGTCCTTCCACAGGAAACTTTGCAGGATCTGGCAGGGCGACCGCCGTAGTACGCTTCATATCCATACTGCGGATTACCTCGAATATAGCATTGTCGTCCTGATTGCCGATGTGATGAATCTGAATCTCCATAGAAAAGACCTCCTTTGAAATCAAGATAGTAATTAGTACATATTATACCATACAAATCATGTTATGTATAGGGGAGCTCATTCAGCAACCGATATTTGAAATAGAAAAAACTAATTTGTCGAAATAGATATACTTCTATGGATTCCAACCACACGGGTTGAATTTTTTTGGAAATACTTATAAAGGGGGCAATGGCTATATCTTTACGAAAGAAGATGGCAGCTGTTATGATCCGGATCTGTTATCCAAACAATTTTCAAGAGCCACTAAAAAATATGGACGACCGGAAATATCCCTTCATAATCTCCGCCATTCCTGCGCATCTATGGCGATCAATCGAGGATGGGATGTAAAACAGCTCCAATACTGGCTTGGACATTCTGACATTCAGACGACTTTGAATATTTATGCGCATTATGACAGGCAGCGTTTGAAGCATGGAGGGGACGATATGAACGAAATGTCGTTTGAGGCAGCCCAATTGTTTAAAACTGGTATTTTGTAGAGCGTTTTGTAGAGCATGAGATATATCGGGGGTACAGCCATATGATAAAAAATACCGGAACCCTTGAAAATCCAAGGATTCCGGCGCCCCTGCCAAGAGTCGTTGCGACAAGATTCGAACTTGCGACCTCTGCGTCCCGAAAAAAGAGTTCGCCTAATTTATTCATGGACACGTCCGGATTATCCCATATATACATTATATTTCCCTGATAAACGTTCCTTTTTTCCCCTTTTTACCCGTCCCGTTGCACTTTGTTGGAACTTTGTTGACCCTTCAAGGCGTCCGTTGTTTTTCCTGCAGACGTGTATTTATTAATTTTTTAAAAGAATATTGCAATGAAAATTTACATATGCTATAATGCCATTAGGCTAAAAAGGTATGACAGTTCCATGTGAACAAAGAACGAATCCCCAGACCGTAGTAGCGTACAGTCTGGGGATTCTTCTTTTCTTTTATAGTGGCAAAGCACCCACTAGGCTATTCGTTGTCCTCATTATTGCGACTGTCTAGCCATTTGATGACATAGTGACAAACTACACCAGCCGCGACAGCGCCTAAAAAGGATATGACAAACTCCATATGAACACCTCCTTCCGTTGCCGGATATCGGTTGGACAACAAAACGATTATAGCATATATTTTTGCATTATTCTACATCTTTTGATTGTCTTGTATAATTCAAAAAATTAAAATAAAAAGGATACCCATAAACAATACAGGTATCCCTAGCCGCATAACAATCATCCAAATAATTCATCAATCATTTTTCCCTGCTTGTTACGCCACTTTTTACTAACGTGGTTGTATATGTTTGCCGTAACTGCAATATCACTATGCCCTAACCAGTTCTGTACTTTCCCCAAGTCCCATCCTTTCTCAAACAGAAGTGCACAACAGCTGTGTCTTAATCCATGGAATGTCATGTCATCTGGTACAGCATCACACCGTGATACAGCTTTTTTGAAAAGCTTGGTTATGTAGTCGGGGTCATATATCCTTCCGTCTTCCCATTTGAATACATATCCGTCTTTATCATAAATCCCTATTGTTTTCTGCCGTTTCATCAGTTCCATCAGGTCATTTTTTACTAGTTCTAGCAATGGTAGGTATCTATGGGAACTTTCGGTCTTTACATTGTCGCGGTATTCAACCCCATTTATACCCCTTACAACTGTATGGTTAATCACAATCTCCCCTTTTTCAAAATCAATGGCGCTCCACTTTAACCCAAGTATTTCAGACCGCCTAAACCCATAATATAAGCCTAGCTTGCTGATACAGTACAGCTTTTTGAAATGCTTATCTGATTTCACAAAATTTAAGAAAGCCTCTGCCTGTTCAGCGTCCATGTATGCAGTCTCTTTCGTATTGTTCTCTTTCACCCTTGGAACCTCTGCCTTATCAGCCGGATTGATGCTGATAATCCCCTGGACTACTGCGTCATTCAGAAATCCCTTTATCAGGGTTGACTGATCCCTTACCGTCCTGCGGCTTAATCCTTTGGGCATATTTTCATTATAAACTTGCTGGCGTCCCTCCTCCAGTGCCCATTCATAATATGCGAACACGTCTTTCGGCTTTAATCCCTCAATCATGGTATTTTTATCACGGAAATACTTTATGATTGACTTGCTCTTGCTCTTATATCCCCATGCCGTTGTACTTTCTGTCTGCGCCGACTTATAATCAATCCACCTTTCAAAACAATCCGCAAATGAATGTGATGTTTTTGCCACTGCCGCCTGTTCCAGTTCCTTTTCTTTTTCATGGATAAGACTGTCTTTTATTCTTTCTGCTTCCCTTTTTTTATGTGATGAAATCGCAATCCCTGTTGACTTGGTATCCTGCATACGATGACCATCTACATAATAACTGACTACTACATAATATTTACCTTTTCTCTCAATAAGGCATCCTGTTACACTATTGTTTTTTCCTGACATACATATGTCCTCCTTAAATTTTTAATGTACACTTACTTATACGAAAACGTCTAAAACCTAGCCAAATTTTTTTATTTTAGGTCAAATTTTTTTCAACTTTTTACAAGACCAGTTTCAACGCTTGTTAAGTATTAATTTAGTATCTCTTGTTTCCCCCTTTATTTAATCATATCAGAATGTTTTCATACTGACTGTTGACGGATTAGCCGGACTTTTATCACACGTTTTAGGGTATATGCTGCATGTCTTGTCCTAATCAGACTGTATGAAAACATTGATAATTTCTTGTGCGTGTACTGCCAAAAATCATTTACATTTATATTTTTCTCTTAACCCATTCACTTTCATTTTTAATATTTTTAGTTTTTTCACTGGCGTTGTAGTTTTGCCGTAGACATCAGATAAACTTTCTCATTACTGTATCAATTTTTTGTATTAAATTACGTATTTAATATAAATATCATTTTTCATATTCTCAAATTTGAAATCTGAAATCCCCCCATTTTGCATTATTTCTAAGACTCAATAC
>JAIEEY010000217.1 GCA_029067205.1 Lachnospiraceae bacterium
TTCCAGCACTTTAATATTTCTAATTTCCATCTTGGCAACTTCCAGAGGCGAATCGTCCAGAACCACCAAATCAGCTCTCTTTCCTTTTGCTATGCTTCCTTTGAAATCCTCTTCAAAATATTGATATGCAGCATTAATCGTCACAGACTTTAACGCTGCATATACATCAACTGTCTGCTCTTCTCCAATTATGTTTCCACCCCTGCTCACCCTGTTGACAGCAGCCCATACTGAATGCAGCATATCTGGTTTTGTAACAGGTGTATCCTGGTGGAAAGTAACCATGATGCCCCTGTCCATTGCATCTTTTACAGGACTGATATGATTTCCTCTCTCTATCCCAAAATTCTTTAAATGGGTATCTCCCCAATACCAGACATGCCCTACGAAGATAGATGCGATCATATTCAGTTTCGCCATTTTATCTAACTGGTCATTTCTGACAGTCTGGCAGTGTATCATTACAGGTCTGAGATTTCTTTTGCATTCCACTTCTGTTAAGGCTTTTTCATACGCCTGAATGAATTGCCCGCTGGCAGCATCACCATTACAGTGTGCCAAAATCTGTTTTCCTTCCATCACTGCCCGTTTCACATACTCTGATACCTCATTTTCTTTCATCCACGGATACCCACAGTACTTCCCATCTCCTCCCTGATACGGTTCGGACATCCATGCTGACCGTCCTTGTGGGGAGCCATCCAAAACAAGCTTATAGCCGCCCATCCTGAATCTGTTTCTATAACCAGCGTAGTCTGTCATATCTGCCATGACATCCATTCCGTCACCTGTCATCAATGGATATGACACAACATCCAGTTTCAGACTTCCCGATGCACTAATGTCCAGTAACGCTTTTATATCTGCCCCCATAGATGCTCCATCCTGCGCTGTAGTAATTCCATTGCTTAAATAAATCTCCTGCATTTTTTGTGGAAAATGCAAAGAATCTATCTTTAACCTTGGCATAATAACTCTTTGAAGAGCATTCATTCCCGCTTCTTCCACATAACCACTGGGTTCATTACCGAATGGCAGTCTGCCAATGATTCCACCTTCCGGATTTGGCGTATCTGAGCTGATTCCCGCCAATTCAAGAGCCCTTGAATTGGCACACGCCAAATGCGCCGAAATATGTAAGACAAATATTGGTATCTCCTTACTTACCCTGTCCAATACTCTTTTATCCGGATGTGCATCTTCCTTCAGGAAGTTATGGTCATACCCAAATCCATACAACACATCTTCTCCAGTTAAATTATGCATCATCATATAATCTTTAAGGACAGCAATAATCTCATCAAAAGACTGACATTCGGACAAATCCGCAAAACCTGCCACATAGCCATTCATCATAATATGGCTGTGTGTATCTATAAAGGACGGCATCAGGCATTTCCCATTCAAATCCTGCTTTACCGCATTTTTTCCCGCCGCTTTTTCTATTTCGCCAAACCGTCCCACCGCTTTTATTCTGCCATCTTTTACCCAGACAGCTTCCGGCGCTTCCATTAGTTCTCTTTCCGCACTGCTTTTCTCCATTGTTATAATTCTGCCATTATACAAAATTCGTTCCATAAATTCCCTAACCTTCTCCAACCTATTTCCAGCTAAAGGTTTTCTCTCCCCATACTTTTGACAGTTTTAAGACAACCAAATAAACTATGACACACCCAAAAAGTCCCAACATTGCGGACATCATATCTATACTTCCTGCTGCCAGGGCAAGAATAATAATATAAACCGGTGTACTTGCAAGCATGACCAAATTGCATGCACCAATTTCTATGCTTGTGGTTGTATGGAAATCCGGATCAACAATTCTGACAAGCGCAATACCACTTGGAACCGTTCCCGTACATGTCCCATACAACCCTAATGTCCGTTCAAAATCATTTATCCCGCCAAAACGCTGCCCAAAATAGAGACAGACAATAAATGTCACCATTGTAGTTACCGTTGAAACCATAAGGATTGGTACAATCCACTCCCTTATAATGTTAAGCGACACCGACATAAATGCGCATACAACCAGATAATCAGCTGTCCATCCTGTAATCTTGCCCTGCAGATTATTCTCCTGCAAAAAATCCAGCTTCAGTTTTTTCATAAGCCACTTCACTATATACGCGGCATACATGCCGTTCATAAACATCATGCTACTCATGGACGTCCCCAAAAATCCGGGAATGTATGACAAAACCCTCGCAATTCCAACCGCCAGTATGTAACATATCCCAATCAGGGCAAAATGGAATGCCAGTGTTTCAATATTGCTGTTGCAGGTAGTATCTTTTACCATATAGACTGTCTGCTCTTCTCTGGTAAAATATCCTCTCAACACACTTTCTTCTATTCTTCCGCAATTTTTAGCAATTCCTTTTTTTATTCCAATCTTTGCCAAAGGTATCCCTACTAAAAAAGCCGCAATAAATCCCACAACAGAAAATGCAATGGCAACCGTAGCTGCATTATTCCATCCATACTTTTCAAATATGGCACCATATGCTGCGGACTGTCCAGGACCCTGGCAAAAAGCAAACGGAACCAGCATTCCATACATCATATCCATATCTGAACCCTTCATAATTGATATCAGCGCTGATGCAATCAGCGGAGTTAGAGCATAAAGCAGACACCAGACCAATCCTAAACCAACAATTCCCCTTACCATTACTTTGGGGGTCATATCTGTATCCTTAGGCGTACTCGTTAAGCTAATTGATATAAACGACACCGTAAAAAGTTCATCTACAATAGCAGTATACATCTTCGGATCCGTCCCTATAGTAACTCCCGTTTCAACCAAGATATTCATAAATATAAAACCAATCACACCACCTATGACGCTGGCAGGCACAAGCATATTCCGAAAAAAATTGATTTTAGCACGTAAAAGCATGCCTACACACAGCATGATACTTGCTAAACCATAAGCTGTCATAAAGCTACTCATAATAATTCCCCTCTGCCATCTTCTCTAAAAAATCATAAATACTTGTGTTACCTATATTTTGTCCAGATACCACATCATAATCAACCTTGGCAATTGCAATGGCCACACATATTGCCCTCAGTGATTGATAGCTATGCGTTTTCGCGAATTTGCCAGCATGCTCATAGAATCCCCCCGAAACTAAACGGCAAATATTTTGTTTAATATATTCCGAATGAAACACTTTTCTGCACCATTCATCCGGCTGGTTCGTTCCATCCTTAACTGCTGGTTCCGCAAACGGTTTGTATTCAAAGTAAATATCTATATCGGAAAAATATTTCTGTTTTTCCAAGGATTCCATAAACGGATACTTTTTATTTATCCTTTCTGCTGCCTTGACCGATTTCTCATCAATGCTGTGTCCCCTGTCAAATTTAAAATCCAGCAGTTCCGGACAATAACGGATATAAATGAGCGCCATAAGCAGATCGGCATCTTCGGCACTGAGACGAATTTTATGTAGGTTCATGTCCATAAGGGGTGCGATCCGCATTCTGTTAGCCAGATATTGCTCTACCATAGACTTACCAAAATGATTCCGCATTGTCCCCTGTTTATAAAAATGACGGCCAAATTCCCTTTCATTAACGCATCCGCGGATGTCATTGACCAAATCTTCTCCATGGTCTACAACATTTTTTACCCCATCCATAAAATCTATATCCAAACCAAGAGCACTCTGCATTGACAGACAATCTTCGAAAAACTTCTTTTTTGAATAAGTATGGTAACCCCTTATTGCTTCGCCTCCTCCTCCCGAAAAGGCATAAACTGTATCCCCACAGTAACTTCTCTTAAAATACATCTCTTTATGGAATCCAAGCTTTGTGTAAAAAGACAGCTCGATTGTATCCCTCAGGGAAAATGCTATATATTCGATGGGGAATGTTTTATTCAGCTCAAATTTATATCTTTTTGCTACTGCCTGGGCAATCTCAAAATCTTCCGCATGAACTGCCAATCCATCATCTGTAGAATTTACCCTGATCTTATTTAAGTCCACACCAGAACACAGGAAGAGTAGAAAAGTGAGCCTCGAATCCATCCCACCGGATAAATCCACTGTAACCTTATCTGTCTTCGCACATAAGTTTCGGATAAAATTCGTCCAACTGTAATACCAGTTATCCAAAGCTTCCATGCCTTTATCAGAATCAAGCTCCACTATCTCATCTTCCATTATTTTTTTATATATAGACAATGTTTTACTTTCCTTGTCAATAATCACTGATACATTCCTAGGAAGCATTTCAACCTCATTGATCATAGTCTCTGAACAGGATGGAGATAGTCTGTACAATATAAAACATTTCATATAATCCATATTGACCGTTAATGGAAAAGTCTGCCTGATATGATCCAATAAATAATGAAAGGAATTCGATATAGCAAAATAGTCATCTTTTCGAAACAGATAAAGCCCATAACAGCCGATAAAATCCTGACTAATATAAATATACTTTTCCTTATCTTGTACCAGAACAAAACAGCCGTTATAAGTTTTGGTATGAGCATCCGCATCATTTAAGATCCCATCCATATCCCTTCCTGCAGTGTCAATGCAAAAACCATATAATCTGCTGTTCACATTTTCCAAATTTTTCGAATGAATAAAGAAAAATTCTTCTGTTACGCTCATTTTTATCCTCTTCTCCCTTATCTAGATCAGTAATACCAATAAATAGTATTAACATATTTGTTAAGTTTATTTTCACAAACATTTTTTCAAATAGTTACAAGTACTATTTGGGCAAAGTTTTTCGATCATGTCCATATCCTTTTCTTTTATCGCCTTTCGTACCAAAGTTGCACTGATGATTTCTCCATTTTTGTTCAGTGAATTTCGAGGGAATTCAATAACTTCAACGCCAAACCCCGGCAAAATCCGTTTCATTGTCTCATTATACTGCCTTGTCACCTTATCAAAAGGCTCCTCCCCCACAAAACGATATTGGATTCCTAATTCTGCGGCTACCACCGCCCCGAAAATATAAAGGTCATAATCCATGCTTTCCACTGATTGTACACATTCTTTCTCGAAATATTGGGCAAATGTATCTTTTGATATAACATATTTACCAGAAGGAACCACATGAATATTCTCCAAATCGGATACGCCTGCTTTAACCATATTGAATCGGTCTTCAAACTTAAAATAGGATTTGTCTTCCTCCACAACGAACAAGTATAGTTTGTCCACTATATCAAGCGCCTGCTCAATCAGATATCTGTGTCCCTTCGTAAAAGGGTTACAATTCATGACAACTGCCCCTGTCTGTACATCGCCCGATTCTTTGTGTAATCCATACTGTTTAAAATATTTTATAAAATATTCATGCACATCCCAGTTAATATAATAATCCTGCAGTCTTTCAGGTACCCCTGTTTCTTTATATGTATCAAGCAACCCTGTCTGACGGATATCTTTGTATATTCGTTCTGCCAGTTGTTGATTGACTATATAATTGCAGTGTGACGGGATATCCACAAGATAATCTGCCAAATTCGGTACTCTTAAGAAATCCAGCGTCAAATCACCTTGAAGGACAAGTCTGTCCAAATATTTATCTGGTTTCCATTGTTCTTCACATATAATCATAACAATATCATCCCCTGACAATTCCTGGATAAACAGATGTCCATAACATTGTTCCGGGGAATATGCCCCACGATTTAAAACACCCCATTCCATGTAACCATCCTTAATCAAATTACTTTGCAGATAAGCTTCAATTGTCTGATCATCTCTACAGTATGCCCCAACCACAATACATGGTCCGAACATAATGATTCTCCTATTCATTCCTAAAGGATTGTCTGGTGTAACTCTGTATCCATCTTTAAAATGGAAAAATTTTCCCTTCCTGTCGGAATACGAAGCCACGCCATTCATCAATACCGGCGTATGCTCCGCCCTCTCCTTTTGAAATTCCTGAACAAATTCTTCACTATATTCCGACTGCCAGAACGCCTTCCATTCTTCGGACGAAAGCCCTTTCCACAGATATGTACCCGTACAATTTCCATGTCTTTTCTTATTCCCATATTCCTTGACATTCATATTTTTAACAATGCTACTATTGGAATAGGTATATAAAACAACCCTTGCCTTTGTCATATTAATAAAACGTTCAATTTCATCCCTCACATAACAGACTCCGCCATTCCTGGCATATCTTAAAGAATGTCTTTGCCCGTTTCTTAAGTATTTCTCTTTCTTTCCCCTGATAACCCCCAACAATTCCCCATTGTCTGCAATGACAGGCATCTCATTGATGGTTTTGTGTGTTCTAAAAAAATCTGCTGCTGCGCCGAAGTCAATTTTATTTAATGCTATATAATGCTGATTAATTTTGAACTCTCTTTTCTGTCCGACATAATATCGCTCTAAGTCCCCAATAGACAAAACTCCCGCCATCTTACCCCCGCTCAACAGATAGAGCACTTCGTCCTCATAATCCATAAAATGCCGATACGCCATCTGGGGCAGATTGGGAATCTCAGCCAGCTCATAAACTGACGTCATATGTTTCCTTTCTATAAAATACAATTCATTTTTACCTCAATTTTCTATATAGTCTATCATTTCTTATTCAAATAATTACAGTTTCATTGATGTCAGTCACCCTCGATATTCCTTGCAAAGTTACCTATTCCTCATATGCCAAAAGTTGTTCCATCAATGTAATAATTCTGTCTTTATTCCCAAAATATTTTTCCACAACATAAGCAGCATCAATTTCTATATCAAACACATCTTCCAAATCTGATACCAGACCAATCAATTCAAATGAATTGATTACCCCGTCTGTCAGCATGTGATCTCCAGAATAAGTCAGTAATTCCTCATCAATCTCTGCAAGTATCTTCTCAATTTTTTCTTTCATTTTTATAATCCACCTTCGCTTTGTCTTTTTTCCCACTTTCTATCCGTTGCCTATATGTATCAGACTTCCTCACATCCAAAATGCTCACGTTTCAATGTCAGTTTATATTGATCCGTCTTCAGATAACCAGCTGACTGATGTAAAACAACAGACTTCGTATTATTTATTTCTACCCATGCATAAATTCTTTTCAGATGAAGTGCATGTATACAATGACTAACAAATTTATTTTCCAATACCTTGGCATACCCTTTTCCCCGTGCAGATTCGACTACATAAATAAACTCTTCTGTAGCGACATTTCCATTAACACTATAAATTACTGCACCGACATATTCATCACCGTCCCAGCATATCAATTGTCCCATTCTGGCACAAAAATTTTCAGAATCCCTCAATAGCGGAAGTCTTTCACTATAATGATCAAATATCTTATATAGATCTGCAGACACATCATATTCACATTCCTCTACGAAAGTCAGACCTTTGTTCTCCATATCCACTATTTCTGCATTTTTGTATTCCCAAAGATAATATTTTTTGTAATTATTCAGTCCAAAAATACTGAACTTTCTAACAACCTCCTCCTGCTTTTCTTTATTTTCCTTTTCAATCAACTCACAAACTAAAGTTCCGCAATTAACACTCATAGGAAGATCCAGAGA
>JAIEEY010000218.1 GCA_029067205.1 Lachnospiraceae bacterium
GCAACGCACAACTGCTTGCAGAAATGGCTCAGGGGGTGACCGGCGGGGATTTGTTCTTTATTGAAACTGTGGAGAAATATCCTGCAGCGTACAGGGGGACTACTGACCAGGCAAAGGAAGAGCAAAATGATGATGTCCGCCCGGAACTTGTTTCCCATGTGGAAGATATGGAATCCTATGATACGATTATCCTTATCTACCCGAACTGGTGGGGAACACTGCCGCAGGCTGTCTTTACTTTCTTGGAAGAATATGATTTTTCAGGGAAAACGATATGGCCGCTCTGTACCCATGAGGGAAGCAGATTGGGGAAAAGCGAAAGTGACATTGCAGAGCTTGTTCCTGATGCGCAGTTGGTAAAGGGGCTTGCGATAAAAGGAGACAGTGTCGGCAGTGCACAGACGGATGTGGAAGCATGGCTCAGTGACTTGAAGATTTCAGATTAGTCGAATCAATCAGGGCTGATCCGCATAGGAGGAATCACTTCAGACTTGTTTGTGTTTAACGAGCTTGGAGATACGGTTGAGATGCGGATTAAGATTCAGGATGAATAGCATCAGAAGTTAAATTTGCTGTACAAAATGTATGAGGGTGAAAAGGATGAAAAACAAGGAAGAAACAAATAAAAAGTTTACATTTTGGATATCAAGCCTGAAAAAATGTATGTCTTTTCATCCAGAACCGGGATTTGAAACACTGACTTTTAAGGATCACGGTTCTATGTGGAGCAAGGTGCATGAATTTGTAGACCAGGGATATGTTGTGCAGTAAATAGAAAAGTAGGCCAAAGAAAGGGCGTGCCAGACATATATGACAAAAAAACGAAAAGTTCAGATTTTTATTGATCTGGCAATGACGATACTGTTGCCTTTGCTCATGGCTTATGAAATGATTGGGAAAGCTTTACATGAATGGTTGGGCATGGTGATGTTTATTCTGTTTGTTTTACATCACATATTGAATTATTCCTGGCATAAAGCTCTGTTCAAAGGCTGCTATACTGCTTTACGGATATGGGGGATTGTCATAAACCTTTTATTACTGATTTTGATGATTGGGCTGATGGTCAGCGGACTGGTTATGTCACGGTATATATTTGCTTTTCTGCCGATCACAGGCGGAAGGGCAACAGCAAGGGTGGTACATTTGATTGCTTCTTATTGGGCATTAGCGTTGATGTCGTTGCACGCAGGATTCCACGGGAGCATGATCATGGGAATGATAAGAAATGTTACGAAAACATCAGGACAATCAGCCATACGCACTGTTGTACTGCGAAGCATGGCTGTAATTGTGGTACTATATGGAGGCTATGCCTTTGTGACAAGACAGATGGCTGAATATATGTTTTTGAGAAGTTATTTTGTGTTTTTTGACTTTGATGAACCCATTATATTCTTTCTTATGGACTATGTGGCAATAATGGGGCTTTTTACTATTACAGGATACTATATATCTAAATTGTTCCATAAGAAAACCTGCAAAAGAAGATGATAGCTGTAAAAAGAAGGACATAAATCAGGTAGAAGGGAAAGGAAGATGATTATGAAAAAACAACTATTATCAGCATTATTGACTGTGTCTCTGATATCCATGTTTTTTTCCGGATGCGGGCAGACAGAAAAACCATCCGACAGGGAAAGTAATCCTGCACAGGACATTGTACAATCAGTATCTGGTGAGAATGAAGATTCAAATGCAAAAGAATCGACACAGGAAAATAATCAGGAGACAGTTATAAGTAATCCTGCACAGGATGAAGCTCCCTCAGAGGTTCCTGTTGTTTATATGACAACGGATATTTCACCGGAGGGGCTGATGGCTGTTTATGAGGCCCTGAATTGGGAACCGGAAGGAAATGTGGCAGTAAAATTGTCTACAGGAGAGCCGCCGGCGAGCAACTATCTCAGGCCGGAACTTATTGAGGATTTGGTTCAGTCAGTAAACGGGACCATTGTGGAGTGCAATACCGCCTATGGAGGTTCCCGCGCGGAAACAGCCATGCATTATCAGGTAGCGGAGGATCATGGTTTTACAGCAATTGCAGATTTCCAGATTCTGGATGAGGATGGTTCCATGACTTTAGCTGTTACGGGGGGAACACAGCTGACAGAAAATTATGTTGGGGCAGCATTTGCGGATTATGATTCCTATCTTATCTTGTCTCATTTTAAGGGTCATGCGATGGCGGGTTTTGGCGGAGCAATCAAGAATATTTCCATAGGGCTTGGCTCAAGCGAAGGAAAATGCTGGATACATTCCGGGGGCACCAGCCTTACCAGTCCCTGGGGCGGAAAACAGGATGCTTTTCTGGAATCAATGGCGGAAGCAGGACTGTCGGTTTCGGATTATCTCGGCAACGGAGAGCGGATTGTCTATATCAATGTGATGAACCGCCTGTCGGTAGACTGTGACTGTGACGGCAATCCCGCCGAGCCGGATATGCATGATATTGGTATCCTTGCATCCACTGACCCGGTGGCGTTGGATCAGGCATGCATGGATTTGATTTATGAACAAAAAGATGGTGACGGTGCTTCGCTTGTAAACCGTATTGAATCCCGAAACGGCCTGCATACACTGGAACATGCGGAGGAAATAGGACTTGGCAGCCGCACCTATGAGTTGAGAACTATTGATGAATGAGAGGTATGGATATGAAGAATCAGATAAAAAATTTAACTTTATCAGCGATGTTTACGGCTATAGGCATAGTGCTGCCGTTCTTTACCGGACAGATTCCACAGATTGGGAGTATGCTGCTACCCATGCACATTCCTGTTTTCCTCTGCGGTCTGATCTGCGGATGGCAGTATGGGGCGGCAGTAGGGTTTATTTTGCCACTGATGCGTTCCATGCTGTTTACCATGCCGCCGCTGTTCCCCAATGCAACAGCGATGGCGTTTGAGCTTCTGACCTATGGGCTGGTAGCAGGGCTGCTTTATTCCCGTTCGCGCTGGCAGTGTGTCATTGCGTTGTACCGATCTATCATAGTGGCTATGGTTGCAGGAAGAATCGTGTGGGGTGTGGTTGAAATTATCTTGCTTGGTATCAACGGCAGTGTTTTTACGTGGAAAGCATTTATGGCAGGGGCATTCCTGAATGCGGTTCCCGGTATTATCGTTCAGCTTATCCTGATTCCGGCGGTCATGGTTGCACTGAACCGTACCGGTCTTGTGAGGTTTCGGAAGCAGCAGACGTCAGTGCAGACAGTGAAAGGAAAATGAAAATGGACAAGGGAAAAGTCATCCATGAAGTATTAGAGAACCTTCGTACTTTGTCTTGTAAAGATGTGCCGATGATTATTGCACTGGACGGCAGATGTGCGTCTGGAAAGACCGATTTGGCAGAAAAGCTTCAAAAAATGATAAACTGTACCGTCTTTCATATGGATGACTTTTTTCTGCGGCCAAAACAGCGGAGTAAAGAACGTCTGAATACACCGGGAGGCAATGTGGATTATGAACGATTCCGTGAAGAAATTCTTATGCCATTGAAAAGTGGTATGCAAAAAATCTCCTATCAGCCCTATGATTGCCATGAACAGCAGCTTTTGCAGCCAGTTGTCGTAGAACCAACACAGACTGTTCTGGTAGAAGGTTCTTATAGCTGTCATCCCGAATTGTGGGATTTTTACAGCCTGCATATTTTTTTAACGGTAAATCCGGATGAACAATTAAGGCGTATTGCCAGGCGAAACGGAAAGGATAACATCCGGCAGTTTCAGGAACAGTGGATTCCGTTGGAAGAACAGTATTTTATGGCATATCAGGTTATAGAACGCTGCGATATATGCTTTGAAACATAAAACAGCAGCACAAAACTATGTGGAAGGAGGCGATGTCTGTGCAGGACATATTACATAGAGAAGCAATTTACCTCTGGTATTATTTTGAACTGCAACTTCGGCAGATTCTGCCCTATTGGGCGTTGGGGATTGTCCTTGGTTCGGTGGTTTCGGTTTTTGTCAAAGACCATATCCATGGGATGTTCCGTTCCATTGGAAATAAAAAGCTCGGTATCCTGGGGATTCCAATTGCGAGTATTATTGGCATTGCATCGCCGCTCTGTATGTACGGTACCATTCCCGTTGCAGCTTCTTTTTCAAAAAGTGGTATGAAGGATGACTGGCTGGCGGCATTTATGATGAGTTCAATCCTGCTTAATCCTCAGCTTATTGTCTACAGCACGGCACTAGGAAGTGCGGCATTGGCAATCCGCATTGTTTCCAGTTTTGTATGTGGCATTGCAGCAGGACTGCTGGTGCGGTGGTTTTACCAAGACAAGCCTTTTTTTAACTATACCGGTTTTGATGAACCGAAAAGTCATGATGTTGATCCTAACCTGCTTCTGCGGCTGGTTAAGAATATCGGCAGGAATATAAGGGCAACGGGTTTATGGTTTCTGCTTGGAATAGTTTTGTCGGTGGTCTTCCAGAGGTATGTTCCGGCAGAAGTGGTGAGTGGTCTGTTTGGGGAAAGCGAGGGATTCGGCATACTGATGGCAGCAACGGTTGGCGTTCCCCTTTATGCCTGTGGTGGTGGAACGATTCCACTACTCATTCAGTGGCTTGCAGACGGCATGAGCATGGGAAGTGCGGCAGCATTTATGATTACGGGACCATCTACGAAAATTACCAATCTTGGAGCTTTGAAGATTGTACTTGGTGTGAAGCATTTCATTTTTTATTTGGTTTTTGAGATGCTGTTTTCACTGCTCTCTGGATGGATAGTAAATGTGATTGTATAAATGAAGGAAGATAAGTTTATAAGAAAATTCAACGATTAAGAGCATGATATGTATGCAGATAATATTGCTTTACATGGGGTAGTAAAAAGGAGATTTTATCGGGATGGGGGTGTAACAATGTCAGAAACAGATGAAAAACTGATATATGGAAACCTACATATTCATCCTGCAAGCAGGACAGTTTATGTGAATGGGCGGGAAATAGCGATTACAAGAATGGAGTTTGACGTGCTCTGTTTTATGGCAACTAATCCCAATATTGCATTTACTAAGGAGCAAATATATGAGGCGGTAAACAAAGAAAACTATGCAGATGGTTCCTATACCATAAGGGATATTATTTATCGTCTCAGAGCGAAGCTGGATATTTCTAATATACAGACTTTGCATGGATATGGTTATAAATTCAGTGTGGAAAATAAATAAAGCAGCCAAATGTCGTAATTTGTCGAGGAAAAAGATAATCTATCTATTTCCTGTTTATAAAGTAAGGATATTTGAGGTTTAGAATATAACCCAACCGGAAAAATAGTTGGGTTATATTTTTTGTTGTAAATCAAGTTGAGGGGTTATTCTTTTCTTTGACGATTGCCGCTGCTGTGGCAGTGAAAATCTTTAAGCTGCTTTCATCACATTGGGAGAGTAGCCGGAGCAACTCATAATATGTAGAGTCTGTTTTTTGGCCGTCTGGGAAAATACAGTCGTCTGCGGATATATTTAGTGTCCTGCAGATGTGATAAAAATTCTCAATGCTTGGGGAACAGCGGCCGCGCTCTAGATCCTTTTGAAAAGAAAGGGAGTGTTCCAGTAGCTCTGCGCAAGTTTCCTGTGTCAGATGCATTTTCTTACGGGCTTTTTTCAATTCCCAGCTGAAAATGCGTGCATCGCTGATTGACAGGGACATTCTAATCACCTCCTAGAAGTAGTGTATTGCCACACCTTCAAAAAGTAAAAAGGGTAACAACACGCTCAAAATATATGTTAAGAAACTACCATAGGTACTCGACGTTCTGATGAATTAAAAAAAACGTGGTTCATCAGAACATTATTTTGAGTGCTTTTTTGTGACCATGAGAAGGGATACATGGTCATTGGGGAATAAGCATAGGCCGGGCATCGGTAAGGGAATTTTGTTAAAAAAATATATTTCATTTTACAAGTAAAGTGCTCCTTTGATGGTAGTGTGGTGCGCTACTTTTTTAAGTTTAATGAGAAAAAAGATGGTTATTCAGAATATACACTGGGTAATGATCTTTTTTCTTTTGCAGCTAAGTGGTACAGCTTTTATCGTATCAGGGGTCCTCCACTTTCATGTTTTATTTCGGGCATGAAAAGACTGGAGGAAAAAAGGATGAGAGAGAAACATACGGATTCCGTGCAGAACCGCTTCACAGCATACCTGATGGCGGCTGTGGGGAACACGCGGAAGAAATACTGGGAGCGGAAGTGCCGGCTGCAGGGCATGGAATATATCCAGGAGGATAACCTGGAGCGCAACTATACGGACTTTGACGAACAGTACCGCGCTTACATAAGGGAACATACGGATTTTATCTTCAGGGACTGGCAGAGGTACGGGGAGCTGCTGAACCTTTTGGAGAGCGACCGGCTGGCAAAGGCCATAAGCAGGCTGAAAGGCAGGGACAGGGAGATCCTGTTTGCCAGGGTTTATGGGGAGCTTACCTTTACACAACTGGGGGAGCGGTTCCATATGGAGCCGAAACAGGCTGAGATGGCATATTACTATGTGCTCAGGAAACTAAGGAAGGAGATGGGTGGAAAGGATGAATTTTGAGAAACTGCTGGAGCAGGCAAAGGCAGGGGATGAAAAAGCGCAGGAGGAGATCTTCCGGATGTACCGGCCGCTCCTGATCAAGAACGCCATGGAGCAGAACGTATTTGAGGAGGATCTGTACCAGGAGCTTTCGGCAACTCTGTTAAGCTGCATCCGGAAGTTCAGGATCTAGCCGGTGCGGGCTGGATAGACAAGTTTCGGAAATTATATTGATTACGCAGGGGATTGTTGCGTTTCGGGCATCCCCTGCGTATAAAATGATGTGTCGCAAAAGGTATACCATTGGAGATAGTTATTCTGACAGGCACACGCCCCTGTTTTTCTGTCGCAAAAAGCCTTTTTTGTTTTTTGCGATGTCGCAGGAGTGCTGAGTACCTTTTGCGACATGGATTTTTACGGAAGGAGGGCTGTCATGGCGGCAAAGAAATTTGGGTATGTCCGTGTCAGTACCCGTGAGCAGAACCCAGACCGGCAGATACATATCCTGCGGGACGAGGAGGGCATTGACGAGCGTGACATATATGTGGAGAAGGAATCAGGGAGAAAGTTTGAGCGCCCTGTGTACCGTTCCCTGGTTGACAACATCCTGCGGGAAGGCGACCTGCTGGTGGTGACGGAACTGAAGCGGTTCGGGAGGAACTACGGCGAGATCTACAAGGAGTGGTTCCATATTACAAAAGAGATTGGCGCCGACATTAAGGTGACTTCCATGCCGATTCTGGATACCACGCAGTCGAAGGAACTGGTGGGACAGCTGATCACAGATGTGGTGCTGGCAGTGTTCGCATATGTGGCGGATGAGGACTGGACAGAGCGCCATGAGCTGCAGCGGCAGGGAATAGAGGTGGCAAAGGCAAGCGGTAAGCATCTGGGCAGACCGCGGGTGGAGTACCCGGAGAACTGGGAGGACTGTTACGGGAGATGGAAAAGCGGTGTTATCTCGGCAAAGGAGGCAATGACGCTCACCGGGATTAAAAAGGACAGTTTCTACAGGCTGGTGAAAAAATATGAATCAGAGCTGAAGGGAGCAGAGGAGGAAAAATAAAAAATTAAAAAACTTTGCGAAAAATTTCAAGAAAATGGAAGCAAGGGACTCTTTATTATATAGAAATATTTTTAGTAGGAGGTCTGTTTATGAAGCAAGGTACATTGTTTTATGATGAAAAAAGTGAGAAGTATAATTTCCATTACATTGATAAGAACGGGGACAAGCGTGACTATGGCGGCATCAGCTGCGGAGACGTTTTTGAGTTCCGGCTGAATGAAGTCTGGATTCCTGCCCGCGTGGAGAGGGGCATAGACAGGAAATGGTATCTGGTCGGGCTGCCGGGACTGAAGCTGGACGGGCTGGAGGTGCGCATAGAATAGGCTATCTGTAAAATTATATTACCAGTATAATGACAAAACAGAAAATTGGTGTTATAGTGGTTACAGTTAGAAAACAAAGCGGACCGGATGAGTCCAGAAAGGAAAAGATCATGGCAACAGTTAATTTCGCTGCGAATGGCTTCGCATATTATCTGCATAGCGAACATTATGAGGCACTGTTCAGTAAAGAAAAAGAACAGAGTCTGGTTAAGATGCGCTCATGCAAGATAAGAAAAAGGCGAAAAACTGTGTGATGCCCGGTGGCAGGTCTTTAGGAGGCTGCCGGAAATAGAACATGGATTTCATGTACCGCTTATCTTAAATGAGGTAGGCGGTATTTTTTATGTTCCATTAGCTCAGTTGGGAGAGCACTCGACTTTTAATCGAGGGGTCATGGGTTCAAGCCCCATATGGAGCATTGCCGCCTGGATATTTATTTCAAATAGCAGGAGGTGAGGATCATGGTGAATCTGCCAGTTATAGATATGGTAAGGACAGGACAGAACATAGGCAGGCTGCGGAAGCAGGCAGGATTGTCGGTAAAGGATCTGCAGGATATTTTCGGTTTTGCAACACCGCAGGCCATATACAAGTGGCAGCAAGGGGTTGCCCTGCCGACAATAGACAATCTGGTGGTGCTTGCAGCAGTTCTGCAGGTACGCATGGATGATATCCTAGTCACTGATACAGCAGCGCAGATACAGATCAGCGCATGAATGGAAGATAAAAAAACAAAACAATAAAAAAACTGCAGGCTGGGAAATGCCTGCAGTAAGGTCCCCTAGTCTAAAGGTTAGGACATCGGCCTTTCAAGCCGGAAATGCAGGGTTCAAGTCCCGTGGGGATCATAATATGGCTCCTTAGTCTAAAGGTCAGGAC
>JAIEEY010000219.1 GCA_029067205.1 Lachnospiraceae bacterium
CTGACATTTAGGGGACAGTATTATGTACTATTGTATCAAAATACACTGCTCCTGTTCAACTTAACTAAATGACATTGAAAGCTGAACTGTAACTAGTGAATAATGAAGTATTAGAAAATTGATAGACTTTACTGCTTACTTATGCTATACTAAGCATAACCTAAGGAATTGTTCAAAAATAACTTTTTAAAAGTTATTTCTTGACAATTCCTAACAACTGATTTCTATAACAGGAGGTGATTACATGCCAAATGCAAATTTAGAGATCACACAAAAAGCTATGGAAGACTTCAGGAAAATTCAGGAGTATATGATATTAGCAAAAGAAGAAAATTCTACAAAGACATATGCAAAACTGAAAGATGAATATATATATCTAAAAAGTTTTCTTAATGTAGCCGGAGTTAATCTTACAGAACTGGATAAGATCAAAGAATAGTATTGAATAGCGGAAATAATAAGGGTGCAGGGTCTGTCAATTAGCACCCTTTTATATTTTGTATGGATATCATCTACAAAGGAATAATGTGCCTGACTGGATAACTTGTTCTAATCTCAGCATTTCCATTACCTCCAAATACGAAATCGTCAAGTTCTCGCAATCCAAAATTCTTACTCCACCCCTCCTCTCTTATCACGCAGCCTTATCAAGATAAGGAAACGCTGTATCAATATTATCAAATAGAGCAATTATAACCACTTAGCAAATGCTGCATTGTTTTCATGTTCCTCAAAACCATTCTTCTTATAAAAGTCATATGCTGGAACGTCTTTTTCAGTTAAGAGAAATATTGCTTTAATTTCATGTTTCATCAGATATTCTTCAATAGCTTTGATAAACTTTTCACCTATACCTTGTCCTTGAAGTTGGGTTTTGACACATAATTCATCAATATAATATTCTGTTGCAGCATACCAATGTTTTATATGCCCCATTGAAAGCGCCACTAACATATCATCATTAAAATATGCTAATGTTAATGAATTGTTGTTTCCAATCAGATCAACAATATAGTTTTCCAGTTGTTCCTCATTACTCCAGTCATCATTCCAAGGTTCCTTTGTAAATACTTCTCTAAAAAGCTTTTTATTTCATTTTTGTTTGATATATTCCATTTTATCAATTCCATATATTTGCATTTCTCCCATAGATGTTCTAATCAAATTCTTCAAAATACTACATAACAATCCGCCAATTCCAGTACCTTTTTTGCTCATTCGTATATTCTCTTAAATATAAACGAATCTTTTCATAGGTATGCTTGTTTCTTAACACCACTTTACAACTTTTGCCAATTCATAAGCCCTTGCATATGCAATTTATAATCGGAGAAATAGACAGGCTAAGATGTGTCATTTATTTTTCTGCAGCTCCTAATCTGGCATATATATACGTATCTTTCCAAATCGCCTTTCCGTTTTCATCTTTCCAAAAATATACGTTTTTTCTTAAATGGGCTTCACGCTGAAATCCCAATCTTTCGAGCAGTTTCCATGAACTCTTGTTTCGGGGATCGCATTCTGCATATATCCTATGTATACCATTTGAAAACGCTTGTTGAATTAACGCGTTGCAGCTTTCAGCAGCATAGCCATTACCCCAATAATTCCGATTCAATACATACCCTATTTCCAGTGCTTCAAATTCACGTTTTCCCATATATACATTACCAATCATTTTGTGGGAATTTTTTAATTCAATAGCGATCATTTCATCTGTTCCAATACGCCATTCGAGATTTTCTTTTGTTTCATTAAGAGTCAGAGGTTTATATGGCTCATATTCCACAACTTCTTGATCAGATAAATATTCAAATAAATCCTGCAGATCCTCTTTTTTGTATCTTCTTAAAACCAATCTTTCTGTTTCTGTTATTATTAGTTCGCTCTCCATTTTTATCTCCTTATTACACTCCAAACGGGCAGACAACCATACAAAGACCACAGGAATTTTTTCTCCCATGTGTTTTAGTATACAGACTTCTTTTTTCGTTACATAACCTGTAATCTATTAGATCACTTCTTAAGGAGTTGATATCCCATTGTACATCATGCAATGCTTTGTGCGGACAAGCATCAACACATTTTTTGCAGTTTTCAGGACAATTACTTTTTAAGATTTTGCTGCCATAAACAAATTGTTCATTTATTAAGATTGCAGATAGTCTTACCCTTGGTCCATATTTTTTGGTAATAACAACATCATTTTTTCCAATCCAGCCTAATCCGGCATTCACTGCGGCAAATTTGAAAGAAAAAGGGGCTGTCAGATCTGCCTCGTTGTTTTGTGCTATGGGTGGAATATAATAGTTTATTTCATATTCATCAAGCATTTTCTGCAGTTGTGCTAAAATTTTTTCCACTACTTTTTTTGCATCCTGAATACCCTTTTCAAATTTTTCTTCAGAATATGTTTCGATTGTAAGTTGTTCCCCATAAGGAACTGCAAATACGAATGCAGATTTATAAGTGCCTGCGTATTCACTGTACGCAATATTTGTAAATCCATAAATCACGTCTGGATAGTGTGCAAGTATGCTGCGAATATTCTTTTCAACCATGCTAACTTTCACCAGGCTCACCTCATTTTATTTCGTATAATCCATATATTGGAATATGTCCTCTCTGGTACGCATCCAGTCAGTAGTTGTGCTAGGGCGTGTTTGAAAAATCATTCCTGCCACCTGCACGCCCCACTTTGCGTGATATTTGCACCAAATTCAGGTTACATAGCCCGCTATGCGCCCTTCATTTGGCACAAATCTCCCACAAACTGTGACGCACATTTGGCAGAAAGCATTTTTCAAACACGCCCTAGGAATTCACTATAAGACTTTTAAGTTCCTTAATTTTATATCCAACATCTTCAGGGCAATGTGCATCAGACGAAGTAATGATTTTCACATTATTTTTTTCAATATTCTAAGCAGTTCTTCATTCATACCAAGTGAGGCCGTTTCAGAACATCTTCTGGCGACTCCACTATTTTGATCTGCATACATCTTACTTTTTGAGAGTTCTTTAGCTAAGCGCTCATAGTAGTCTGATAGTGGATAGGACGGTTTATGAACGAAAGCAAAATTATCAACAAAATGAATGCTTCCCAATAAAAAATCAAAGCCTTTATCCTTTGTAAGTTCAGAAGTAAAGCTTTCAAACTCCTTGAAATAGCATATTTCAAGGCCAACTTGATTTCTACCGGAAATTGTTCGTTTCTAACTCGTTCGATCAGTTCCAAATAGTCTGCGAGTTTATGTACACCTGCATTTTTATGAAACCATGCATCTACATATTCACTATATGTACACACAGAATCATACATTGGAACAAACTCCTCAAATCTATAACAATGCTCAAGCAAACGTATTTCATCAATCTCCATTTCAACTGCTTTATTTACAAATTGATTTATCCAATCAAGCGTGTATTCCCCACGTTCAATATGAATATGTCCATCTATCATTTTTCTCCTCCTGTGCAGATAAGGAACGGTTAAAGAATTCACTAATATACCTTGTTCAAAATATCGTTTTTCCGCAGCTCAACCATCTTTTTCAAAAAAGGAAGATCGGTTGCCATTGGATTATCAATTCGGAAAGTACATCCGCAAACTCTTTCAAAGCGCTTTCCAAACACTATTTTTTGTTTGCCACCTCCGCACGAACCGCAGTTGCCGCAATGATCGACATATTTCCAGGCAATATTTTTTACTTCTTCTTCCACAGAAGAATCTTCGTATGCTGTGCTTGATCCGTTAAGTTTTCTTCAACGTAATGTTCTATTTGCTCTGTCATAATAAACAGCCCTCCATATTCAGACTACCTTTTTCGTTATTCCTGTCCTTTTACCAATCCTTGATACATTGTTCCCCACTCAAACATAGAGTTAATAATTGGGCGCATTGTATTACCTAATTCACTTAAGGAATACTCTACCCGTACAGGGACTTCGGGATAAACAGTACGGGTAATGATACCGTCCTCTTCCATGGAACGAAGATTATCTGTTAAAACCCGCTGGCTGATGCCGGGAATATCCTTTTGCAGCTCATTAAACCTCCAAGGACGGTCTAACAGTCTTTGCACAATAAATATCTTCCACTTATTTCCAATCAGCATTAACGTTGTGGCAACAGGACAAGCTGGCAGTTCGTCTTTTGTCAGCATAAGGAACACCTCCTATTGAATATAACATTCATTTTTGCACTAACTAAGGAAAAGCTCACTACATAATAAAATAGTGCGTACTTTTATTTTTGATTGTTGCAATTTATACTAAGTATAGACCAAAGAGGTCAGAAAATCAAGCAAACAATTAAGGAGGTAACTATCATGAGTAATCTTGAAAATGTCGCTGCATTTGCTGGCACGAGTGCCATATCGTCCTGCGGAGCAGCAGATCCGAAGCCGGAAGAAAAACCTGCATCTGCCTGTGGTTCAGCTTGCGGAGCAGCAGATCCGAAGCCGGAGGAAAAACCTGCATCTGCCTGTGGTTCAGCTTGTGGAGCAGGCGATCCGAAATAGGCTTCCATTCGCAGGATACATAGTGTCAATGCGGTCATGGACACACAGTTTTTAGGTGTGTCCATGATTGCGCTAAGGATAAAAAGATAGAACTTTAGGAGGGCTGCCCAAAATGAAACCATATTTTGCGTTCCAATGGCATATTACAGATGAGTGCGACCAAAGATGCAGACACTGTTATATTTTTTCCGAAGATAACCATATCTGCCTGAAGCAGATGAAATATGAGGAAATGGAAACGGTAGTTTCAAGCTGTATGGATATGTGTGAAAGAATAGGGCGCACGCCATATTTTTATATTACAGGTGGTGATCCGATTTTACATAAAGATTTTTGGAAACTCTGTGAACTGCTTAAAAAACATAATATTATTTTTGGTATTTTGGGCAATCCGTTCCACTTGACTGATAAGGTATGCACAAGACTTTATGAATATGGGTGCAGGAAGTACCAGCTTTCGCTGGATGGAATGAGAGAAACGCATGATAAATTCAGAAAACCCGGCTCTTTTGATATTACGATACAAAAGATTGAATGCATCAAGAAAGCAGGTATGTATTGTGCGATTATGTCTACGATATCCTGTGCCAATCAAGAAGAGTTTCCGGATATGATCGATTTGGTAGTGGATAGAAATGTTGATGTATTTGCATTTGGACGGTACTGTCCTACAAGCGGACAGGAAAGCAAAAGAAATCATAAAGATGATTTCTTTCAAGAATATCATATTCCGCCTCTTGAATATAAAGCGTTTTTGGAGAAATGTTGGGCGAAATACGAACAATATAAAGACAGGCACACCACATTTCAGTTAAAAGACCATTTATGGACGTTGTTTCTGTATGAAAAGGGGATTTTCAAAATACCAGAAAATTCAGATAGAAAAATGATATATGATGGCTGCCACTGTGCAATCAGCCATATGACGATTCTTCCGACGGGTGACGTATATGCCTGCCGGCGGATGGAGAGTAAAATAGGAAATGTATTTGATACTTCCATGTATGACCTCTTTATGGGTGCAGATATGGAGAAGTATCGTGATTTTGATAAATTTGAGAAATGTAACAAGTGCGAACTTCGTGGGTTTTGCAGGGGATGTCCGGCTGTGACTTATGGCTATACTGGAAATATGTATGCACCTGATCCGCAATGCTGGAAGGAGATTTAGTATGGATGTTTTAGATTTAATGAAAGAACGCAGGTCTATCCGCAAATATCAGGATCGGCAGATTGACAGGGAAGATTTAGAAAAAATCATCGAGGCAGGTTTATATGCTCCAAATGCAGGAGGCGGGCAGAGGGCAAGGATTGTTGCTGTCCATAACAAAGAATTAGCCGAGAAAATCGGCAGACTGAACCTTGCACGTTTTGACCGGAGCAAACTTGCCGGAGGGTATGTTTCTTCTGAACAACCAAGCTGCATTGATGACTCGACAATAAAGAATGGCTTTTACGGGGCATCTACGGTATGTGTTATTTTTGGTGGGAAGAACTTTTTATACAGTATTCCCGATGCATTCTGCTGTGCCCAGAACATGGTGCTTGAGGCTGCAAATTTAGGGGTTGCATCCTGCATCATTGCAAGAGGTGAAGAAACCTTTGACAATGAAATTGGAAGGGCTTTATTGAAAGAGTGGGGCATTCCTGATACCGATACAGCCCGTTGCTTTGTTATATTGGGGTATTGTGACGGTGATTATCCCAAAGTTAAGCCAAGAAAAGAGAACCGTTTTTTGATTATAGATTAGAGGTGGTATTTAATGTCTTTAGGAATAAAAGCTATAAGAGATGCGAAAACTTATTCAGGGAAAATTGAACAGTTAAGAGAAAAAATAGAAAATGCGGATGCAGTTCTGATCGGTGCAGGAGCAGGACTTTCCACTTCTGCCGGATTTACGTACAGTGGTGACCGCTTTCAGCAGTATTTTGGTGATTTTATCGAAAAATACCATTTCCGCAATATGTACGAAGGTGGGTTTTACCCTTTTGACAGTCAGGAAGAACATTGGGCATATTGGAGCAGATACATTTACATCAACCGCTATATGGATGCACCAAAACCCGTTTATGAAAACCTGTTTGCTCTGGTAAAGGACAAGGATTATTTTGTACTGACAACGAATGTAGACCACTGTTTTCAAAAAGCATGTTTTTCAAAAGAGCGATTGTTTTATACGCAGGGAGATTATGGACTTTTCCAATGCCAGACTCCATGCAAGCCGTACACTTACGAGAATGAGGCTTTGGTTAAGCGTATGATAGAGGAACAAAAGGATATGCGTATTCCGACAGAACTGATACCAAGATGTCCGGTTTGTGGGAAACCAATGACGATGAACTTACGGGCAGATGCTACTTTTGTGCAGGATGAGGGATGGAATATTCATGCCGGCTATTATGAAAAGTTTCTTAATGCGCATAAGAAGAGCAAAATCTTATTTTTGGAATTAGGCGTTGGCTATAATACCCCCGGAATTATCAAATACCCTTTTTGGCAGATGACCGCAGGCAACAGAAATGCCGAATATATTTGTATCAATAAGGGAGAAGCCTCTGTGCCAAATGAAATAAGGGCTCAATCCATAGAAATAGATGCTGATATATGTGATGTATTAAATGACTTATTAAGTATCTGACTGGAAGTCCTGAAGGGCAATCATCTTGCAAAATACATTTCATGGCAGTGTCTCCCATAAAGTTTTTATCTGTCCTGATGGTTTTACCGGCATAATTTGCATTCATAAAACAATTCAATTGAGAAAAGAGGATAATCATGTTATAATTTCCCAGAGAAAGAGGGGAAAAAGCACAATATCAATAAAACTTTTTAAGGAGGGTAAGAATGTCAGCAAGTACATTTGATGGGGAAGCAATGTCAATCTTACTGAATATGCTTCCAAAAGGGGCAGAGAAAATATCTGCTGTGAAAGAATACATAAAAGAGGCAGATGAAGCAAAGAAAACATATTACCAACTGACATGGCGTTATGAGCATGCTTATCTGGAATATTTTTATGGAGATCCTGTGAAGACTATGCCGATCGCATCAGAATTTGCGCAAATATATGAAGCAAATCCACATGCATTGGATTCTGTACCTGACAATGGAGGGGCAGAGTCTTATGTTATGATCACACAGATGGGGCTTGATAATGTGGTGGCGCTTCCACAGATTTCCATGGAAGAATGGGAGGATATGATGGAGCAGTTTCATGCTCTTGTGAAAAGATTTAATCTTGGGCACAAGGTCTATTGGTGGCAGCTTGCGCGTTTCTGGCAGTATATTGATAAGGAAAAGGCATACCAGTATTTTCAGAGATTCTGGAAAACGGGACGGGATGGGCTTTCTGACTGCAGGGCATGTGAACGTTGTTATGCGGTGCATATGTCTTTGCTTGCAGGTGACAGAAAAGCAGCAGATGAATATGCAAAACCATTGAAGGCAGGACGTACAAATTTCTGTAATGATGCCCCCAAACTTTACAGATATTATTATCTGGAGGATGCCCTGGACAGAGGGGATTTAAAAGAGGCAGTCACATATGCTGGGCAGCTTAGCGTGAAACTGGAGCACCGTCCGCATGATTTAAGCTTTATCGGTGCAGTAGTACGCTGTTTTGCATACACAGATCCGGACAAGGCTGTTAAAAAGTTTGAATCTGGCATGGATCTTGCACTGGGGCTTTGGGATCAGATTAAAGTGTATGATTATTTTAAAGGCGCATATGTATGTTTCCACGAGCTTGCCAGGGACAGGGATACTGTCATATTAGATCTGCCTGCAGAATTTCCGCTTTACAGGAAAGATGGAGTATATCATTGTAATGAGCTCTGGCAATGGTTTTATGAACAGGCAGAAAAGATTGGGGAGCAATTTGATAAACGAAATGGAAGCCCTTATTTTAAAGAAAATCTGGCGAAAGCATTGTTGAAATTGTAGAGCTGGGAAAAGTACGATTTCTCATCTGCTGGCAAAAGAAGCGCCAAATGATTTACTCTGTCATTTGGCGCTTATCTTATAGATTTCTTCCTTAATACTGTATCGTTACCACATAAACCGTTTTGTGCGGTTCGTCAATACGGAAAATAGCGATATAGTTATCAACCAACAACTGTCCGTAACTCTTTCCGGCATATCTTCCCTCGTCTCGCTCTTGATGAGACTGCGGAAAAGTGTCTAAACTTTTTTCTTCAATTCCGCAAAAACTATCTCTGCATCAACTGCCTCTGCTCCGTTTGCAATTTCCTGTTCAGATTCGTAGATAGC
>JAIEEY010000022.1 GCA_029067205.1 Lachnospiraceae bacterium
GCAGCAATGCATTAAGCTGAATGTCACTAATCGGTCGAAGGCTTATCCTGATTGGTATGGGAATGCAGCGGAAAGAGCTGCATGGAAATGTTGGAGAATGTGAACTGATGGAATCATTAATTTTTGTGTTCGGTTTTGAGGGAACAGCCTCAATATAAAAATGACTTCATAGAAGCGGGAAAAGCGAAGCTTTTCTTACGGCTTCACGAAGTGAAGACGTTTTCCTCGATAGCTCAATGGTAGAGCACTCGGCTGTTAACCGAGTTGTTGTAGGTTCGAGCCCTACTCGGGGAGTTTCTTTTAAAGGAATTGATTTGTGTCATAAAATATTTTATTGGTGCATATAATTAAGTATGGCGCAGTAGCCAAGCGGTAAGGCGTGGGACTGCAACTCCCTGATCACCGGTTCAAATCCGATCTGCGCCTCTCTCCAAAATAAAACTTGAGAGATTATCTTTCAGGTTTTATTTTTTTGCCTCAAATTTCCTCCGTGTGCATGGGCATAAAGAGAGCCCCCGCAGAAATTCCTTAGGGCTCTCTTGTTTTACAATCATGTGATAACAAGTCCAACGAATCGCACCAGCAAAGCTGCAAGCCAGGCGATCATACATTGGCAGAGAACTACATATATCGCCCATTTTCGGCCTAATTCCCTCTTGATAGAGGCGATGGCGGCCACGCAGGGGGTATATAAGAGAGAGAATACGAGCAGAGAGGCAGCAGCCAGCGAACTCATTGCTGCTGTCACACCACCTTCGCTGCCAAATAATACTTCAAGCACAGAAACAACACTTTCTTTTGCCATGAAACCGCTGATCAGTGCAGTGCAGATGCGCCAGTCACCCAGGCCGAGTGGCTTGAAGAGCGGTACAAGCAGACCGGATATTGTCGCCAAAATACTGTCGTGTGAGTCCGTGACCATATTAAAATGAAAGTCAAAGCTTTGCAGGAACCACACAATGATTGTGGCGATCAATATGACAGAGAACGCTCTCTGCAGGAAATCCTTTGCTTTTTCCCATAAGAGCATCAGTACATTGCGGGCGCCGGGCAAACGATAGTTAGGAAGTTCCATGACAAAGGGAACAGCTTCGCCTCTGAACATTGTTTTTTTGAATACCAGGGCAATGAGGATTCCCATTAATATGCCAAATAGATACAGGCCTGTCATGACCAGTCCGCCCTGGCGTGGGAAGAAAGCGTTGACAAAAAATGCGTAAATGGGCAGTTTTGCAGTACAGCTCATAAACGGTGTGAGCAGGATCGTCATCTTGCGGTCGCGCTCACTGGGCAGCGTGCGGGTGGACATGACGGCGGGTACAGTGCAGCCAAAACCGATCAGCATTGGCACGATGCTTCGACCGGACAATCCGATCTTTCGAAGCAGCTTGTCCATAAAGAAGGCAACACGGGCAATATAACCGCTGTCCTCCAACATAGAGAGGAAGAAGAACATGGTCACGATGATGGGCAGGAAACTGAGCACACTGCCGACGCCCTCAAAAATGCCATCAATGATCAGACTGTGAATCGTGCTGTTTACATTGCCTGCGGTCATGGCATTGTCAATCAAACCGGCGAGAAGTTCGATGCCGCTGGCAAGCAGATCCTGCAGCCAGGCACCGATCACATTAAAGGTCAGAAAAAATACGAGCCCCATAATCGCAACGAACACCGGGATGGCAGTATATTTTCCGGTGAGGATATGATCGAGTTTCTGACTGCGCAGGTGTTCCTTGCTCTCGTGAGGTTTTGTGACACACTGGTCACAGACCTTACGAATATAGGCAAAGCGCATGTCTGCCATAGCTGCACTGCGATCAAGTCCGCGCTCTTTTTCCATCTGAAGGATAATATGCTCCAACATCTCCTTTTCATTTTGATCGAGTTTCAGAAGTTCCAGGATCAGGCTGTCGCCCTCGATAATCTTGCTGGCGGCAAAGCGGACAGGGAGTCCTGCCTGCTGCGCATGGTCTTCGATCAGGTGAATAACCGCATGGAGACAGCGGTGTACAGCTCCGCCGTTATCATTTTGGTCACAGAAATCCTGTCGAAGCGGTTTTTCCTGATATTTTGCAACGTGGACTGCGTGTTTGATCAGTTCGTCGACGCCTTGATTTTTTGCGGCGGAGATTGGAACTACAGGGATGCCAAGCATGGATTCCATGGCATTTACATCGACGGTTCCGCCATTGCCCGCCATCTCGTCCATCATGTTAAGTGCTAACACGGTCGGAACGTCCATCTCGAGCAGCTGCATGGTAAGATATAAATTTCGTTCAATATTTGTGGCATCGACAATGTTAATGATACCTTTTGGATGATTATTTAGCACGAAATCGCGTGATACCAGCTCTTCATTGGTATAGGGGGACATTGAGTAAATCCCTGGCAGGTCAGTGATTTCTGTGTCAGAGCAGCCGCGTATCGCTCCATCTTTTCGGTCTACAGTGACACCAGGGAAATTTCCGACATGCTGTTTGGAGCCAGTCAGTTGGTTGAATAATGTAGTTTTTCCGCAGTTTTGGTTGCCTACCAGTGCAAAGGTCAGCTGTGTTCCGTCTGGAAGAGGATCGCCGCTGCCTTTTGGATGAAAAATACCTTCCTCACCCAATCCGGGATGCAGCATTTTTTTCGGTGTCTTTTTCTTAGATAGAGTACTTGATGTAATTGGCTCCACTGTGATCTGTGCGGCATCGGCGAGCCGAAGCGTAAGTTCATAGCCATGGATGCGCAGCTCGATCGGATCGCCCATCGGTGCAAGTTTTACAACGGTGACTTCTGCGCCGGGAATCACACCCATGTCCAGAAAATGCTGTCTCAGGGCACCTTCTCCACCGATGCCTTTCACCACAGCGGATTTTCCGATTTCAAGTTCCCTTAGTGTCATAATATCACTCCTCGTTTGTTAAAATTTATAGGCTGTTTTCATTATAGATATATGAAACTTTACTATTATTTTAGAGGATATAGTGAGAGAAAACAAGCCCCAAAAGGGTGTGCGGTACTTGACAAAAGAGTGGGTATGGTTTATAGTATATCCATACAGAACAAATGAGCGATTAAAAAGAAATGAGAATGAAAGATTTTCCTACAACTCCTTTAAATCAAAGGATACCAGTTGGTTGGGAAAATAGAACAGGGATATTATGGAGGGATTGATATGTTTGATTATGTAAAATTGAAAGAAGATCTTGTAACTGCGATGGAAAAGATATTGAGGAAGTGGTCAGAGGAAAATGACGATATTTATATTTTGTCATTGGATCTGTCGCGGGATATGGAAAGTGTAGGTGTGTGGGCAAATACGGTGGAATATTTGGAGGAACAGGCTGATGATGACACACCACAGGATTTCTGGTATTACAAATATTGTGAGGAAGAATGGGATTTGTGTGAGGTGATACCGGAGATTTCTTCTTATATGCGCGCTTATGTGGATGAGAATCGTGGAAAGTTTACTGAGGAGGATTCGGAAGGGATTTCTGCATATACGGAAAGTTTTGATGCGCATTGCGACCAGATTATAGAAAGCTGTAAAAAGGCGTTGGAAGGTTTTCGGGAGTTGATCAAGGAGGATTTTCCGAAGCTGTTACTGGCATTTAATATCAGGGAGTATCTGGATGATGAAGAACGCATAGAGGCTTTTTCTTTAGTCAACAGTGCAGAGGTGGCAAAGGAGTATGCGGAACATATTGAGGATTTTAATTAAGTATTTTTCTGTGTAGTAGAGGAGTGTGTGCAATGAATTGTGAGAGACCTTACTACAAGGACTTAAATAGCCGTCCATTTTTATTTTATGTGATATTTGGTGTAAAAAATGAGGAATTAAAAGTTTCCAGAGGGCGGCATCATGTGGATGGTTTTCCAGATGGATTAGAACTTGTGTTTTGTGACAGGGAAAAGAATGACGCATATATGCAGTCGTTGCTCGGTGACAGTTTGGGAAAAATCTTTAATCGCGAAAAGCATGATTTGTATGAAAGTGTGAAAACGACAGATCAATGGGCAGTGATCCGCGGTGAAGTATGTGAGGATGCTGACTTGGATTATATACAGAATGTTATTGGATTGATCCAGGCCCTGATTGACAATGGCGCGATTGGGGTATTGGATTTACAGACGTTGTCGCTCTATGCATCTGAGGAATGGTCGAACAAGTTCTTTGAACAGGAATTTTATCCTTATGATCATGTGACGATTCTTGCATCAGAAATGGAAGAAGGGCTAATGTGGCTTCACACAAGAGGGATGCGCAAGTTTGGAAGACCAGATATCGGAGTCCGGCAGGTGTCAGCGGGCGAGATGGAGGAGGCTGTACAGTTAATGAATCAGATGATCTATTATGGCAGTATGGGCGCCTTTTTTGATAAGGAAGTTAAGTTCCATACACAAAATGGGAATACGTATGTTGTGAATCCGCGTTTTGTCGAGGACTATGATAATCCGGACTTTAATAATGCATACTATGATTTTGAGTGGCGGGAATGCAGGTGATTTCAGTTCCTTAGTAGGATATGATCATTCCAGTAGCAGAGCGCTGGCGTATTCTTGTGGGAGGATTGTGTACTGGCTGTTTTCATGGTGCAGTGCTTCAAATGTATCGGGTGCGGCGTTCAAGGCCGCATGAAGGCAGATTTGAACCTGCTTGACAATTCCTTGGAACAGCGGCGAGCGATGAACCTGTTCCATCGCTTTCTTCAGTAATTCTCCTGTCAAAGATTCTCCCATATCGAGAGAATGTGACACATGGAGCAGTCCAAAGCAAGCGTTCTCTAGGATGCTTAACATAATGGAGATGCCATAAAAATCAATTTGTTCATATCCCTCAAATTCCTCAAAGTCAATATGTCCGCCTGCGATTGACACTAATTGCATCAACAGACCAGAACTCCATTCGATTGCCAGCAGTTCATAGGCGTCAGGGTCCGCATCGGAAAAGTATTTGTCGTAAAAATTTTTTGGGGCATCAGTGGTGGTTCCAACATTATAGGCAAGCAGACAATCATAATAGTCGTTTGCAAACTCCTCAAAAGCAGTTGGTGAAATGCGGTCATTCAGATAATCCCAAAGCATACTGTATGCACATTCCAGACCAGTGGAAAGCGTTTTGCCACTGGCTGCCAGCCCTTGGCGGAGCGTATTGATATACTGTTCCATGACGAGCAGATTTCCCAATAGGCGTAAGTGATTGTCACTGCCTTTGAACGCATGGTCAATAGTATCCATAAGTTCAAAGTTCCACTCGTCGGTTTGTGAATTTATTATGGCAGAAATATTAATTTGAAAAGTGTGTTCCTGCATGTGATCATCTCCATTTTCTGAACAGTTCCTTACTGTAGATGCTATATACTAATATCATATCATGCAGGGCATAATGTTTCAAGCGGGTGCAAAATAGAGGTCATGGTTCCCTGCCCAAAATATATTGCAGAGTGTTATCAAAGGGTATATGATTATCTGAAAGAGTGGCAATGGGATTGACAGATGAAACGAAATGGAGCGATTCAGAGGGAGTTAGGAAATGGATAGAAAACAGTTGGAGGAATTGATTGGAAGAATGGCGACTGTCGAGAAAGATCAGAACAGCAGTGAAAGTGTTAGTTGGAACGCTCACAGAGAGGCAGAAAAGCTGACAGATATTTCTATACTTCCGATTCTAAAGGAGATCATACAAGAAAAAGCAAAATCCTGAAATATTCTTTTGATTGGGAGGGGTGTGCATTTTTTATCCAAAGACTGACTGTGGAAACCGACAAATATGTTCGTTCGAATATGCTTGAGCGTCTGGCGGATATTGTGATTTCTGTGGACATGGATATCTTTCCGATTATCTACCATACGCAGAGTGAGAAATGGCTGATTCGGCACGATCAGCGCACTTGGTTCCTGTGCGACATGGGAGAGCCAAGAGGCATTGGCATATTATATTGGTCAAAGTGACGAGAAGAAATATAAATATGAGATTACATATGCGAATGCAGCGATGGGAAAAATCGGTACAGTGGAATATATTCCGCTGTTGGAGAATCATATACACAGCAGGTGTCCGGATATAAAAGGTTCGGCCCAGACTGCAATTGAGAGGATTCGTGAAAGGGGTCTATAAAATGGATATCAGTAAATTATCATTGAAACATATTTTGGATGAAGACTTGATTTTTGAACCTGATTTTTGTTATGCGGAGTTTCATGGGAGCGCAGAGCTATATGGGATCGGAGATATTATATTGTTCAAAAAAGAAGGCGAAGCGGATGTTTCTGCGGTAAAATTTTGGACAATTACAAGGAATAATAAGAGATTGTTTCATGTGGCAAATAAATTGATGGCTGATATGGGAATTGAACTAAAAATGGGGGACAGGCTTAGTAAAATCATTAAAAAATTTGGAATACCATTTTTTATAGATTATCTAGAAGAAGATTATGAGGCCTATTATCGTTATCCTGGAGATTTTTATGATTATAACGATGAGTTTTTTGTCGTGAACTACTACTATCTGCTCTCGCCAGATCTGCTTGTTTGTTTTGGTGTGCCCAAGATTGATAATAAATTAACGGATTTGGAGATTGTCAATGATTATGAGATGATTGCGGAAATAATGCAGGCGAGGAGGGCTTGTAAGGAACTTGACCAGTCAAAGTATCAGCCAAAAGAATGTGTACGTTATGTCAATCAAATGGTGGAGAAAAGAAAATTTACAGGAATGCGGTCAAAAAATTTCCGACTTATTAAGATGGATATAAAAGAATGCAGTATGGAAGGAATAAAATCTGATGATATCAGGTTTCGCGATTGTGTTTTTCAAAATGTGACATTTGACAGTCATTTTGATGCATGTTATGTATCTATAGAGCATTGTACTTTTATTGATTGTGTATTTCGTGATACATTTGGCGGCGGTCATCTGCATTTGAGGGACAGTTCATTTCGGAATTGTCTGTTTGAAGGGGTTAGTGTGGAAGAAGAGGATGGTATATTGAGTGTGAACCGAAGTGAATTTGTGGATTGTACATTTAGGGAAATAATACAGAAAGGAGCAGGCGTTTTTTTCAGGTCTAAAATAAAAGGCGGTGCCATGGAGTGTATTCTTTATAAAAACGACGATATATCGTGCAATGAGTTTTCGGATATACAGATAGAGGATATGGAATTGGTGGTAGATGAGGAGTTGGGTTTGTTTGATAATCAATTAAACTCTGTGATTTTCAAGAATTTCAAATTAAAAGGGTTAATGGAAGATAATGAGTTTGTGAATTGCGATACAAGCGGTTTTACGCATATTGCATAAAAAAGTATTTTTCTGCTGAAATTTTAGATAATGAGGAAAAGCGAGATGGCTGAAAGGAATATTGGGATGAGACAACTTATATAGATATGACAGGGAACAATGGCTGTACTTCGTACTATATAAAAGATGCAAAGATCATTCAGGCGGGGGCGACGGTTTTAGAGGGAATGGTGATGTCAAATGAAAAGGGAGGCTTACATGATATCAATGCTTGTAAGCCTCCTCTTATTCTTGATATAAGGAACTATAAAACGGTCATTTTAAGTATTAATTGAAAAATTGCTTTACACGTCCGCTTTGATTTTCCATATACTTGCGCTGCATCATGATGCTATAGGTATTCAGAAGCTGGTTTTTCTTGAGCTCTGTCACACCTTTTCCGTAATCCGTATCCTCGATGCGGCTGTGCGATGCTGTCAGGTTATAGATCGCGTTGTTGCCATAATTGATCGTGTGGTCTAACCTGTTGGATGCAGCTCCGAGTGAGGAACGCTGTGCGGAAACCTTTGCCAGGGCATCAGAGATGGCGTCAATGGCATTGGTGCCTGCCATTCCGGTCTTGTCAGCTACATTCAGTCCCTTGATGCCGATTCCTGCTGCGTTCAGCGCATCGATATTGACAGAAATCTTGTTTGCCATATCCGATTCAGCACCTACTTGAAGTGAAGTAGAGAAGTTATTTGGTCGGTCAACGCTGCCTTTGCTGATTGTAAACTGCACTTTTGACGAGTCATTTGGATCAGCAGAAGCAGCGGAAACGGTTGCGGCTGTCGTGGCACCGACACTGCTTGCGGCTGCCAACTGCTCCTGAATCTTGGAATATGCGGTATCTGCTGTGATCAGGTTTGGATTTGTCTCATCATCTGTGTCGCCAATCGTATAGTCTGTTCCGCCAATCTTGATCTTATCCCCTATTTTCAGAGCGTCCATCGTGAATGTGGCTGTTGTGCTGTTCTGCGTCAAAGTTCCTGTGATGCCGGCATCGTGCGCACTTACAGGGACGGAGCTTCTGCCAGAGCCTCCCTTTAACAGGTAGGACTCATTAAATTTGGTAGTTGCCGATACACGGTCGATTTCTTGTGTAAGCTGATCGATCTCCGCCTGTATGGCGCCTCTGTCCGAAGTGGAATTAGTGCCGTTGGCTGCCTGGATACTGAGTTCGTTTACACGCTGGAGCATATCGGTCACAGAACCCATCGCACCTTCTGCAACATTCAACATATTCTGGGAAGTACGCGCATTGTATACTCCTGCACTTAAACCGTTTGTCTGTTTTAAAAGCTTTTGAGCGATAGCGAGCCCTGCGGCATCGTCAGCGGCGGAATTGATCCGTTTTCCGCTGGAAAGCTTCTTGAAAGAACGGCTTAAGTTGCGGTTGTTCTGTCTTGCTAAATAAGACATAGAAGAAATTCGCATAAATATTCCCCCTTTCATGCTATTATATTGAGATAATTACCTACTTTTACAATCATAGCATACCACATTTGGGTTTGAGGTGCAATAGCAAAGAAGACAAAATATTCCAGTTCTGAAAGGGTTACTGTTCACAGCCCTACTGTGTTTTGCATATTGATACGCTTTTTCGGTGTGAACAGCAACATTTATGCACACAAAATGCTAAAGGGAAAAAGTGAAATCTTTTAGCATTTTGGCGCTCGATTCCCACTACTTTGATGGGGAGTGAACAGTAACTTGAAAGGACTTTTATAACATTTAAAGAAAAATTTCTTGCCAATAGATATAGAAAAGGCATATGATAGATACAAGCAGCGTGTTGGGAATTGTATAGGATATAGATGGGTCAATATGCATGGACTTCTCTGGCGCAGTTCCTGACAAGTCAATATTAAAAGGGTAGAAAGGATATACCAATATGATGAAGCAGGCAGATCAAAGGAATTTGACCATGGTCATGGATTTATACGAGCTGACTATGGCAAACGGTTATTTCAATGACGGAGATATGGAGACAAGGGTGGCATTTGACGTGTTTTACAGGAAAAATCCTGACAGGGGCGGATTTACCATCTTTGCGGGACTCGAGCAGATTGTGGAGTATGTGGAGGATCTGCATTTTTCGGACGGGGATATTGTGTATCTGCGCTCGCTGGGCACGTTTACGGATGCCTTTTTGGACTATCTGAAAGATTTTCAGTTTCAGGGAGACATCTACGCATTTCCCGAGGGAACGATCATGTATCCCAATGAGCCAGTCATCACCGTGGTTGCGCCATTGATCGATGCGCAGCTGGTCGAGACAGCGATACTGACGCAGATCAATCACCAGTCACTTGTGGCGACTAAGACGGCGCGCATCGTGCGGGCAGCAGAGGGAAAAATGGTGTCAGACTTCGGTGCAAGACGTGCACACAATATGGATGCGGCAGTGTATGGCGCGCGCGCGTCCTATATCGGCGGTGCAGCAGGGACAGCGACAGTACTTGCGGGGCAGATGTTTGGCATTCCGGTGAGTGGTACAATGGCGCACAGCTGGGTAATGTACTATGAGGACGAGTACGAAGCATTTAAGAATTATGCAGTCAATTATCCAGACAATACAGTCCTTTTGGTTGACACTTATGACACGATCCAGTCGGGGATTCCAAATGCGATCCGCGTGGCACATGAAGTGCTGGAGCCCATGGGCAAACGGTTAAAGGGTATCCGTATCGACAGCGGGGATCTGGCGTACCAGTCTTCAAAAGTCAGGAAAATGTTGGACGCGGAGGGGTTGACAGACTGCAAGATCATCGTTTCAAACAGCCTTGATGAGCACACGATCTCTTCCTTGAATATACAAAAAGCATGCATTGACGGTTATGGTGTGGGCGAGCGCCTGATCACGGGTGCCACGAGCGACTATTCTGATGACACGCTGGCACTTCTCGGCGCGGTGTACAAGATTGCAGCAGTCGAGGAAAGAGGTGTGTTTGTGCCACGTATCAAGATATCTGGAACAGTGGAAAAGATTACAAATCCTGGGCTGAAAAAAGTATATCGGATCTATGACCAAAATGGAAAGGCGAAGGCGGATCTGATCGCAAAGGCAGACGAGGAGATTGATATGAGCGGTGATTTTCGTTTTGTCGATCCGCAGATGCCGTGGAGAAATCTGAAATTTACGAATTGTACTGCAAAGCCTTTGCAGGTAAAAGTGTTTGAAAATGGCAAAAGAGTGTACGAGCTTCCGACACTTGAGGAAATCAGGTCATATGTCAGGAGACAGCTCAGTGAGGAAATCTGGGAGGAGGAGCAGCGATTCAACAATCCGCATGTGCATTATATGGATATGACGCCCGACTACTATGAGCTGAAAATGAGCCTTTTGCATGAAAAAGGAAAAGCCACCAGTTAAATGAAGGGTTCAGTTTGCCGATATATAAATAAAATGCGTTGTTAGCGTGTGATAACAGGGATGTCCATGCAGTCTGCAATGGTGCGGGTATTGCATGATAACGTTCACAAGGAGAGTGGGTTATATAGATGAATATGGTAAATGGATTTCATAAAAGTGTAAATATTGACATGCGTGTTGGCTATAGTAATTCGATTAGTCACCTACGCGCAAACACTACAAAAACAAATACAGGAAATGTATTTGGAGCACAGTGTAAGGTAACGATCTCACGCGAAGGCAGAAAATTGAGTGATCAGATGAAGGCGTCAGGGCCGAAGAGTTTTACAGCCGCCAGCACAGAGAGACTCCTGCTCAGGCAGCAGAAGCAGGACGAGATGAGCAGGAGCGAGCAGTCCGATACGCTCAGCGAGATCTCAGAACTGATGCACTCGATAAAGAGTTCCTGCTCTGCGGGCGAGGACAAAGAGACGATCGCGAATAAGCAGGAGGCGTTGAACCGGCTTCTGGACTTAAAGGCACAGCAGGAGGAGGAAAATAAGCAGCGCGTAAAGGACGCGGTGAGCAGTGCAGCAGGTGCATCAAAGGAGCAGGAGGAAATTGACAGGAAAAATGCTGACTTGTATTTGATGCTGAAAACGCTTGAGGAAAAGGACGAAGAAGATGGTGTTGAAAGCACTGGTGCGAAAAGTGATACAGAAGATGATGACCAGGGCAGTGCCGATGACCAGTTTCAAGAATCCGCGTCGATGCTTGGCGTCTCTGCGGCAAAGCGTGAGCTTGAGGCAAAGGGCATGATCGATGACATGTACAATAGCGGATACGGCAGACTGACCGAGGCAGATGCGATGATGCATGAGATACAGGCAGAGCTTGATCTGGCGGCGGAGTCACTCGGCAAAGCAAACCTCAGCGAGGATGAGAAAAATCAGCTGTTCTCCGAGCATATTGGGAGAGCATACAATATGATGATGTCAAATTACGGAGAGATGATGGATTTGAGAAGGGAAGGACATCAGGAGATACGGGACGCGAAGGAGCTAGAACTCAAACATATCGCAATCAATCCGCTTGACGGCGTGGACAAGGCGAAGCAGACAATCTTGGATGCAGGCGCTGCTGCAGCGCTCCATGAGGTATCACAGAACACACTTGACAAGGCGTCCGAGGAGCTGAAGGAGAGGGTGCAGGAGGAGATCAACAAGCGAAATGACAATGTATCTGGTTCAGAAGAGGATGAGGTGCAGGAGAAGATAGAAGAGGCTGCGGAGGAAAAGGAAGCCGAAAAGCTGGAAGAAAAGGAGCTTGAGCAGGAACAATTTGAAAAAAAATCCATTTTCATGAATTAATTATTTAAAGATTTGACATAGTATGCTATAATATGAAGAATGAAAGCAGAATTAATATATAATAGCAACAAATTAAAAAATTACGTGTTCAATATCCTTGGAGTAGGCGATATACTTTTAAGAAATGGGGCACAGGTTAAAAGGAGAGAAAACGAAATGCCAAAAAAGCCAATTATTGACAAAGAAATGTTTAAGAGAAGTGTGCTGTATAATGTAAAGACACTGTACAGAAAGACTTTGGAGGAAGCTACAGAGCAGCAGATTTTCCAAGCGGTAGCTTTTGCTGTGAAGGATAATATCGTAGACAACTGGCTCAAGACGCAGGCAGCTTATGATGCGAAAGATCCCAAGACAGTATACTATATGTCCATGGAATTTTTAATGGGTCGCGCACTTGGCAATAACATGATCAACCTGATGGCATATAAGGAATTTTCAGAAGCGTTGGAGGAGCTTGGACTGGATATTAATGTGATTGAGGATCAGGAGCCGGATGCAGCGCTTGGAAACGGTGGTCTGGGACGGCTTGCAGCATGTTTCCTTGACTCGCTTGCGACACTTGGCTATTCTGCATATGGATGTGGTATCCGCTATCGCTATGGTATGTTCAAGCAGGAGATCAGGGACGGATTCCAGAGAGAGGTTCCAGATGACTGGCTGAGAGACGGAAATCCGTTTGAGTTAAGACGTCCTGAATATACAAAGGTGATTAAGTTTGGCGGAAACGTGGCATGCAGGGAAGAGGATGGCAGACTGATCTGGTATCAGGAGAATTACCAGTCTGTTAAAGCAGTGCCTTACGACCTTCCGATCGTTGGATATGGCAATGGTATTGTAAATACACTTAGAATCTGGGATGCGGAGCCGATGGACTGCTTCAGCCTGGACTCTTTTGACAAGGGTGATTATCAGAAGGCAGTGGAGCAGACGAATCTGGCAAGAAATATCGTTGAGGTTCTCTATCCGAATGACAACCACATTTCTGGTAAGGAGCTCCGCTTAAAGCAGCAGTATTTCTTTATTTCAGCATCTGTGCAGACAGCGATTGAGAAATACATGTCAAAGCATGATGATATTCATAAGTTTTATGAAAAAGTGACATTCCAGTTAAATGACACACACCCAACAGTTGCAATCGCAGAGCTGATGAGAATCCTGCTTGACGATTATCATTTAGAGTGGGATGAAGCATGGGAGATCACGACAAAGACCTGTGCATATACAAATCATACGATTATGGCAGAGGCGCTCGAGAAGTGGCCTGTAGACCTGTTCCAGAGACTGCTTCCGAGAATTTATCAGATCGTGGAGGAGATTAACCGCAGATTCCTGCTTGACATCGTGAACAGATATCCAGAACCGGCTGATAAGATCAAGAAGATGGCAATCATTGCAGATGGTCAGGTGAAGATGGCACATATGGCAATTGTTGCCGGCTACAGTGTAAATGGTGTTGCAAGACTTCACACAGAGATTCTCAAGAATCAGGAGCTTAGGGACTTCTACGAGATGTTCCCTCAGAAGTTCAACAACAAGACAAACGGTATCACACAGAGACGTTTCCTGCTTCACGCCAATCCGCTGCTTGCAGACTGGGTTACAGAGAAGGTAGGCGAGGACTGGGTCGTAGATCTTCCTGCGATTGACGGCATTGCAAAATATGTGGATGATCCTGTGGCTCAGAAGGAGTTCATGGAGATCAAGCACAAGAATAAGGTGCGCCTGGCAAAATATATTAAGGAGTACAACGGTATCACAGTGGATCCGGATTCTATTTTTGACGTACAGGTTAAGAGACTTCACGAGTACAAGAGACAGCTGCTCAATATCCTTCATGTAATGCATTTATATAATGAGATGAAGGCAAATCCGGGCATGGAGTTCTATCCGAGAACATTTATCTTTGGGGCAAAGGCTGCAGCTGGTTACAAGAATGCGAAGCTGACCATCAAGCTTATTAATGCAGTTGCAGACAAGGTAAACAACGATCCGATCGTCAAGAACCGGATCAAGGTTGTATTCATCGAGAATTACAGGGTATCTAACGCGGAGCTGATCTTTGCGGCAGCAGATATTTCCGAGCAGATTTCTACTGCTTCCAAGGAGGCAAGTGGTACAGGTAACATGAAGTTTATGCTGAATGGTGCGCTGACACTCGGCACGATGGACGGTGCAAATGTGGAGATTGTTGAGGAAGTTGGCAATGAGCATGCGTTTATCTTTGGATTGAGCTCAAACGAAGTTATCAATTATGAGAATAATGGCGGCTATAATCCGATGGATATTTACAACAGCGATGCTGAGATCAGAAAGGTTGTTGACCAGCTTGTGGACGGTACTTATTCAGATGACAGGGAACTTTTCAGAAGTCTTTATAATTCCCTGCTCAACACACTGGATACAGACAAGGCTGACCGCTATTTTATCCTGAAGGATTTCCATTCTTATGCAGATGCGCAGAAGAGAGTGGAGAGAGCTTACAAGGATAAGATTGGCTGGGCGAAGAGTGCTATGCTCAATGTGGCAAAGGTCGGCAAGTTTACTTCCGACAGGACAATCCAGCAGTATGTGGATGAGATCTGGCATCTTGACAAGGTAGAGTTGGAGGGCTAGTTTAGCTATATCGTTGCAGAACGCATATCTCAACAAAGCGGGATATGCGTTTTGGCTTTCATGCACACGGCGTAAAAGGATAGTAGCAGCTTGCGCTTGACGCGGCAGGCAGGGAAAGTGCATTCCCTGCTTAATTTGGAGACGGAAATGGAAAAAACAAAAATAAAGAAAATAGCGAAAATTTTGTTTCTGCTGATTGGTGTATTGGTTATGGGCACTGTTAGCGGCTGTACATCAGATAAAAGTGTTAAGACATATCTGCAGGCGCTTTTGGATACATCTTATAAAAATGATTCCAATGCCTTTGTGGAGATTAAATTGGGAACCGCAGAGGAGGCGCAGGTACTCTATGACCAGGGGATTGATATAGGGGTCGGCGTCTTCTGCACCAGACTTGGTGTGTCCGATGAGTATCAGGAGGAATTTCGTCAGATTTATATAGATATGCTGGGGAAGGTTCGATATACGGTTGAAAATGCTGAGAAACAGAGTGATGGCTCTTATAGTGTAACGGTTACTTATGAAAAAATGAACATTTTTAAGCCGGCACTGGCGATGCATCAGGAAAATGTGACGGCAATGATGGAGGAATGGGCAAATGCATCGGAGCCACCTGCAGAGGAGGAAATGGTTGCAGCGGTATACAGAGAGTTTAAAAACAGTATGGAGACTGTGCTTGCAGAGGTACAGTATGATGAGGCGGCTTCCATGACGGTGCGCATTGAGCTTATTGATAATGTTTATACGCCGAATGCGAATGATATTGAGGAACTGGAAAAGGCATTGTTCGATGGAGAGTAAAAAACGATCGCTAATGCGGTCGTTTTTTGAGTTAAATTGCCATCATCTCATCGATATTTGAGATGATACGCTTTTAATGCTTTGGTGATATCAGAATCAATTTGAAATTTGACAAGTTCATTCAATATTGTTTTTGCTTTTTGTGTGTCGTAGGTCTCAAGTGCCTGAAAAGCTTCCTGAAGTTGTTCGCCCCATTTTTTGAAGGACATATGATTTCCGTCCTTGTCGATGGCGTCGTCTTTTAGTCCAAGAGATTTTACATATTGACTCAAGAGGCTGTAAGCTTCATCAAGTTCAAAGGAAAGCTTTTTCCAATTGCTGCGTATGATGTCCAGATCGCCGACGTAAGCTTCAATCTCATGAAAAAATGCGGTATCCGTAAGATTGACAATCCCCAACTCATTTGCCTTGACCCTCAAGATATGGGCATTGGCACCATATTGCATCAGCGAGTCGGGCTGCATCAGATCATAGAGTGTATCTTCGTATTTATCACAGTTCTTCAAAAATGCTGTTGCAAGTTCATTGTATTTTTCCGTATTGTATCCAATCCTTGCCATCGCGGCGTCAATGTCAATGCCATGGCGCGCAAGGTAGCGCATTTTGATCCGGCTGTCAGAGATCAGCGTGTCGGGAATCTGTTGCTGCAGGTGCTCTAATACCTGTTTTGCATGATATGCCATCATGGAAATCTGCTGTTTCTGTGCGAGTACTTTTGCCTTTTTGTGATAGTGGCATACGACAAGCCACAGGGCAAGTGCCGTCGGAACGATCCATACGAATGACCACAGTGCCGCAGCTGGCAGTGTGCCAGCCAGCCAGAACAGACCGATCATAAGTGTTACACCTGTCATAAAAGTCAGCCAGATCAGGGCTGATTTGTCTATAAGGATTCTTAATTCATCAAAAATTTGATTATCATTACCATTCATATATGTATCCCTTCCGCAAGAAAAGCGTTTTTAAGTGTTGATACATATATTCTAACACATTTGTGTGTGTGAAAAAAGAGCTAAATTGTGGGAATCATTACATTTTATGTAACAGTTCAGCCTTCGGCTTCCTGCTACAAGCATCAAGCCATGAAAAACCACTTCGTGGTGGCTTGATGCACCTCAACCACCGTGCTTTCTTATGGACTTTGCAGCGCAGTGCAAAGTCCTAGGTTGAACTGTAACCGTTTTATTCAGAGCTTCCGCGTCTGTATCTCTGAAACTCCGGCATACTGAGGAGTTTTGCGACAAAAGTGAGCGTGAAGAACAAAAGCGCGGTGTCGATTGGCAGCATGATGATATTTTTGATCACGCGCGCGGGCAGGATCGCCATAAATGCATTACCATTTAGGACGGCGATCCACAACGTATTCAAGCCACAGTTTACGATCGCTTTTGTCAAAAATTCGGCGATAAGAATGCGCCATATTTTAACGGATTTTTTGTACAGGACAAAGCCGTAGATCACGCCCGCGACCATGACATTGAATGTGTAGCCGAAGAAAAAAGCACCGCCGTCTGGTTTCAGCAGGTATTTCAGGATATCGAGCATGGCGCCAAATACTGCGCCAACCCATGGACCAAACAGGTATTCCACAACACGGTTTGGAAGACCGGAAAAGCCTATGCGGATGTTTGGCGTGATAAAGATGGAAGTGGTGTAGTTGAGCACGACAGCCAGTGCTGCCATCAGACCGCACAGGACGAGGTTGTGAGTGGCTTTCAGCTCCTTGAAGGAATCGGAATAAAGTCTTGAGTTGAGTTTCGTGATTTTTTGCATAAAAACAGCCTCCTTTATGCAGCAACCGGAAACTACACAAATGAGACTTAAGAAATCAGAAAATGGATCTGCAATCTTAAACAGTCAAATATGTAGCAGCGGGATGCGAACCCTGTACCGCAAAACAGGATGGGAAGCATTCTGCTTTTTCGTCCCTGTGACAACTCCCTGTTCACAAGGCACTTGACGCACGCGATTCTACTCTGCACAATTGATAAAATTTGTATGTTGTAACAATCGAACTATACAACAATATAGGGAATTTGTAAAGAGGAAATTTAATTGGAAATTTTTTAATAGAAAGAACTTGCAATACGAACACATGTATGGTAAAATAAATTCATTCGTTACGAAACTTCTGAGAGATAAAGGAGAGAAGTTCCTGATAAATAATCTACAAGAGTATGAAAAACGAGATGGAGACGCAAATGAATACACAGATTTATACAATGACAGCGATTATGGCAGGCATCGTGCTGGCAGCGGTATTGGGCGTGCTGCTCTGCCGACAGTATCGGAAATACGCCAGAAGAAGAGAGCTGGACACTATGGACGGCTTTGATTTTGAATATTATTGCGCGGATTTATTGGCGGCAAACGGGTTTGTTGATGTGAAGGTCACGCGCAGCAGCGGGGATTACGGCGTTGACATTCTTGCGGAGAAGGATGGGGTGACGTATGCAGTTCAGTGCAAGCGCTATACAGGGCTTGTGGGCATTAAGGCGGTTCAGGAAGCTTACGCGGGAAGGGATTACTATGACAGGATGGTCGGCGCGGTGTTGACGAACCAGTATTTTACAAAACCAGCGGTGCAGGCGGCACGGAAGCTGAAGATCCTATTGTGGGACAGGGATTATTTACAGGCACTGGAAAAAGATTAAATGAGAGGGATAGACATGGATTCAGAAGAAACACTTTTGAGAAAGCGTTTAGGAGAGCTGGCTGATAAAGCTTACAATAACAGTCAATATTTATTTACAGGTTTTTTGTCGGCGGCGGAGCTTGACACGTATTACGGCATGGAGAGGGAGATCTCCTATGTACCAGTCACTGTGTTTGGTGGCACAGCTGACTGCGAGCGTGTGATGCTGCGCTTTGGGAGTGAGGAACTTTGCGGGTATGAGGAGGCTTTTCCGATTCAGTGCATTGAGATTTCACCTCTTGTCGAGAAGTTTGGCGAGGAGCTTGGGCATAGGGATTATCTGGGGGCGCTGATGAACCTAGGCATTGAGCGCAGTACGCTCGGGGATATCATCATTGTCGGAAAACGTGCTTTTTTATTCTGCACAGAGAAGATGGCGCCATATATCATAGAGAATCTGGACAAAGTCAGGCATACGAATGTAAGATGCCAGATCGCAGAGAACATACCAGAGAGCACGATCACAAGGCTGGAGCGAAAGACAGTGCAGGTCAGTGCAGCGCGCGCTGACAGTATTATTGCGAAGATATACAATCTGTCGAGAAGTGGGAGCGTGGAACTTTTTCGGGCAAAAAAGGTCTTTGTAAACGGCAGACTAAATGAAAATAACGGCGGTCAGTTGAAACCTGGGGACAAAGTATCCGTGCGTGGATTCGGCAGGTTTCAGTTTGTGGAAATATCAGGCGAGACGCGCAAGGGAAAGCTGAATGCGGTGGTGGAGGTTTCTTGTTAAATTGTTAGATTATAAGTTGATTTGTATAATTCGATACTAAACTTGTATAAAGATATTTTTTTTAAAATCCCCCATTGATTTATTTTGCAATCGTGATATGATAGCATTTCGAGAAAGTATAGATCAGAGGAGTATAGTTTGAAAGAAGGTCACTTTCAAGCTATTGCTTGGTATGCGTGCCGAAGCACGCAAGGGGGTATAAGTATGGAAAAGCAGGCAGTTTACAGCATGACGGAGGGAAGTCCGGCAAGGCTTCTTCTCAAATTCACGATTCCGATGCTGATTGGAAATTTATTTCAGCAGTTTTATAACATGGTTGATTCGATCGTGGTAGGGCGGTTTGTGGGGGCAAATGCGCTTGCGGCAGTAGGGGCAACGGGTTCCCTAAATTTTCTGCTGTTTGCCATGAGCTTTGGAATCTCGGCAGGTGTGGGTGTTGTGGTATCACAGCATTTCGGTGCAGGCAGGATGGATATGGTGGAGAAGAGTATCATCAATGGTATGTATCTGTTGGCTGCGGTTTCTGTCATAATGGGAATGATTGGCATCACTGCGGCAAGATTGGTGCTCACAGCGCTTGACACGCCAGAGATTATTCTCAATGATGCGGTTATGTATATGCGCGTTTCGTGCGCTGGGATATTGGCTATTGCGGCGTACAATGGGGTGGCTTCGGTGCTGCGTGCGTTGGGTGATTCCAAGACACCATTGTATTTTATGGTGGTGGCATGTTTTGTCAATATCGGACTTGATCTGTTGTTTGTCATTGTGTTTGGCTGGTCTGTATTTGGAGTGGCGCTTGCTACGGTGATCGCGCAGCTGGTGGCGGCAATAGGGGCGTTTTCATATGCGCTGCACAAGATAACCTATTTTCGGATCAAGAAGGAAAATCGTCCTGTCCGAAAGGATATTATGGTGCGCTGTTTCAGACTGGGACTGCCGATTGCGCTTCAGAATGCCCTGATTGCGTTTTCCTGTATTTTTCTGCAGAAAGTGGTCAATGGTTTTGGAGAAAATGTGGTTGCCGCGAACACAGCACTTGGACGTATCGAACAGCTCGTACAACAGCCATACAATTCACTCGGCGCAGCACTTACGTCCTATACTGGACAGAATATTGGGGCTGGAAAGATTGACAGGGTAAAACAGGGATACAAGGCAGGTTTTCGAAGTGTTATCGTCTTTAGCATCATTATGCTGATCCCATGTCAGCTGCTGGGGGAGCAGATTGTAGGTGTGTTTGTGACAGAGCCAGTGGTTATTGCAATCGGTGCAAAGGGGCTTTCCATCACGAGCTGTTTCTACTTCTTTCTGGGTATGATTTATGTGGCAAGGAGTGTATTGAATGGAGCAGGAGATGCCGCTTTTGCCATGATTAATGGGCTGATGGAGGTAGCCGGGCGTGTCGGTTTTGCCATACCACTCACGAAAATACCATTTATCGGAGTATGGGGAATCTTTCTTACTACAGGATTGACATGGGCGCTGACCAGCATTGTGAGCATGGGGCGATACCATAAAGGTAAATGGGAATTTAAAGGGATTTCATAAGACAATGCTTTACTTGTCAGATAAATGCGTGTAGAATATTGAGAGGGGATAATTGAGCAGCATTCCTGTGAGACTGACAGCGAAAGGAATGCGAAGTTTTATGCAGCAGCGCAGATTTTTAAGGCGGATGGCGGTGAGAAGTACAAGACCATCGCGGAGGAGTTTTTGCGGGCGAAGGGAGAAGACTATTCCAGTGAGCGGTTTGTCTTTTACGGTGTATTGGCATATATCAGCGCGGAAAAGGCACCAATCGGGATCTTGGCACATATATTATGAAGGATATGGTGGTCCGGGTGGAAGCGATCTGTGAGGAGGTTAAGCAGGATGGCATCTTTGGCATTGGCACAAGGACGGCAGAGGAGAATATGTCTAATATGCCCCACTTAAGTTTTGTGAATTATCTGACACCCAGTAGGGAATATACTGCTATTATCGAGAATACCATACAATATATGGGAGGTCTTAATGAAAATGGTATCAGCTATATGGGGGCGGATGGCACACAGGTACAGAGCTTTGGGTGGAAGGAATCATGCTTCTTGGCATGAGTGATATGATCAGTAATATCAATGAATTAGAAAATAAGGCGTTTAGCGGAATGGAGAATTGAAATGAAAATCGTTATTTTGGCAGGCGGAATCAGTACAGAGCGCGATGTGTCGCTGGTTACAGGTTCCATGATTTATCATGCGCTCAGGAAAAAAGGACATGAATCTGTGCTTTTGGATGTGTACCTTGGATATGAGGGGGAAATTGACAATATTTTTGCAATAGACAGGGACTGGAGCGAGAATTTTGGCAGGATATCAGAAATCAATCCAGATATCAGCGCAGTGAAGGCACGTCGGAAGGATAATCCGGATTGTGTCATAGGACCAAATGTAATCCAAATCTGTTCTCAGGCAGATATTGTCTTTCTGGCGCTTCATGGTCAGAATGGCGAGGATGGGAAGATACAGGCAATGTTTGATCTTCTGGATATCAAATACACAGGTACAGATTATCTGTCCAGTGCACTTGCCATGGATAAGGCTATTTCGAAAGAACTTTTCCACAAATATAAAATATCTACGCCAAAGGGTATCACGATCTGTAAAAATGAGCAGCAGATGATCGATACATGGAACATTTTCCCCTGTATCGTGAAGGTAAATTGTGGTGGTTCGAGTGTAGGTGTCTATCGCGCAGATGACAAGAACCAGCTTGGCGAAGCGCTTGAAAAAGCGTTTGGTTTTGAGGACAGAGTGATCATCGAGCAGTATATAGATGGGCGTGAGTTCTCAATTGGCGTCATCGACGGGAAAGCGCTTCCTGTGATCGAGATTGCACCAAAGGTAGGATTCTATGACTATAAAAATAAGTACCAGGCGGGCTCAACAGTGGAAACTTGTCCGGCAGAACTCGACGCGAATGTGACAAAAGCAATGCAGTCCTGTGCAGAGACAGTTTACAGGGCACTGCGGTTAAAGACGTATGCCCGTATGGATTTTCGCATGGACAATGAGTATAAATTTTACTGTCTGGAGGCAAATACACTGCCTGGCATGACCCCGACATCACTGATTCCGCAGGAGGCGGCAACTGTGGGGATGAGCTTTGAGGATTTGTGCCAGCGGATTATTGACAGCTCTATGCAAAAATATAAATAATCATGAAATTATTGGAGGGGCTGTCATGAGAAATATGACATTAAAAAAAATCGCGGCGGCAGTAAACGGTGTTCTTTATACGGAGGGAATGTCATCTATTGTCAATGTGAATACGACAGAAGTGCAAGGGGTAGTGCTCGATTCCCGGAAGGTTGAGAAGGATTATATTTTTATCGCGACGCGCGGTGAGCGTGTGGACGGACATAACTTTATTGATCAGGTGTTTGATTCCGGCGCGATAGGGGTAATCTGCGAGAAAGCGCCTGCTCACCCAAAGGGCGCCTGTATTGTCGTGGAGGACAGTTTTCAAGCGCTGAAGGATGTGGCGGAGTATTACCGAACGCAGCTTGACATCAAGGTGGTAGGTATCACGGGAAGTGTCGGCAAGACCAGCACAAAGGAATTTGTGGCAAGTGTGTTGTCGAAAGGCTTTCGGGTGTTGAAGACGGAAGGAAATTTTAACAATGAGGTAGGGCTTCCGCTTACAGTGCTTCAGATCCGTGAGGATTGCGAGATTGCAGTCTTGGAGATGGGCATTAGTGATTTCGGTGAGATGCACCGATTGAGTAAGATCGCAAGACCAGACATGTGCCTGATTACCAATATTGGCCAGTGTCATCTGGAAAATCTTGGAACAAGGGATGGGATACTCAAAGCCAAGACAGAAATTTTTGACTTTATGCAGGAGGGCGGTCAGATTTGTCTGAATGGCGATGATGACAAGCTGGCAACGATCAAGGAAGTCAAAGGAAGTGTTCCATTCTTTTTTGGAAATGGGAGCAATAGTACGATTTATGCAGACAACTATGAGAATAGGGGACTGATTGGCAGCAGGGCGCAGATCCATATCAGGAAAGCGTTTGGGGGAGCTGGTGCGGAGGCTGATTTCGAGGCGGAGATACCACTTCCCGGTGAGCATATGCTGTACAATGCGCTCGCAGCGACGGCGGTGGGGGTGCTTTTTGGGCTGTCAACGCAGCAGATTCAGGCTGGAATCAGGGAGGTGGAGGCTGTCGGCGGCAGAAGTCATGTGATTCGTACTGACAGGCTCACATTGATTGACGACTGCTACAATGCAAATCCTGTCTCGATGAAGGCGGCGATCGATCTTCTCCATATGACAGATGCTTCAGATCTGAGAGAGAAGTCAAAATGTCCTCAAAGTGTACGCAAAGTTGCAATTCTCGGGGATATGTTTGAGCTTGGAGTCGATGAGGCAGCATTGCATCATGAGGTTGGTGTCTATGCGGCCAAGAAGAATATTGATGTGATCATCTGTGTCGGAAAATTGTGTAAAAATATGTATGATGGTGCGAGAAGTGTGGCTAACACAGAGATAAAGCTTTATTATTACATGGATAAAGAAGCACTGTTTGCGGATATTGCGGATGTCATTCACAAGGGAGATATCGTGCTTGTAAAGGCTTCACATGGTATGCAATTTGAGAAGATTATTGAGAAGCTGTCATAAATTGTCTTACAATCATATTCTTTACTCCTTGCACAATTGGTTATAATAAAACTATAGTATAAACAGTATTTAGGATCTGCAGGAAAATAACTGTTATATCTTATGCATTTTGCATCAGTTATTTTTCTACAGCCTTCTATGTAGAGAAAGAAGGGTGATTGTATGACAGGTAGAGAAGTAGTAAATCTAATTCATATTCTACGCGAAAAGGGCATAGACAGCAATGGAATACTTGAAATCATAGAGTATATCGAAACACATGAACCAAGGGAAGATAACAGTAGTATGCGGGTAAAAATAGTAAACCGGAAACCTTCACAAATTGTAAGGTTCCCGGTTTTTTGTTATACATTCTCCTTGTTTTTGTTGTACGTCTCCATAATAATGCTCTGCACATAGGGAGCGAGCTTTTTCTGTTGCTCCTTGGGGAGTTCTTTAATATAAATCGGCTTGCCGTACTCAATAATAACGTGTGCTTTTTTTATCCAGGGGAACTGGTTTTCAAAGACGGCGGCACTGTTGTTGATCGTCATAGGAACAATCGGACAGTTCGCTTTTGCGGCAATCTTGAAGCTCCCTTCGTGAAAGGGGAGCAGCGTGCCCTCCTCTTTATTTCGTGTTCCCTCGGGGAAGATGCAGATGGACTTACCGTTCTTCATCAGATCGATCGCCGCAAGGATGGTCTGCATTCCCGCTTTGATATTTTCACGGTCAAGAAACAGGCAGTGGAGGTTGCGCATCCAGATATTTAGCAGAGGAACCTTTTCCATGCTTTTTTTGGCAATATAGCCAGTGGGACGTGGGACGCGGATATAGGTCAGTACAACATCAAAAAAGCTTCTGTGATTTCCGATATAGAGCACAGGCGTATCCGTCGGAATATTATCCTCGCCGATATAATCCACTTTAGTGCCTGCAAGAAAGCGCACGCACCGGAATGCCCAGTTGACGATTGCCAGACTGGAGCGGCTCTTGACATCGGGATTATATTTGCCAATGATCCATTCTATCAACATAATCGGCATGCTCAGTATCAGAAACAGAATGACAAAGCCTGCCACAAGAATCAATCGAATCATAAAAATACCATACCTTTCCCAAAGATTATACTAATGAATATATCTTATACATTTTTGCAGGTAAAATCAACCAAAAACGTATATCTTTTTGAATTATGACATAATTATAGATAAAAGAAATTGCTATTGTTATGTTTTAGGAGGAAAAATGGACATATTTATGGATTTTATGCATTTGATGAAAAAGGGAAAGAGAAAGCTTGTACTTACAATGCTGACTGTGTTCCTGATCTTGGGAACTCTTGGCTGTAGTGCTGAGGACGAGATACCAGAGGACAAAATCAAGGATATTGATTTCACTGTGGTCGGGGAGGATCAGCAGCCGGATTCGCTGAAGGATATTATCGCGGAAAAGTACACGGACCCGTTTCAGATTAGTTATACGCTTGGAGAGGATCTCTACATAGCAGTCGGATACGGTGAACAGCCAAGCGGCGGATATAGTATCAGTGTCAACGCGTTTTATGAGACAGAGGATACACTGGTCATTGACACGACGTTGATTGGACCAGGAAAGGCAGAGAATGTGACAAAGACGCCAACGCGTCCGTATATTGTGGTAAAGACAAAGAATATTGCGGATAAGATGATAGAATTTAAGTAAAATATGTGATATACTGTCCATAAAAACGATTGCTTCCGAGTTCGCACTGCGGCAGCATTTGTGAGTAGTAAAATGAAAACGAGAGGTACAAAGAGATGATGTTGATAAAAAACGGCACAGTTATTGATCCGGCAAATAACGTAGAGCAGCTTGCAGACGTTCTGATAGAAGATGGTGTAATTGTGAAAATAGCAGATAAGATAGACAAAGCTGTCTTACAGGAAGTAAACAGTGAGTGCGATGCTGCGTGTGAGATAGTCGATGCGTCTGGCTGTATTGTGGCGCCCGGGTTAGTGGATGTGCACGTACATTTCCGCGATCCGGGATTTACACACAAGGAGGATATTGAGACAGGCGCGAAAGCTGCGCTGAAAGGTGGATTTACAAGTGTGGTGCTGATGGCAAATACAAAACCCGTAGTAGACAATGTCGATACATTGACATATGTTATTGAAAAAGGGAAAAAGACGGATTTAAAGATATATACTTGTGCCACTGTGACCAGGGGAATGGCAGGAAAGGAACTGACGGACATGGATGCGCTGCTGGCGAAAGGTTCAGTGGGATTTACTGACGATGGAATTCCGATCATGGATGTGGAATTGATGGAGTGTGCCATGACAAAGGCTGCATTGTTAAGTGTACCAATCAGCCTTCATGAAGAAGATCCTGAACTCATTTCAAATAATGGCGTGAACAGAGGAAAGGCGTCAGTGTATTATGGGATTGGTGGTTCACCAAGGGAGGCGGAGATATCGCTGATCCGGCGTGATCTGGAGATTGCATTAAAAACGGGTGCTATTTTAAATATCCAGCATATCAGCACAAAGGAGGGCGTGGAACTTGTAAGGCAGGCGAAGAAGAAAGCGGCAGCTATGGGCAGGAACAATATCCATGCAGAAGCGACACCGCATCATTTCAGCCTGACAGAGGAGGCAGTGATTCAATATGGAACGCTTGCTAAGATGAACCCGCCGCTGCGTGAGGAAGCAGACAGACAGGCAATTATAGAAGGGCTGGAAGATGGGACGATTGATATTATTGCAACAGACCATGCTCCGCACAGTAAAGCGGAAAAAGAAAAGCCAATTACTGAGGCGCCGAGCGGTATTATTGGTCTGGAGACGGCACTTGCGCTTGGCATCACGAATCTTGTTGACAAGAAGCATCTTTCCATGATGCAATTGATCGAGAGAATGTCAGCAAATCCTGCGAAAATGTATGGACTTTCCGCAGGAACATTGTCGGAGGGAAGCGCTGCCGATCTTGTGATTTTTGATACCAATGCATCACAGGTCATGAAGGATTTCGTATCAAAGTCTTCCAATTCCCCGTTTGTCGGTCAGACATTGAAGGGTGTTGTGAAATATACGATTGTGAACGGAACGATCCGATATTGTTATGTTCCATCGCGCATTGCGCTCGGCGTCATGCCATAAACTTTCTTAAAAGCACGTCTGAATGAATTTGCGTTATTGTAGCCTACAGAGAGGTATAATTCATTCAGACTGATATCGGTCTCGCGTATCAGTCTGGAAGCCTCGCTCAGGCGCATATTTTCCAGATAAGTTGAGAAATTCACCCCCCGCTTTTCCTTGAAGAGATGGGAGAAGTAACTTTCAGATATCTGAAACTCATCTGAAATTTTGTTGAGTCCCATGGAAGGATCGGTATAGTTGTCATGGATATATTTTTCAATCGTAGAGATTAAATCAGAGTCGTCCGTCTTAAGGGTAAAAAGTTCACAGAGTTTGAGGGCGATATCTTCACAGAGTTTGAAGGAAACATGTTGGTTAAAGGATTCATCCAGCCACTTGATTACCTCAGCTGATGTACTCTGTGGGAGTGCAAATCTTGCTTTCAGCAAAGTATTTCGGATATCAGACAGCAAAAACTGTACCATGTTAATGGGAAGGGAACGCTCCTCGATGTTTTCCTGATGCAGCAGGTTAAAGAGCTCTAATACCTGTAATGTGTTGCCTGTCGTAATAAAATGAATCAGTTTTGTCGATAGTTCCGTCGGATAGTAAAATGCGCTGGAATCCTTCTTGATAAATTCATATGGAAAAAAGATATAATTTTTGCTGGTATAGTTGACTGCTTCCATAGCCTGCTGATAGGATTCCCACACATTTAAAATATCATCTGTATTTTTACCGATGCCCGCAAAGAGCCAGATACCATAGGTATCTAAGAGATGGTCATGCAGTTTTACAATCGCTTCATTTGTCTTAATGATCAGATCTTTTGCATCATCAGGTTTTCCAACGACAATCAGTGCGTAAACCCGGTCAGAAGGGCTAAAACAGTAGAGTGGGTCACCCATATATTGTTTTAGTGTGTCCAGTACAATTTGATTGCACTCCTCAAGTGAGATAAATTCGTTTGAGGACGACAGGTATTCATTAGCACTGTTGTATGCAACCACATACAGACCATTATATGTATAATTTTCTTCTTCGAGACCTAGAAATTTCCTTGCATAAGAAGCTTCCTCTGGTGAAACAATCATACCGCGTAAAAACTGGCGCACATAAGAGTTAAAAATAATAGGGCGCTGGCTGTCCATAACTTCCTGTAAGTGGCTTTTTTCCAATTCCGTGACCTGCAGCTGCTGGTCGAGTTCGATGATTGGGCGGATATTTCGGGCAGACAACATAAAGATCAGGATAAGACCACCAACTAATGCAGCCACAAATAATGCAGCATACAATATTTGCGGAGGTGCATTTTTTGTGGTTGACTCATAAGAGGGATAACTGTAATAGTATGTAAAACCAGTATCTTGGGAGTTATAGATATCCATATCCATTGCAGATGATTGCAATTCATCTTTCATCTGGTCAAGAAGACCAACAGTGATCAGGCTGTCAAAATGTGCACTCTCATCGGTGGAAAGTGATAAAATGCTATCTGAAGGGGTTGTGCGGACAGACAGATATTGATGTAAAGAATTGGTATTCATACACTCAAATAAAGAAGATAACTTATCTCCCTCAAGAATGAAACATGCAACTGCATCAATATCCATATAAAACAGATCATTCATGTTGATGATATACATATAATAGTCTGTGCTGCTGTAAGGGCGAATAGTATTCATCGGGATAAAGTGGTAGTAATTGGACGGAAGTGTAAGCGCTTCCATAAAATTTTCATGGGCATCGGCAGAATATTTCTTGATCCAATTGTAATATCTGTACTGATCGATAAAATAGCCTGGACCTAATATAAAATCAGAGTTTGGGAAATAACAAAATACTTCTGACATGGGCAGAAGTGCTTCTGGATAGACATCGGTAGCCATGGTTGTTGCGACAGCGTTCCCCACATTATATAGTTCTTCTGTGAGTTCTGGGCTTCTGGCAAGCTTACGAACCCTGTTATCCTGCAGAAGCTGGCGGCAGTAGGTGTTCATAATTTCAAGATCTTTCTCAAAAAGCTCCACATTGCTCATAAGTGTCGCATTTACCTGCCACTGATACTGATTGCGTGCATTCTGTGCGTAAGAAGAGTATAGATGGACAGACAGTGCCAATATAATAAAGAGAAAGATGCTGTAGGACGTCATCATTTTGAGCATTAGGGACTGTCTGTTATTTGTAGAGCCTGTATAGTTATTAGGTGAATTTAGGTTATTTTGTATATTTTTTATCACGTTTTTACTCCTGGATTCATAATTATGAAAGTTTTTTATCGAAAAATTTAGTTCTATTTTAGTAATATTTTATCAGCTTTATAAAAAAATTACAATACATAACTGGTTT
>JAIEEY010000220.1 GCA_029067205.1 Lachnospiraceae bacterium
AATTTCCAGGAACTGCCAAAAAAAAATTATTCCAGCCAACCAAAACACTTTCTCCGGTCTCTACGATACGTTCCAACACAACGACAAATTTTTCTTGCGTCATTCCAGGCGGCATACAGTTCAAATCAACTTCTTTTCCCCAGTTATATCTATATTTTTGCAATAGTCCCTCTATCTTCTCCAAAGCTTTTTGATCTATCACTTTTGCACCCCTTGAGAACAGTTCCCTTAATCCAATGACAGTTGTTTTACTTCCTCATTCAGCGACAGCATCTTCGCATCGAGTTCTGACACCATTTTGGCGCACGCGTAGAGTTCCGCCTTAATGTGTTCTGGAACATTCGCATCAAATTTGTAATTGATCTTGTGCTCTAAGCTTGCCCAGAAGTCCATCGCCACGGTTCTGATCTGTATCTCAACTTTCGCGTCTACTCTCTTTTCTGACAGATAGATGGGAATGGACACAATCATGTGATAGCTCTTATAGCCGCTCGCCTTTGGCTTTTTGATATAATCTTTCACCGACAGGATCTTGATATCATTCTGCCGTTCCAGCATTTCCGCTATCCTGTATATATCTGTTGTAAAGGAGCATATGATACGGATTCCTGCTATGTCATTGACATGCCGGATCATGTTGTCGATCGTAGACTCATATCCATGATTTTTCAGTTTCTTTACAATACTCTCTGAAGTCTTGATCCTTGACTTGATATGTTCTATGGGATTGTATTGATGTACATGTTGAAATTCATCATTCAAGATCTCGAGCTTCGTTCCGATTTCCTTTAAAGCAGAACTGTATATCAGGATTACTTCTTTCCAGCTGTCCACATCAGAATTTCCGTTTCCAATATATTCCATAAACACGCCGCCTCTCTTTTCCCTATGTGTCCCTGTACCACCGGGCAGAAAAGTATTTTTTCCCACTGCCGCCATGCGGGACTTTCTATGGCACAACGCCTATTATTGTACCACACTTTTTCGAATTGTGACCATGTGAAATCTTAAATTTTACATAAAATTTTTGAAAAGATTTGTACTTTCTATTTTCCTTTCTTCATGATACAATGGGAATGATTCATCTGCATAACACCCAGGATATCAATTCATACAACACGCAATACCGGCAAGTAGGCACGCAGGATAAAGGAACTATCGGAAAATGCATAAGGAGATTTTACTATGTTTCGATTGTGGGCAAGAACTTTCAAAGACAACCATATGCTCAGGGATACTGTCATCTGCGACGAGCGCCCTGAGACACGCACACACAAAGTATTTGATGCGCTTGAAGCAGTATGTTACCAATTTGACCTCGGGAAACCAATCTGGCTGGATTCCAATATTGCTGATTTTAAGAAGCACGACAAAACCCGTTTTACGCCGGACAATTTTATAGAGGCGATTGACTTTGACTATCTGGAAATACATGTGATTGAGGAGGACTGAGCGCAGTTCTCTTTTTTGACTGAAAAATGTGTTTTGCGAATATCTTGTGTTAGTTCTTATTTTTTTGATAATGATGATTGACATTGAACATAATAAGTAGTAGTATTTAGTTAATCAATATGTAGTTTTGAATACTACATTGTGTTTTGTTATATTCTGCAAGCTGCTATAGGCATTATACTTGCCGGATAGATTTCCTCTACTCCGGCAGGAAATGAATAGCGGTAATGAAAGCACTGTTATTATGAAAAAATTTGAGAATGTATTGTAATCAAAGGAGGAGTAACTTATGCAGTTAACAATCAGAGAACCTGGTAGTGCGATCACGCATTTTATCGCATGCCTTATGGCGGCAATCGCCGCGTCGCCACTCATTGTAAAAGCTCATGGAGGTATGACAACTATATCGCTCGCTATCTTCGCTGCGAGCATGATTCTTTTGTATGGAGCGAGTGCACTCTATCACAGCGTCAATGTCACTGATCAGGTATTGCGTGTTTTTCGAAAGATTGACCACATGATGATTTTCGTGCTGATCGCAGGCTCCTACACACCAGTATGTCTCATTGTGCTTGGCGGCAGTTTGGGATATACGCTGTTGGCTCTTGTATGGGGTGTCGCAATCGTTGGTATGTGTGTAAATGCATTGTGGATCACCTGTCCGAAATGGTTTTCATCGATCATATATATCGCGATGGGCTGGCTGTGCCTGCTCGTTTTCGGAACGCTGTGGAACACACTTCCCCACGCAGCATTTGGCTGGCTTTTAGCAGGGGGGATCATTTATACGATTGGCGGCATTATCTATGCATTAAAGCTTCCTGTGTTCAACTCCCTGCACAAATATTTTGGTTCCCATGAGATTTTTCATCTTTTTGTGATGGGAGGAAGCATCTGCCACTTTGTCTTTATGTACTGTTATGTGGCATAGAAACCCTCTTTACCCCTTCTACTATGCGCCGATGTCTCATCCCCCTTTGCATCGGCGCACATTATCAGCTCTGTATCACTTTCATGCGGTAGAACTCGCCCTTCAAATCCATCAATTCCTCAAATGTGCCATATTCTACACACTTTCCATCTGCAATCACTGCAATCCGGTCTGCATCGCGGATCGTCGATAAGCGGTGTGCCACGATAAATGTCGTCCTGCCTTTCACCAGATTATTGATCGCTTCCTGGATCATTTTTTCCGAGATGCTGTCCAGTGCTGAAGTCGCTTCGTCCAACACGATAATCTTGGGATTTCGGATCAGTGCCCTTGCTATGGCAATTCGCTGGCGCTGCCCGCCGGACAGTTTACCGCCGTGCTCGCCTACTGCCGTGTCCAATCCTTTCGGAAGGCTCTCCACCAGATCGGTCAGGTTCGCTGCGTGCACCACTTCTGCAAGCTCCTCGTCCGTCACATGTTCACAGCCATATGTAATGTTTTCCCGAATCGTTCCTGAAAACAAAATCGAGGTCTGTGGCACAACTGCCAGGTGCTTTCTGTAGGTGCGCAAGTCGATCTGGCTCATATCGTGTCCGTCAAGCAGGACTTTCCCCTCGCTTGCCATATGAAAACCGATGACCATATTTAATATCGTGGACTTCCCGGCACCTGACTCCCCAACAAAGGCGATTGTCTGTCCTTGCTCTACATGCAGATTCAGGTGATTCAGCACTTGATTTTCATTGTTGTTGTAATGGAAACTGACTTCTTCAAAATCAAAGACACCGGCCACATCAGACAGCTCTTCTTTGCCCTCGTTGTGCTCCACATCCTCCGACAGCAAAACCTCTCCGATTGAATTTACTGACTCAACGCCCTTGGTGATGATCGGAAGTAATGTCACGATCGCAGACACCTGATTGACTACTGTGGAAAAATAGCTCTGATAGAGTGTGATATCGCCAACCTGTATGCTTCCCTTCACCGCAAGATATCCTGTAAACGCAAGACAGATCACTTGAAAAATCTGGAAAATGGCCCAGCCAACAGAACCGAAAAGTGCCTGCACCACGTCTAACTGATAGCCTTTTTCCGCCACTGCAAAGAGCTGGCTGCTAATCTTGCGCACTTCTTCATCTTCGAGGGCATGCGCCCTTGTCACAGGTACAAGTTCTACCATTTCCATAACACGGGCAGAGGTTTCCTCCATTTCTTTACGAAATTCTCTGTTCTTGTTTTTCATGACATTCCGGAAGGATACCATTGTAATTGCTGCAACTGGCGCCGCAAACAGAAAAAACACGAGAACCGTCCTGCTCTTAGATCCAGTAACGATCAATGCCACACTAATGTTCAGAACAATGTTTAATATATTTAGAAACATTTGCGTGGACAGCGTTTCCACTGCCTCTACATCACGCATGATTTTTGACTGAAGTCTTCCAGACTGTGTCTCCACATGATATGATATGGAAAGCTGCTGCAATTTCCGTACCAGCGCCTTGCGAAGCCCCGTTTCCACATAGCGCGTCGCTAAACTTTTATAGGCGGTATACAGATAATTCATGGGCACATTGATCACGATCAGCACACTCTCAAATATAGTGTAAAATATGATATTCCGCACGGTATTGGGATTGCCTGTCGTCACGTCGTTGATAATATTTGCTGTCAGGATCGGCAGCACCCACACACAGGCATGCTTGATAAAAAAACTGATCACCGCCAGCACAAATTTGTGATAATTTCCTTTGTACAGGGCAATCAATATCTTCATCGGCTGTCCCTGATACCTCCGATAGCATTCTATGAACCAGCTCTCCGTATCAATATTGCGTCTTGGCGACATTTTTCTCTCGAAATCCTTCATTCCTTCCTCCTCTTTCTTAACAGTTCCTTACTGTACAGTTCCTTTCACTCCTCTATATTATGATTATACAGCATTATTCTGTGATTTTCTTTCAAAATATTGTGTAATTGCAGTTCTTTTTTCCTTTTTTATGCTGTTGCTGACCCGCCAAAAAAGGAACCTCACTCCGGTTCCTTTCTTTCTGTTTATTCTCTTGTTTCCCGAAACAGTGCATACTGGCGCTTTACATCAGGATATCTTGTCTTTGGGACAGACAGTTCCTTTCCGTTGGTCAGCGTCACGATATAACTGTTGATCTTCCCGATATACCTCATGTTGACGAGAAAGCTTCGATGCGTCCGCACAAACCCCATGCCTTGTAAGTCCTTCTCCAGCTCATCCATTTTTCTGTAAATACTGTACTCTCCGTCTATAGTGTAAAACACATTCTTGTGTCGGTTTGTCTCGATGTAGACAATGTCCTCCACCCGCAGACACACATTGCCTTCCACAAAGCTGAATTGGACCGTCTGATCCCCCTGCTGTATCTCCCTCAAAATGTCCTCCTGTTACCATCTTTGCCTTATTTTTTGAGCAGCTCTTTAGGAACGGTGCAAAAATAACTTGTACCCCTTGACTTGTCTGTTTCTGCACAGTTCCTTACCGAACGGAAAACAGCATATGCATAGTATCGGAGAACTTTTTATCTTCATTTAGATAATCAAACGCCAGCCTTGCTGCATTTGCCGGATTCCCTTTTTCCCTCTGCTCCGCATATGTGGAAGCGGCGCGTTTCAATATATCTGCCAGCCTTTCCCCATACCTGTTCGCCAATGGAACCGTCAAAGCTTTCTGCCCGCCAAATACTTCTTTGTTTTGCTGCAGTATCGCCTTTGAGTTTGCTGCCAGTACCATTCCGTCCGCAATTTGTCCAAAGGCTTCATTTAAGTACTGCAAATCCTCTTCCATTGTCACTTTATGATATTGTGATTTACCGTTTTCGTCCATTCCGTCTGATACATAGACATCTCTCGTTCCATCTGCGTGCCCTTTTATTATCGTCTCATACTGTCTCATATATGCATTCATGTGTAATGCAATCGTATCGTCAAGCGACGTATACCCTTTTGCCTTTATGATCTCTTCTGAGACCTTTCGCATATCTTTCTGCATTGCATCCCTCATCTCATAAGACAGATCCATATGCAGCTTGGGAAAAATCTCTCTCATTCGCATGATTTCGTCTACATCAATCTGTTTGAATACCCCTTGTACCTGCCCGCGCAGCGCATCCATTCCTTCTCTTGAAAAAACTGCAGAATCCACCTTGATCTGAACATTTTTTAACTCCGGAATCGCATCCTTTATATATCTGGGTTGCCTGTTTTCATAGACACTCGCATAATTTTCTTCGATTCGCATCATCCGTTCACTCCCTTTATGACATTTTTTTATTGCGCCAGCCGCAGCCGCGAAGCGGCATAGTTCCTTATACGCATTGCGTATTTGCGTCTGTGTGCATCACTTTATACTGAGCGGTCAGTCTTTTTGACCGCCAGTATAATTCGCATAATAATCCCAGATACGGTTCAGTTCGCTTCTTGCAGATGCAGAACCATTTCCCTTATTGATGGCAGACATGAATACCTGAAATGCCTGATCCTTGATCTCGCCCTTTTTCGTTTGCGCACTGTCTGCAGAAGCTGACTGTGTCTGGCGGTCTGACTGTTCCGTCACACTCTCGCCGGAACGATGGTATATGATCTGCGGCTTAAAGTCCTGGAGATCACGCAGCGATTCCGTTAAATATGCCATTGCCTCGCTGTGCTGTGCATAAGCTTTGTCCAGCATCTCCAATTCCTTCTCTTTGGTCAGCGGCTGTATGCTCTTGTCATCGTCAATAAAATAGGTCTGCTCCTGGCTCATATTCGCATATTTTTCTTCGATTTTACTCCGCATCTGTGTGTACGCCGATACCATTTTATCTACATGGCGGTCAAAGTTGTTGCTTGCTGTCTTGTCTCTCTTCTCCGCCGAAACTGCCTTTTCAAAATCCTCAAAAACGCTGAGAGAACTGAAACCGGTAAGTGTTCCAGCTGGCTTTATACCCTGTTCTGCCCTGAAAGATTCCATCATCCCATACTCCAAAGCCCTGCGGCCGTCCGATGAAATATCTACGGTATCATAACCGGAAGGTCTGACACTGGCGCTCGCACTGTCCTTTTCCTGGAATCTTTGTCTGAGTCTGTCCGTATCAATGGCATAGTTTTCATATTGTTTTGATAATTGTCTGTTGGTTATATTGACTGACATATTCTCCTCCTTAAACTTTTAAGCCTTTACCTCAAATGTGCTTTGCGTGTTTATACTCCCCTGTGCGTACCAGTCAGTAGTTTGAACGGGACTAAGACTGCTTTCTGTCTGGGCTGCGGCGTTTTCTGCATCCCGCCACGCCGCATTATAGATCATGCACATATTGGTCTGTCTGGCCGCCTCCGCGTCCGTGGTAAACATCGTCCAGCCGTTATTGGAATAAGTTGCCACCATCTCGCCGTTGCTGTCATAAAATTCTATGTAATCGCTCTGTCCGGAAGGCAGCTTTTGATATTTGATCTTCCCCTCAAGCAGCGTCGCAATCATGTCAATCGGCTTGGGCACATCCTGCTGTTTTTTCAACACTGCCTTCAAACCAGCTGTTATGATGCCTTTCCTGTCCGGCGATACTTCGGACGTGTAGCGCTTCATCAGCTTGACAAACCCGTCGGACTGATTTTGAAATTTTCCATCCTGGTAATCCTGACAGGCCTGTTCTATGATCTTTTTTCTGTATTCCCCCTCGCTGATGCCGCTTTTTTTCCTGGAATACATATAGTCACCGTTAAAATCGGGCAGAGGAATCCCTCCGATCCCGCCTGTTCCTGCCCCCAAACGGTGCGGCGATGAAATTCTGTTAAAATTCACCTGCATAGCTTACACCCTTTTCCTAAATCTTTTTACACTCCCCTGTGATTCGTCAAATCCATTTATGTTTTAAATATCGGCTGACAAGTCTCCTTTAACAACCTTTATTGCACCAAACGACTATAACACAATACCTTTTATTTTATGCCCCCAAATCAAAGCCTTTGCAACCTTTAACCGATTACAGTTCACACCCCTATTGTGTTTTGCAAACTTATACATTTTTTCGGTGTGCACAGCAACATTTATCACACATATGCTAAAGCGA
>JAIEEY010000221.1:0-1708 GCA_029067205.1 Lachnospiraceae bacterium
GAGGTAGATTTTATGTCTTGTAGTATGGTAGCATAGATATAAGGAATTTGATACCAAAAAGATTCTAAGAATGGAAAGGTAGCAGGTGAGTAATATGAGTTATAGGGAAAAGATTGATATGCTGCTGGATAAATTTGCGGAAAGCAGGTTAAAGGAAATATATAATTTTTTGATATACTGTTATTTAAAATGGTAACTTGAATAATCAATGTTTATTAAGTTGTGTTATTGTAAGAGGTGTGTTACAATAACACTGTTGTCGCACCCAATCTGGCAACAGAAAGGGGGTGCACTGTATGGATTTATTACTCTCTTTTTTGGTTTCCGTCATAGCAGGTATTGTTGTTTATTATATCTGCAAATGGCTAGATGGAAACGACAGCGGCAATTAGCCTAAAGAAAACCCTTGGGTCTGGACACCCAAGGGTTTTCGCTTTGTGCACCGATATGGAACACTACTCTCTTTTTGCCTAATGGCATTATAGCATATGCAGATTTTAATTGCAATATACTAATAAAAATTTTAAGAAAGTACCTTTATTCATCTTCTGATCCTAGTGGCTCTTCTTTGGCTTCAAGCTGTTTTATGTATTCGGTGCTCTTATTTACGATACGTTCAAGGTCTTTCCAATCTTCAAGTGTATATTGTGCAAACATCTTAAACAGGGTATTTGCCAATTTGCTTTCATTATGTAAAAGATTATCCAGCATTCCTGTTAATTCAACAGACTGGTCAATATATGGATCACCTTCACCCGTTTCAAGCCAAATTGGATCAACACGAAATTCGCGACAGATAGATTTGCGCATGGCTTCAGTTAAATTTCGTTTACCATTTTCAATGCGAGAAATTGTCGTTTGTGTTACTCCCAATATATCTCCAAATTGTTCTAAGGTTAGTCGATTTTCTTTGCGAATTTGTTTTATTCTCTCACCTTCAGTCATTTTATCACACCTCCACTTTTTGATAATAGCATGACATTTCCAAATCGTCAATAAAAACTTGCCATTGGTCATAAATTACACTTGACTTTATGACCAATGGCAGTTATTATATAACCATAGGCAAGAAAAATTTGCTTTTTGATAACAAGGAGGTGAGGGAAGGTGGAAGAAATAAATATTCCAGTAGACATGGATGCAGAGAATAAGAAAGCAAATGAGTGTGCTATTCAACACATTATGACATTTCGTGATCAGTCTATGAGAGGTGAAATAGCGGACTTTGGAGAGCCATGTGTAAAGTGCATTCATTTTGGGAAATGTGCTTTTGATTGGCCCTCCATACTGTTTCCGTTAGAGAATAATTCTGATGTAAAAATCAGTTTGGTCTATCCGGCGCGGAATCCACAACCGGACAAAGATGTCTGTGAGACTGTGAAGGATACGGACACTCATCATGTGGACAAGAAAAACCCTTAATTTTGTAGTATGGTGTTAAAGATTGACTAACAGGCATTTCTGTATAAGTGATTTGGATTTCCTGTCTTTGGTTGGTGTATGGACAATCTGATGAGTAACTGATTGTAATTTCACTATTCATTGTACTGTCTCCTTTCTTATGTACTCGGCTCTGGCGGGAGCCTGTAAGTAAAGTATAAGGCGGGAGACAGGAAATGACAATTAATTGTTTTTTGATAACAAGGAGGTGAGGGAAGGTGGAAGAAATAAATATTCCAATAGAAGATGCAACGGAAAAGAAACAAAT
>JAIEEY010000221.1:1808-7456 GCA_029067205.1 Lachnospiraceae bacterium
TTTTTGATAACAAGGAGGTGAGGGAAGGTGGAAGAAATAAATATTCCAATAGAAGATGCAACGGAAAAGAAACAAATGAGTTATTCCGATCGGAGATATTTAGGATTAGAGTCAAAGCCGGAGGATGATGAAATCATAAGAGAGATTATACAACTTTTTGCGAAAAATGGGGTAACGGTTGACCGTGCATATAAGATATTAAAGGATACACAAACATTGTTACCCCGTTTCGCAAAACTTCCTTATTTGGAAGATTCTAAATAGGATTCATAGGACTGATTTTGTTGTTCGCTATTTTTCTGTTCTTCAAGCTTAGAAATATTATCATAGCAGGAGTTATAAACAGAATATAAACGGGTAGAGAAGTCAAGCTCACTTTCACCATCATTACGCGAACATTGTTCACATACAAGTAAAGCAAGCCTGTCAGCGATATCTTTCATACATGTGTCTCCTTTCTTATGTACTCGGCTCTGGCGGGAGCCTGTAAGTAAAGTATAAGGCGGGAGACAGGAAATGACAATTAATTGTTTTTTGATAACAAGGAGGTGAGGGAAGATGTTAAACTTAGGCAAAAATCGAATACCAAAAGGTGCATTAGTATTAAATTATAGATTTAATATGGCAGCAATGCCCGAAGGAACAACAGTAAGTGAAATAATTGAAAAGAAGATTGTTCCTTTACAAAAAAAATACCCCTATGCACATATTTACATAGAGGTAAGGTGATTTTTTAAGTCATACTTTCAATTTCAATGGCGCCAACAATGGACTTGTCTATAGAATAATTTTTGTTGTTGCCAATAAGCTGGTAACTGCATAGGCAAGGGAAATTATGGGTAAGAATTTCTTCGCCCGTAACTGATATCCAATCTTCAGGATACTGTAAATATTTGACAGTATGGATATCTTTATAAGTTTTAAATATCTTTTTTGACTTGTCATAAATGGTAACATTGTACATTGCAGTATTCTCCTTTCTTATGTACTCGGCTCTGGCGGGAGCCTGTAAGTAAAGTATAAGGCGGGAGACAGGAAATGACAAGAAATTGTTTTTTGATAGAAAGGAGGTGAGGAAAGGTGGAAGAAATAAATATTCCAGTAAATGTGGATATAGAAAAATTAAATAAAGCGATTGAGAAAGCGGAGAAACTCGTTGCACTTTTGAGAGAAGCAAACGAGCTTCTCAATGCACTTTTAGGCACTCATTAAATACCTAATTTTTTTGATATGTGTTGGTCAGTAGCTTCTTGTAACATATCGTCCCAAGATTTAAATGAAGTCGTTGAAGAAATGTATTTATTGAATGGTTCTTCGTCAATTGCTTCAAATGCTTCTTGGGTATCAGCATTAAAGTTGCCAGCTGATAAAAATTCATCAAAAGATGAGAATGAAGAACATTTTTGCATAAATGTAGGAGTGAAGAGTTCTGTTAATGGAATTGAAGTTGTGTTGCTTAATTCTTCAGCACCATCAGCCATTTTTTGCAATTGTTTTTCTAAGTCATCAAAACCGGAGACCGAAAACGACATATAGATTTTCTCCTTTCTTATGTACTCGGCTCTGGCGGGAGCCTGTAAGTAAAGTATAGGGTGGGAAACTGGAAATGACAAGAAATTGTTTTTTGATAACAAGGAGGTGAGAGAAGATGCTTCATTTAAAATTTGACAGAAAACCACAAGGGAAATTTGTGATTACTGTAAAAATAAAATGTTTGCTGACATCAGGAAGAATATTCGAAGAGTTTATTGAAAAGAGGATTATACCCTTAAAAAAGAAGTACCCCTATGCAGATATCTACATAGAGGTATATGGTTAGGATTCTTTCTCTACTTCAAGAGTGCCAATAATATCGTTGGAAATGACATAATTTCCAGAATCTGAATAAAGGTGAAGAGGTGCTGTTAAGGCAAAAGGATGGGAAAGAATTTCATCACCTTCAAGAACAACTTCTTCTATAAAGTTGTTATAAACAATTTTGGTGATATGTTTATAAGTTCGAAGTTGTTTTTTGGACTTATCTAAAATAGTAACAGTAAACATATTTTTCTCCTTTCTTATGTACTCGGCTCTGGCGGGAGCCTGTAAGTAAAGTATAAGGTGGGAGACAGGAAATGACAAGAAATTGTTTTTTGATAACAAGGAGGTGAGAGAAGATGTTAACAATTACAGAGAAAAATATTAAGGCAATAGATGAAATAGTGGAAGTATTAGTAAAAGAGGAATTTTCCATATTCGATGCAGAGGAGATATTGAGCGAAGCATCAAAAAGTATCAACAAATATAGTCCGGTGCAAAGAGTAAACTATCAGGAGCTTTATAAGGATGCAATAGAGTATGCAGAAGAAGAAAGCAGGAAGGATAAAAAAGTTGTAATACTTAGGATTGAGTCAGTGGATTGTCTTACCCAGCATATGCAGGCATTCTTTAATCAGTCTGGTGAGGATAGAGAGGCTGATTTCGGTGAACCATGTGCGAATTGTGCATATGCAGAATCATGTGATTTTGATTGGTACGGAAAGATGCAGCCTCTCTTTCGACAATCCAGTGTAGGATTTTCACCAGTATTACATCACTCACAAAAATGACATAGTTATTCAGTTACGCTTTTAGGAGCGTCATTGTATATGGGGCAGTTTTCAGCATTTGGACATTCATTAGTATGTATACAATCAAATCCATATTTTTTGTAATTTTGAGACCGTTTTTGTGTCATTACAATTTCTTTGTATCTTACATGTATAGTTTGATTGTCATTGGTAAATGGACACTTGCCCCTGTATTCCCTTCGCATATTGTATTGCCTCCCTTCTTATGTACTCGGCTCTGGCGGGAGCCTGTAAGTAAAGTATAGGGTGGGAAACTGGAAAAAGCAACGACAACGTAATCACAAAACAAGGAGGTGAGAGAAGATGATTTGTATCCCGGCAGATATAAAGATTGATGACAAAAGCATTATTGCGCAAATAGATCGTGTGATAGAGGCGCAGCGTGTATTTGAAAGTGAGACATACAAGTTACGTCAATTACTGATAAATACGCAGGTTAAAGAAAAAAGGGATTCCGAAGAATCCCCAAATGACTAAAGTTCATTAAGAAGTTCATAGTTATACTTTTTAAGAACCTTAGCAAGTACAGATGAATTGATTTTGATTAGTTCTCGGATAGCATCTTCGGTTGAGATGCCTTTCATATCAAGGTCTTTAGCTATATAGGCAATATTCTGATAGATTTCATCATCTTGATACGCTTTTGCGAGCGCAGTTTCAAAGTCAAATTCAAAATCAACATTTGCCATATTCCTGTCTCCTTTCTTATGTACTCGGCTCTGGCGGGAGCCTGTAAGTAAAGTATAAGGCGGGAGGCAGGAAAAAGACAAGAACCAGTAGTAAAGCAGTGGGAGGTGAATACATGGATAAGGAGAAAAAAGAATCCGCAATGCGGACAGCAGAGAGTTTCGTTAGAAAAACGGAGATTGAAAAGGCGTTTATTCTTGGTTACATGTTCAAGAGGATACAGCTTAAGGAATTGGAAGAGAGCTGCGCAAGTGAACTAGAGTTGGTAGGGAAATAGGGGAGGTGAGGGTATATATGGAGAAAAAAGAATTAACCGTAAAAGAGCGGAGGGAAAGTAACTATTACGAGGCGCAGCGCATGATCTATTATGATTTGCCGGTACTGATAAGCAAAATTTTTCATGCGGCATTTGCAAATTGCGAGTGCGGAATGTCGGTTATCATGAAAGAGGATATGCAGTTTATACAAGGGTTTATTAAGGCAACCGAAGAAACTTTTAAAATTGCAATGGAAGGGCAGAAAAAGCAAATTATAGAAATGCTGAATATGCACGAAAAAGGATAATACTGGAACCCAGACATGTATAACGGCATATCATAATCTGACATACGAAAGGAAGTGATTAGTATGGCAGCAGAGCCAGAAAAGACCAGAAAGAGAAAAGAAAAAAAGCCGCCAACTTTTAAACACTTCATAAGCATTAATGGAGCGGAGCCAGTAGATCTGTTTTCGATTCCAGAACCACGCAGACAGGAGCTGATCGATGATCTTTGTGATAGGTTTATGGCAGGATTCGGTTATGTTCCGGTAGGCAGAGTGGAAGAGTGAATATATACATGCCTCCTGTGCGGCACATATGCTTGTGTGTCGCAATTCCTGTTAAATTTCTAATTTTATGTGCGGACATAGGACAAAGTGTTCTGTGTGCCGCGCAGGGGGCATGCGGGACAAGCTTATTGAGATTTAAAAGTAGATAGGAGGGAAACACATGTATGAAAATAATCTCAGTAAATGTAAAAATTGCGGACATCGCATAATATTTATCCGAATGAAATCAGGGAAATCAATGCCTGTAAATGAGCAGTTGGTTAATTATAAGTTGGAGGATAAAGGGAAAGACAAGATTGTCACTCCTGAAGGAGACGTTGTTTCCTGCATTAGCGGGGTTGATGCCAGCGAAGCAGATGGATATGGGTATGTGTCACATTTTGCCACTTGTCCCAATGCCCAGAAGCACAGGAAGAAAGCATAAGAGGTATAAATAGTATGACAAACTTTGAGTACATGAAACAAAAGATAGTTGATACTGTTATGGGGCTGGATGAGATGGAACTGCTCCGTCTGGCAGATGATACCGAAATGTCTACAAGCGGGGCAGAAGGAATATTTAACTGTATGATTTGTGAGGAAGAGTATGGAGAATGTGGGACATGCTCCTGTACCAGTGAGTATAACAGGAAATATCTTGACTGGTGTAAGAAAGAGAGGAAGAACAAATTATGAAAAGGCTGATAGGGGCATTATATGGAATCTTTTTAGAAAAACCATTAGACAGGCTTTATAACTGGAAATGCAGATTTGAAAAAGAATATCTGCGGTATTGCAGGACTGGATGTAAGGATTGCTACAAATGGAACGCATACTGCAGAAGCAAGAATGAAGGCACGCCATATAAGAAGTTCAGAAAGAAATATCATAGAGGTTGCGAGTAAATAAGGATTTATGGTAGCAGTATAGAAAGGAAAATGATAAATGGTAGATAGATGGTTAAAGTGGGAAAATGGAAAAGAGTGGGGCAGAATACGATGTCCCCTGCTGAATGATGAATATGTGATGACATATTATCCCAAAAGTGCACTTTGTTATTATTTGTATACTGCGCCGTTTGTGCGTAGTGGAAATGTTTGTTATTACAGATATAATCATAACGAGGGCTTTTGGGATGATAGGCTGTATTGTGTGGGAGAGTACATAGAGGATATACCACAAAGGATATTCATCGAATAATAAGGATTTATAGGTGATGGATATGAATAAGCGACAAGCAAAGAAAGCGGAAAAGAAACATTATTTATACGGAGGATATTATTTTGAGCGTCCCATGTCATATCACATGATTCGGGTAAAGACAAGAGAAGTAATGTGTGCATTCAGGAGATTAACCAGAAAAGGCGTGTACTATTGTGGATTAGACACGAAGAGCAATAGCAGGCATAGACAGGTGAAAAACAAGGATTTGGAGAATTAGAGATGAACGATGTTTTAGGATATAAGGATTTGGTGATGAAATGAAAGACTTAATAATTGACTGTTTCGCCGGTGGAGGCGGTGCGAGCGTCGGGATAGAGATGG
>JAIEEY010000222.1 GCA_029067205.1 Lachnospiraceae bacterium
AATTCAGCCTCGAAGAATTCGAATGAACTGTTTAAAATTTCGTCATATTTTTTAATGGGTGTCTGAACTGTTACATTCATAGAGCTGCAATAAGTGAAAGAAGGATTTTATTAGTTGACATGGGATAAGACCATTTTGGTCTTATCCCTTTTGTCGTCATTAAGGAGGCGTTCGAGTTGGGCAGGGACTATAAAATAGTAAAGAATGGCAGGGGAACAGATCTCATGATTGGGGAAGGTAAATATGTATCAGTAGGAGCGGGTGGAGCAGATGTAACCATCAGGGGAGATGGAAAAGTGCTGGCATTTGATAATTGGATCGGACTGATGGATGCCATCGATGAAGATAAAGCTGTGTATTGTAAACATGATTTAACTGATGACAAGATAGAGTGGAAAAATGAAGTGTTAGGAGGCACGGAAGTCAAACAGGTAAATTTTCTGTTAGGGATGCATATGTGAAGAACTGGAAATGTCCAGCAGGGGTGTTTTATGGGGCAGAGGGCGAACCATGTTATCAATCGAAATACTGTTATATCGTGAGGATTCATAATGTTCAAATTGCTGATAGTGAGAGTAGAGAAACAAAAAGTCTACAAATTATCTGGATAAAAAAGTTCCTTTCAATACTATATAGAAGGGAACTTTAAAAGGTGCACAAAAAGGAACTTTAAAAGGTGCGTAAAAAGATACTTTATACGACTGGATTTACGGAAATGGAATCTGTAAAATTTTACGAGGAGGTGAGACGATGATCAATATTAATCTGGATAACACTGATGAAGAGGATGTCTACAAGGCATTTGGTGTCGATGGAAACGAGGCTGAGGCTTTGAATGATAGTTATCTGGAACTCTTTGAACTTATTGGTCGTGATGCAATGCTGAAAATATTTAAGTATTTTCGCGGCGATAAAATTGATTGCCCTATGAAGCTGTACCGCCCTGAGTATATAGCAGATCTGGCAAAGCAAACAACAGACAGACGTGAACGGGCTAAGATTGCCAGAGCAGGGGGATATACAGTGAAATTCATTGAAGGGGTGCTGCGTAAACGAAGGGAAGAAGGTGAAACTGAATAATTTGTATGTATAGAAAAGTTATATATGATATATGTTTGAAGGGGAAAAACGGACAGATTATTAGTTAGACATTGAAACAAACAAGGAGGTAAAATTATGTATTCATATTGGAGACCAAAATGTAAATGGTGTGGAAAAGGAACTGATATGGCGGGAATGGGGGATGTTTCAAAGGAAGGCGAATTTCCTCCGGTTCGAGAACCAGATGTTTCTTTATTAGTAAGAGACCCGATATGTCATGAATCACCAAATGGTACACATAAATTTGAATGGGTGAGGTATAAATAATATGGAGTCATTGTGAAAGGGGTTTTATGATATCTTTTTTTCTGGCGTGCGGGTAATCGTTTGATTTATATTTAACAGGTGGGATTAGTGATTAGAGCTAAGAAATTAAAAAAATCCCATATGACTTAGTGTCATACATTCAAATTGAAACGGAATCTATTAGGGATGCTAACGACAAAATGATGATATCTTTATATTGTCTTAAATATTTAAGGGATGTTGAATGGTACATTGAACTACTCCGAGTAGGAAGTGAGAAGTATATTGTTCCACACAGTTTATCTGATTTAGAGAGCATCAGATCACAACTCAAAAACTGTCATGAACAGATTTTGCGTGTAAAAATAGCAGCTCCAAAGAGTCAGCCATTTATGGATATTCAATATCCGAAAAGATATGAAGGGTAGTTTGTGAAATGTAGGATTAAGGAGTCAAAGTGTTTCTATTGAATATAAAGAAACTGATTTACAACATTAAACCACCATGTTCCCAGTGTCCTTATACATTGGGATTGGTACATATTTTGATCAATCCATGTCCACAGTGCAGAAGGGATGGATATAAGACATATGAATGGCTTCAAAAAAATAAGAACAGATGAAAAGGCTGTGTGATGGCAGGAGGTATCGCATATCACATCATTTCAACTATATATTCTATTTACAGAATAAAAAAGAAATGAGGTGAATGTATTGTCAAAGAAGAACATATTCAACGTGATACTCTTAGTGCTTTCTGCAGTGTTTGTAGTAGTCAAAGGCATCAGTGATAATGACTATCTGTTAGGCAGCACCAATGAAACTGAATAAGGTAACTTAAAATAGAGGGCTTCCTTTGTGGGAGTCCTCTATTTGTTGTCACATTGTTTCCATTCAGGAAACAAGAAAAAATTTTATATGAAAAGGAGATGTGAAATATGGCACATGAGGTAGAAACAATGTTTTACACAAGGGTAGCACCGTGGCATGGTCTTGGCGTCCGTGTCGAATCCGCTTTATCTTCAAAAGAGGCACTACAGGCATCAGGGCTTGACTGGAACGTCATCCAGAGACCCATCATGACAAATGCATATGAACCGATCCCCGGATACAAGGCAAATGTCAGGGATACGGACAATAAGGTACTCGGCGTGGTCAGCGACCGCTACAGGGTTGTCCAGAATGCGGAAGCTTTTGCGTTTACGGATGCACTCCTGGGCGAGGGTGTTAAGTATGAGACCGCAGGTTCCTTACAGGAAGGGCGCAGGATATGGTTACTTGCGAAGCTCCCAGACAGATATATCATCGAAGGGGAACAGATTGAACCATATCTTGTGTTCAGCAGTTCCCATGATGGGAGCGGTGCTATTAAGGTTGCAATGACACCTGTCCGTGTGGTCTGTCAGAATACACTCAACATGGCACTGTCAACAGCAAAACGCATGTGGTCAACCGTCCATGTGGGAGACCTTGCGGCAAAGATGGATGAGGCACATAATACGCTGTTACTTGCAGAGAAGTATATGGGGAAACTTGGAACGGAGATATCGGCATTGTCAAAGATCAAGCTTTCTGACAGTAAGGTCATGGAGTACATCAATATGCTGCTCCCTATGGACGAACAGCCCAGTGACATCCATAAGAAGAATATCAGCCGTATCCGTGAGGACTTAAAGATCCGTTACTTTGATGCCCCTGACCTGAAACATGTTGGAAAGAACGGCTACCGTTTTATCTGCGCTGTTTCAGACTTTGCCACCCATGCAAAGCCCATCAGGGAGACTGCAAATTACAGGGAAAACATGTTTGCAAAGACAATAGAGGGGAATCCGCTGATTGATAAGGCGTATGAGATGGTATGTGCAGCTTAATAAAGAACAGGTATAAAGGACAGGAACTAAGTGTTTCTGTCCTTTATACCTGCAGGTTAAAATTTCATGGGAGAAAGGATGATGAATATGTATGAAAAGATACCAACAGCAGGCATGAGTAATGAGGAGTGGCTCACACTCAGGAAAACAGGGATAGGGGGTTCAGATGCCGGTTCCATCTGCGGAGTGAACCCGTTTGGCAGTCCGATGAAGGTGTACCATGACAAGACCAGCAGCGGGGTTGAGGAGCTGGATAATGAGGCAGTCCGTCAGGGGCATGACCTTGAAGATTATGTTGCACAGCGTTTTATGGAAGCGACGGGGCTGAAAGTAAGGCGTTCCAATTTCATGTACCGGAGCGTTGAGAATCCTTTTATGATTGCAGATGTGGACCGCCTTGTAATCGGAGAGGATGCAGGTTTGGAATGCAAGACGGCGAGCGCCTACAATGCGGATAAATGGAAAGATGGTGAAATTCCGCTGCACTACATCATGCAGTGCTATCATTACATGGCAGTTACAGGAAAACGTACATGGTATATAGCAGCCGTCATTCTCGGACAGAGTTTTACTTACCGCAAACTAATATGGGATGACGGTCTTATTGCGCAGCTTATATCAATGGAAAAGGATTTCTGGGAGGACCATGTCGCGGCAAAAGTGATGCCTTCCCCTGATGGTTCAAAGATCTGCAATGAGGTACTCAACCAGTATTTCCATTCTGCAAGGAAAGGCAGCACTATAAGGCTGGAAGGGTTTGACGACAGGTTAAACCGCAGGGCGGAGATTATGGAGCAGATTGAAATACTGCAGAAGGAGCAGAACAGTATTGAGCAGGAAATAAAGCTTTACATGCAGGACAATGAGTATGCTGCAAGTGACAGCTACAAGGTATCATGGAGCATTGTGGAGTCAACGAGGCTTGATTCGAAACGCATCAGGGAGGAGCACCCGGAGATCTACAGGGATTATGCAAAGCAGTCTGTCTCCCGCAGGTTCCAGATCAAGGCAGCATAGCGGATACTTTGAGACATAGAGATTTTATATAAGAGGATATATTCATTATTTTAAGATCATGCTGGCATCTAGGATTGAAAGGTGCCAGCGGTATGGAGGATTATCATGAAGGAATATTTTTTAGACAGGCTGTATGGTGAGTATCAGGCATACAGGGCATCCCTTTTGAGCTGTCCTAATTTTGAGATTTTTGACAGGTGCTATGAGATTGATGCTGTTGTCAATTTCTATGAAATACTGTTAGAAAAAGCGGAAGGAATGTCTGACCATGAGCTGCAGGCACTTTTGGAACGGAGGAACCTGTTGATGGAGCTGTATGACTTGTGGCTGAAACGTGATGACAGTGCCTATGGTGAGATGAAGATGCATGTGGACAGCGAGATCAGTAACATGACCAAGGCGGTCTCAGGGAGATAAGGAAGGTGGTATTTATGGGAGAAGGCATGAATGCGGTAAGGCTGTTGAAAGCAGACGAAATTGAGTGCCGAATATCGGTGATCAGTGAAAAAGGCCTAAGCCTGCTGTTATACAAGGATGCAAGGGTTGACCAGAAGATCCTTGATGAAACGTTCGGGATGTTTGGCTGGAAACGGAGCCATCAGTCCATTGACGGAAACCTGTACTGTACAGTTGAGATCCGCGATCAGGAAACAGGTGAATGGATCGCAAAGCAGGATGTCGGTACTACAGGGTATGCAGAGAAAGAGAAGTCACAGGCATCAGACAGCTTTAAAAGAGCCTGTTTCAACTGGGGGATTGGGCGTGAGCTGTATTCTGCCCCGTTTATCTGGGTTCCGGCGTCAAAAGTGCAGATGCAGAAAAAGAACGATAAGTATTACTGTAATGAGGATTTTCATGTAACTGCCATTACATACAGTGAATCACGTGAGATTACAGGACTTTCAGTAACGAATGACAGGGGAGAGATCATTTTTGACTGGAAACTCCAAAACAGGGGTGCGGGTAAAAAGGAAAATGAGAAAAAGAGTTCCATGCATAAGGAAGCTGAAAATGCATCCGCAAAAACGACTGCGGCGAAAAAGCCTTCCCTGACAAAGAACCAGATGGACGGACTCGAAACAGAATTGAAACGTACAGGTGTTGCAATGGAAACTGTACAGGAGCGGTACCATATTGAGGATCCGAAGCAGATGTCGGAGGAATTGTACAATAAGGTGATGCGTGCACTGTCAAAGACAAGGTCAGCTGCATGATAACGGAGGTTTAAAATGGAGATAGGAAGTTTTGCAGAGCAGGTAATGTCACGTGTGGGAAGGGAACTTGGCAGTTGTCACAGTGTCAGCATACACAGGGCCAACAAAAACAACGGTGTTTATTATACCGGGCTGCGGATATCAGAAGAAGGGTTAAATATCTCGCCCATCATATATCTCGACAGGTATTTCAGGGAGTATGAAAAGGGTGAGACAACAATAGAGAGTGCCGCAGGTTACGTCGTTGATACATATAACAGGGAAAGGGGGACTGGAATGATGGTCGCTGATATGAGGTATTTCTTAAACTATGATAGTGTGAAGCAGCGTGTGGTCTACAAACTTGTCAATACTGAGAAAAATAAGGAGCTGTTGGAAGATATTCCGCATATAGAGTTTTTGGATCTGTCCATTGTATTCCAGTGTATGATCTCGCAGGAGGAATTTGGAACGGCATCAATACTGGTACACAATGTACATATGAAACTGTGGGATGTGACAAAGGAAGACCTGTACAGGGCGGCAGAGGAAAACACACAGAAGCTTATGCCATATGAGATCAAGAGTATGGCAGAGGTACTGTGTGAGATCATGGAGTCGGAAGATCCGGAAGGATATGATCATGAGGAAGGGATGGAACAGTTTTCGGACAGTGTGCCAATGTATGTATTAAGTAACAAAAGCAGGGTGGAGGGTGCAGCCTGTATACTGTATCCAATCTGATCAGGGATTTTGCAGATAAAGTTGGAAGCAGCCTTTATATCATCCCGTCATCAACCCATGAACTTCTGCTGCTCCCGACAGAGAATGATGAAGGGAGTGCAGAGATTAAGAGTATGATCAAAGAGATTAATGACACACAGGTATCCGAGGAGGAGATCCTGTCGTATTCCCTGTATCATTATGACAGGGAGGAAGGAAAGATAACAAGGCTCTGATCTACAGAATACTGAATGACAGATGTAAAGCCGGACTGCTTTCAGTCTGGCTTTTGCATCAATGATTTCAAGTAGTAAATCTGACGTTCGTTAGAAGTATCACCATTAATTCGGCTGATATCAGGTCAATTCAGAAATGGTTTTACTACGTTTTCCAGTAACGTTAGATTTACCATGTTTATTTTTGATGGAGGTGATTATATGGCATCGGTTAAAAATTATATATCTGGAAGTTCCATTAAGATGGCGGCAAAGAGAATATATGAAGCTGGCGGATGTGATGCCATGGATGAATACAGCATGGGATACGATGATGCGGTTACACTTGCGTTGGATATCCTTCTGGAAGAAACAGGATATGTGATAAAAGATATCCTTGACTGTGAAAAAGATAAGGAGGCCGGAAATCTATGATTGGGTATGATCCGAAGTATTGGAAACATGGTGTAAATGTAACAGTGGGGCAGTTCTGTGATTATGTAAAAAAGAATATTCCGTCTGATGCAGTACTTTACATATGTGGGGATAATAATGTCTACCTACACTATTTATCGGAGAGCAATATATTTTCAGTAGATTATGATGATCTGTCTGATCTGCCGGAGTATGAAGGTTACGAGGCCGGGAAGCTTGTGACCGGGGTGTCATCATGAGCAGGGAATTTGGTTACTGCAGGATTTCGACGGCGAGGCAGAACATTGAAAGACAGGAGAGAAATATAAGGACTGCTTTTCCAGAAGCGGTTATTGTAAAAGAGATTTATACAGGAACAAAGTTTCAGGGAAGGAAAGAACTTGAAAAGATTCTGGATAAAATTCAGACAGGAGATACGATCATTTTTGATTCTGTAAGCCGCATGAGCAGGGATGCAGAAGAGGGGTTCCAGCTTTATGAGGAATTGTTTCACAAAAATGTATCACTTGTATTCCTGAAAGAGCCGCATATAAACACAGAAACATACAAAAAGGCAGTGATGAACCAGGTTGTCATGACAGGTGATAAAGTAGACCTGATCCTGGACGGAGTTAATAAATACCTGATGGAGCTTGCAAGGGAGCAGATACGTATTGCATTTGAGCAGGCTGAAAAAGAGGTATCAGACCTGCATCAAAGAACGAAAGAAGGAATAGAGACAGCACGTATGAATGGAAAGCAGATAGGACAGCGCAAAGGAACAACCTACGAAACCCATAAGGCAAAGGCAGCTAAAGACATAATCCGAAGACACAACAGATCATTTGGCGGTTCCCTGACAGATGACGAGACCATGAAACAGGCAGGCATCTCACGAAAGAGTTTTTATAAGTATAAAAGGGAACTCCGCAGCATGGATACAATCTGCAGGCAGTGACGAACGGATTGAAAAAAAAGAGGACTTGTGATAATATGGTTATAAGAAAAAATATCTACAAAAGATACATAGTGGATGAAAGAAGGTGAGATACATGTCAACGACAGGACAGCAGGACAAAGACCTGCAGCGTCTTGCGCAGCTGAGACCAATCGATGACGACTTTATGCGTTGTCTCCTTAAAGATAATATCCCGTTAGCTGAATTTGTGCTGCGTATCATCACGGACAAAAAAGATCTGGTGATCACTGACTGTGAGACACAGCGGGACATGAAACGGCTGGCAGGGGCACGTTCCATCTGTCTGGATGCGTATGGGACGGATGCAGACGGGAAAAAATATGATCTAGAAGTACAAAAGGCTAATGACGGAGCAGACCCACACAGGGCAAGATACCATTCCAGTGTGATGGATGTCGAGAATCTGCATTCCGGTCAGGACTATAAGGAACTGCCGGATACGTACATTATATTCTTTACGGAGAAAGATTTTTATGGAATGGGGAAGCCAGTCTATCCAATAGAGCGGATGAACCTTGCAACAGAAAAACCTTTTACAGACGGGGAACATATCCTGTATGTCAATGGAGAGTATCGTGGAGATTCTGACCTGGGTAAACTCATGCATGATTTTAACTGTATGAATGCAGATGATATGAATTTTGAACTGGTGGCTGAACGTACACGGTACTTCAAAGAGAATCCAGAGGGGGTGAAACAGATGTGCAAGATCATGGAGGACATGAGGAATGAAACGAGAAAAGAAACGTTGAAAGAGAGTGCAGTGAATACCGCTAAACGAATGATAGCAGCAGGAAAGTATGTTTTGGATGAGATTGCTAATATTTCAGGACTTTCTCTTGAAGAAGTAAAACAGCTGCAGGCAGATAAAAATGCATAAGAAAGTTTCAATGAATATGCAATGGGATATTTAATATGATCAGATAAGTGCGAAGAAACAGGAGGAAAGTAGTATTTCCTCTTGTTTTTTTGCAAATATTTTTTGAAGAAATCTCCTACAGGAAATTTAAAAATTTCAAGGAGATGATATTATGAATAAATTTCAAGTCAGTATTATTAGAAATCGTTATGGGGATATGTTAAGTCCATTAGAGCTAAAGAGTATAGATACATCAATTGCGCAATCGCCTCAGATGATTACAGACAGTAATTTCAAAGAATTTGTAAAATTAGTTGGCAAAAAAGGTTATCCGTTCTGTCCTGCCACATTTAGGGAAAGAATAAAAAGCGCTAAAACTTTTGAACAGGCACAGGTTTTAGCGCTTTATTTTGATATTAATGATATTACGGACAGTAAAATATCATTTGATTTAATATATGACAGAGCCAGACGGTATGAACTTCCCATATTATTTGCTTATGACTCTTATTCTCAGATGTTTGCTGGTTCGGATAATGTAAAATGTACAAGATTCTGTCTTGTATTTTTGCTTGATATTTCCTTTGGTGAATTGAAAGAAGCAGAAGCTGTGCAGAAAGCTTTAATGATGATATTCCCTGAGGCAGATAAAAGCTGTAGTGTCCTCAAAACATATCAGGGTGGAAACAAAGTATTGTATTTTGACAATGCTATGCCCGTATTGGATGTTGAGTGGCTGTTCATGAAGATGTGTCTTTGTCTGCGAGACCGACATGGAACAACTAATTACAAACGGAAGATAAATGAGTTTTCGAGAGAGACTGAGGTTGCATTAAATGATAAAAAACTTCCTGACGTCTCTATTGTTGATACCATGGATGACTTAGAGAAGAATGATGATAATATCATGCCAAAATGTATTATAGATATACAAGACTATGGCAGGATATTATCACATTTGAAATATAAGATCAACTTCAAGGATGAAAATAATCCTACATACTATGTGTCATCAGGTCATAAAAACTCATCAGTACGAAGCCACTATAGGGCTAAGGATATAGAAGCACTCAGCTCAAGCTGTAAGTTGTATCAGGAGTTTGTATCAGGAGAACGTATCCTGCCTCAGAATGAATTATTTGCATTGGCGACGAATTTAGCCCAGGCTGAATCAGGAGCAAAAAAGTTCAAATCTGTCATCAGGACCATGTCATATTATTACCAGGAGGCAAAATATAGCGACTGGGATTATCAGTTTTTCTATCTTAAAGGCCGGAATAAGAGACCATGCGATACATTCTGTCCCTATCATGATACTTGTCCCCATGGAAGGGATATTCTTTCTACATTGAAGCCCATGGTCCATCAGATTGAAAGGATCGCTGATTATGGCGAGTTTCTGGTTGGACTGGATGAAGCCCATGCAGATTTCTCCCGGAAATTCTCTGAAGCAGTAAGCTCCAATGAGAAAATATGGCATGTCATCAAATGTCAGACTGCTCTTGGTAAGACGGAAGCGATCTTATCATCTCTTCAGGATTATCCTGGAAATGTCCTGATCGCAGTTCCGACCAATAAACTGAAACGGGAAGAGCAGGAACGGGCAAAAAAGCTGGGTCTGGATATAGTGGCCTCGCCTTCATTACATGAGCTGGAGGACAGTCTGCCGGAAGATGTATGGGATGATATAGAAACTCTCTATAATATGGGGAAGTCACCCATATCCCGTGTAAACAAGGTTATTGAAGAGAATGATGAAAGATGTATTCAAATCCTTGAAAAGTATAAAAAAGAAATGATGTTATTTTCTGCATCTGGTAACGCTATCACTACGCATAGACGATTAACGAATATGGATGTAAGTAAATATGATCTTGTCATAGTTGATGAAGATATAATTTATAGTACGATCATTCCCAGCAGAGAGAGCATCCCTATATCGGATCTGAAACATCTGCGGAAGAAGTTAGCTCCCAATGATTCACTGGCAGCTAAGATCAAAGAAATCCTTAAACAGAGAAAACGATCAGATTTTTTCACCATAGAAGCGATAGATTACGAAGAAACATACGCTGAGATAAAAATGGATGTCAATATACCGGCATTATGTTCTGCAGAACATTTCTGTTATCGTAAGGCTTCGGATTTGGAGAGCGACCTGGAAGATGACTGTGTTACCTTTGTACAGCCCATCAAATTTTCTGAAAACACAAAGTATATCATGTTGTCAGCAACGGCAGATAAAGACATCTGTGAATATTGTTTTGGTGTGGACAGGGTGAAATTCTACGACTGTAAAGAGGCTGCAATCACAGGGACTTTGAAGCAGTATGGTGACAAGCCTATGGGGCGTACCTCGATACGTAAGGATCCTGCTGTCATTGGGAAGATCAAGAAATGGACAGGGTTTGGGAATACTATTTCATTCAAAGAGTTCCATAAATATTATGTAGGGGATTTTCATTTTGGAAACTGTGCAGGGTGCGATACACTGAAAGGCAAAGATATAGACGTTATTGGAACGCCGCATCAGCCAGACTGGATATATAAGTTGTTCGCTTACTCCCTTGGATATGACATTGATGACAGATTAAAACCAAACACTCTTGTTACTCATAATGGTTTCCGGTTTCGGTTTATGACATATGCTGATGAAATATTACGGAATATACAGTTTTATATGATTGAGTCGGAACTGGAACAGGCTGTAGGCAGGGCAAGGCTTCTGAGATGTGATTGTGTTGTCAATTTATTTTCTGATTATCCGCTTAAACAGGCAATATTAACTGAGGCCGGATATGATATTTGATTGAAGTATATCATTAAAACGGGGTGGTATAGTGGTATTGCTCGTTTTAAACCACCATACCACTTATTTTTACCAATGAAAACGGGATGCATTTTTATAAGGGTAACTGTAAACAGGTTATTTTCATATCAATGTTGAGAGAACAAAAAATGATCTGCCATTATGATCCACTGGAAATAGTTTACCTCATTATACGAAGGATCAGGCTGTATAAAAAAGAGATGATCAATAACTGAAATGTAAAAAATTTTTACACCTAGGAGGAATAGAGTATGTACATAAATCAGGTTTTTGAGCTGTCTATGGTGCTGGACAATGAGCGGTTCCAGAAAATTTTAAACAGAGTCTGTAGAAAAAATAGGTATATAGAAGAGAACGAGGACGGATATATTGACGAGTCCTTATCATCTAAAGGGATAACAGTTGCATACCGCGACAGCCAATACAAAAAGAAGATAAAGTTGATCGTAGAGCCAAGATCAGTGTTAGATAGTAAGGTATTGGATCCTGACAGGTTTATCAGAAAACTGGATAAACGAATCAATGAGTATTTCGACTTTAAATACAGACTGGATGATTTTGTTCTGTCAGGTGTAACATTTGCTACAGATATTGATGTTCATACTCATGAAAATGTATTCTCATATTTGAAAGTCCTGCAACGGATTGGACGGGTAAAGGGTTATTCACCAGAAAACTATGACTGCTTTGAGGACGTAGACAGCTTTTGCCTTGAAGGGAACAGTAATGATATTGCGTTCTGGCTCTATGATTTAGAAGGATTTCTTGTTGATCAGTTTCATAATGAGGATATTGGTCGAAAGAAATTAAAGTCTATGCGCAGTGAAGTGGAAGGTATCCTTCGTGCAGAAGTACGGTTGACCAAGCCCAAGGCAATCAGAAGTTATACTAATACAGATGATGTATTTGATCAGATTACGGAGCTTACAGAAAAAAGGCAGGAAATATTTTTAGATGTATTTACTCGCATAATACCATTTGGGGACTACTATAAGAAGGGAGAAGCAGCGGAGCTTATTCGGAGCGAAGTAAAAGACTGCACATTAAGAAGGAAGATGTTACGATTAGTGACATTAATTCCTGAGAAAAAATCGTTGTATCTGGCTCAAAAAGCAATGAACTGCAGGAATATCGAAAAGGTGATGGAGGCATTTGCTAAAATAAATCTGTCGCCTGTGACAATCAGCAAACGGCATGATGTACAGTACCTGAAAAATTTGTATTCTTATCTGCTTGAAGAATCTTGAGTAAGATAAGGATAAATTGCAAATAATCTTTTGCCCTAATGATGTTTGAGTCTGTTTTAAATATGGGATTGATAAGAAGATTGGGAGTGCTGATAAGGTACTCCTTGTTTTCTGATATAAATAGTGAAGATGATAATTGCAAGAGTAGTATTTAATAACGAAAAAGTACGGAAGCAAAAGGTTTTATTGTGTATTATAAAGGAAACCAAAAGAGGTTTTTACATGCAGGAAGAAAATAGTAAGGTTGTAGAAGTAAAACTAAAGATCCGGTGTCTTTTAGACAGGCCTATGTGAAAAACAATCTGCCGGATGATGAAGCCATGGAAATTTTTTATGACCGCAACTTAAACCAGCAGTCCTTCTCTGACTGGAATTATGCCCAAAAGGTTGAGGCAGTAAAATATATAGAAAAATTAATTAAGGATAGTTCCCAGCAGGGTAAGGGGATAGATCTGATTGAAAAAATTTAAAGAGTGGGGAAGACGGAACTTCTGTCTATTCTGGACAGAAGTCAGGCAACAATGACAGAAAGGAGACTACCAGAGATAAAATGGCTCGGTAAGACAAAATATATACATAATAAACTATATAAATGGTTGACGTAAGGTTTATGGAAAAAGTTCATTTTGGGGAGAAAGATGTAATGGTGCAAAAGGAAGCTGCTGTAAGAAGCACGCCTTTTTTAATCTCTCAGGGTCTAATTCCCCGCAGCTCTGCTGCGTAACAAATTAATGACGAGCGAAGCGAGTTTTGGGCTGATACCCCGCAGCTTGCTGCGAGGAGTTTCATTAAAGAAGGGATGCAATTTATTTGTGGAAATTTTGTTTTGATACTGTAAACAGAATATCATGACTTATGATAGGGAGATGATAATTATTCAATAAGATGTTAAAAAAGATGAAATGTTGTGAATGAGAACGTTGAGTGAAGATAATGATTGATGAGAGTCGACAGATGCTATAAATAAATTGATTAATGTAAGACATTTAAGACCGTACTATGCTTATTTTTTATTAATCGAATTGATGTTCTTTTGTAGAGAGCAGATCCATCATCTTACTGGTTGCCTCAAATTTTGAGACAAAGTAATCCTTGATTTATATGATGATTAGCGTATAATGATAGGAAAAGAGGTCTTCTACTACTTCTTCTTCCATATTTTCCCTAATGATTTTCTGATCATTGATGAAATTATGGATATCGTTGTAACTTTGAGCATGCGTTCGAGAATATATTTTAGGATAAAAGAAGAGGAAGAAGAACTTAATACGAAAGGTAGGTAAACTTTATGGAGAAATGGAGTGACACAATTCCATTCAGCGCAGATGATTTAAGATTAATCGAGGCTGATAGGTTAGCACGTAAGATTGAGGAGTGTTATTGGGATTATAATGTTTCGATTAAAATACGCAAGAAAGGATATAATCCTTGCTGTGGAGACGGTTTTAAGTTTGAGGTTAAACTTAATAGTGGAACGCGCATAGAATCAGTTGAAAAATTAATTTCAACAGTGCAATATAAATTAAAGATTCCAGTTCTTAAGGCTGTTAGGGAAAAAGAAGGTTTCTATCTTGCTACATACACAAGCCATACTCTATCATTGGATAATGATTTGAGCCGGATATTGAAAAGTGAAGAATATAGATCAGCTTTCACAACGATGAAAATTGCACATCCGGTTGGGGTTGATCCTAATGGAAATGCAGTAATATGTGATTTAGTAGAGTATCCACATGTAATGATAAATGGCACGACAAGGTCAGGTAAATCGACAGCTTTAAAATGTTTACTGGTAAGTTTAGCAAGATATTCGAATCTGAAAGTAAATCTTTTGATTGCTGATAGGGGAGCAGGATTATCTATGTTTGCCGATCTACCACATCTGTCTTATCCCATTATCCATACTCCAAATAAACTGGCAACTGTTATTATGCTCTTAAAAGATGAGATGGAACGACGTACTGATCTGGAGTTATCTGATCAGGATCATTTTAAAAAGCTTCCCTATATAGTGTGCATAATTGACGAATTTGCGTGGTTCATTGAAGAGATAGGTAACAGAAAAAAATCCGAAAAGGTTATAAAAATAATAAATGATATTTTGAGATATGGACGGCACAATAAGATTCATTTGGTCTTATCGATTTATGATCCCAAACAAGAGATTGCAAAAATTGAACTGGGAGATATCCGTGTTAAAATGGTTTTTCAAACTGTAAATTCACGTAAGTCTTCAAACGCTCTGGGTAGTGGTGGCGCTGAAAAATTAAATGGTAGTGGAGAAATGATCTTTGATCATATAAATTCATCATATCAACTTCAAGGTGTTTTCATTGACGATGATAAGATTGGTTCAGGAATGCTGGATACGCGGGCGGCTTTTAGTGTAGATTTTGAAACTGGAGAATTACTAAATTATGGCTTTACTATTTCGGACGAGGATTTGAAAAGAAAAGAAGCAGAAACTGAAGAGTACATTATAAATTTTTCCCCAGGAGAGGACAATAGTGGAAGTAAAGATGAGCAGGAAGGCAAGTTTGTTGATGTTGTGCTTTGGGTACTATCGCAGAAAAGTATATCTATCAATTCTATCCAGGAAGAACACCCTGTGGGAAATAAATATGCAAAAATTTAGGCGTGTTTCAAAATATATTGAAAAATAAAAAAGGAGCATACAACCGATATCCGTGTTAAAATATAATTCTATAAAT
>JAIEEY010000223.1 GCA_029067205.1 Lachnospiraceae bacterium
CAAACAGGCTATAATATAGCATAAATACTGGCTTTATAAGTTTAATCATGCCATCGAACTTCACGGATTCAGGTATTTTATAAATTTTGAAGGGTTGTGTAATTTGCTTGAAGAGAAAAACATTAATATGGAACTTGTAAATATAGTAATTGATGAAGAACAAAGTACATATTCTGCATCACAGAATTATAGATTTCAAAATATTAAATGTGGAAAGTCGCATGAAATCATAGAATTAAGACTAGCAGATTGGTTAGCATCATTTATTGGAAGGATGACATATGGATTATTTAATGATGAGGGAGTAGAAGAAGATACAGTAACTAATATTCGAAAAATAGGTGAAAACGATTTGGCTAGTAAAAGAATTTTGAGTGAGAATTGGTTTGATATAGATATAAAACAATTTGAACTTTATCATTTACTTTACAATGTATTGATTATAGGACATACGGAATATTGGACTGCTATGACAATGAGTTATAGCGATCAGTGTTCAAGCTTTTATAATTTGTTAAGATATTTTTCATCTTATGATAATTATGAGAAATATAGAAAGATAAATTCAAAACTTCATTCAGAATATTTTAATTCAGTTTGTTGTACAGAATTAGAACGTTCTTATCAGGATTTTTATAAAAATTAAATGCAGGAGAAAAATAATATGTCATTCAACGAACACGCATTAGAACTATCTATCATAGAACTTTTACAAAATAAAGGCTACATTCACCAGACAGGCAGCGAATTGTTACGTGAAAAATCAGAAGTTTTAATAGTAGATGATTTAAAAGAATATTTACGTACCCGATATGCTTCAGATGAACTGACAGAAAGTGAGATTGACAGTATTATTCTCTCTTTGCGCACCGTAGGCGGAACTTTGTATGAATCCAACAAAACAGTTATGTCCATGATAATAGACGGTTTTGTGTTTAATCGTGAGGAGCGGGATAAGAAAGATATATTTATCGAATTGATAAACTATAAAGAGCCAAAAAAGAATATTTTTAAGATTGTCAATCAGTTGGAAATTGAAGGGTATAATTATCAGACTCGTATTCCTGATGACATTATTTATGTAAATGGACTTCCGCTTGTGGTATTGGAGTTTAAGACGGCAATACAGGAAAACACAACCATAATGGATGCATACACGCAGTTGACAGTCAGATATCAAAGAGATATTCCGGAAATTTTCAAATACAATGCATTTGTGGTTATCAGTGATGGGGCAAATAGCAAGTATGGTTCACTGTTCACACCATATGAATTTTTCTATGCATGGAGAAAGGTCAATGATGATGACAGGGAAATGGACGGTATCAATTCTTTGTTCACTATGATAGATGGTCTGTTTGCATGGGACAGACTTCTTGCGGTAGTAAAGAATTTTATCTACTTTCCTGATGCTGCAGACAGCAATACGAAGGTAGTATGCCGCTATCCACAATTTTTTGCCGCCAATAATTTGTATGAAAATGTGAAAGCACATATGAAGCCGAATGGTGACGGTAAGGGTGGTACATATTTTGGAACGACCGGATGCGGGAAAAGCTACACAATGCTATTTCTTACCCGTATGATTATGAAAAGCAGTTATTTTAAAAGTCCAACCATTCTGATTATTACCGATAGGACCGATTTAGACGATCAGCTCTCCAAACAATTTGCTGCGTCCAAACAGTTTATTGGCGACAACAATGTAATAAGCATAGAGTCAAGGGATAAGCTGCGGGATGAATTAAAGGACAAGCCAAGTGGTGGGGTATATTTGACTACCATACAAAAGTTTACAGAAGATACCCAGCTTTTGACAGACAGGTATAATGTTATCTGTATTTCAGACGAGGCGCACCGTTCGCAGATTAACCTCGATATGAAAGTAAAAGTTACGGATAGCGGGGTTAATAAGACCTATGGTTTTGCCAAATACTTACATGATTCTTTACCGAATGCAACTTATATTGGCTTTACAGGTACGCCGATTGATGCCACGGTGGAAGTGTTTGGAGATATTGTCGGACATCCATATACCATGACAGAGGCAGTGAAAGATGAGATAACAGTAAATCTTGTTTATGATGGGCGTGCGGCAAAGGTAACATTGCGTGAGGACAAGCTGCGTGAAATCGAAGAATACTATGATAAATGCGCCAGTCTTGGAACTTCTGAAGAACAAATTGAGGAAAGCCAAAAAGCGGCGGCACGCATAGATGCCATTATTGGCGATCCGGATAGATTAAAGGCAGTGGCAAAAGATTTTGTAGCGCATTATGAAAAAAGAGTGGAAGAAGGTTCTACAGTGGCGGGCAAGGCAATGTTTGTATGTGCAAACCGGCTGATCGCTTATGCATTTTACCTGAACCTGATAGAGCTTCGTCCAGAATGGAAAGAAAAGAGAAAAGCACCAAAAGGCGTGGAATTAACGGAGAAAGAGGAAAAAGAACTAAAACCGATAGAGAAAGTCCGCCTTGTTATGACAAGAAATAAAGATGATGAAAAAGAACTGTATGAGATGCTTGGTACAAAAGAAGACAGGAAGGAGCTGGACAGGCAGTTTAAGAATGTAAAATCCAATTTTAAAATAGCCATTGTAGTAGATATGTGGCTGACAGGTTTTGATGTACCTTGCCTTGATACGATTTATATTGATAAACCGATTCAGCAGCATACACTGATACAGACCATTTCCAGGGTGAATCGAGTCTATGAGGGCAAGGACAGGGGACTGATTGTCGATTATATTGGTATCAAGAAAAACATGAATGCAGCACTTCGCAAATATACAAATTTTGAGAAAGAGGAACTGGATGATGTTAGTCAGGCGGTGACGATTGTCTTGGATCAGCTTGAAGTGTTAGACCAGATGTTTTACAAATTTAATGCAAAGGATTATTATGTGGGAAGTCCGGTTGAACAGTTAAACTGCCTGAACAGAGCAGTAGAGTATGTGCAGTTGACACAGGACCTGGAACTCCGGTTTATGGCAGCAGTCAGGAAAATGAAACAGGCATTTAACCTGTGCAGTTCCAGCGAACAGTTTACCAGTACAGATATTGAAAAAGTGCATTTTTATCAGGCAGTGCGTTCGGTACTGTTTAAGCTGACAAAAGGAGAGGCACCGGATACTTCTCAGATGAATGCAAAAGTTCGCAAATTGCTGGATGAGGCAATACAGTCTGATGGCATAGAAGAATTATTTGAGTCAGGAAAGCACATAGACATTGATATTTTCAGTGATGAATATATGGCACGGATTGAAAAGATTCATATGCCCAATACAAAAATAAAAGCATTGCAGAGATTACTGTCCTATGCCATTGAGGAGTTTAAAAGAGTAAACAAAATCAAAAGTATGGAATTTGCCGAGAGAATGAAGGCGGTTGTTGAAACCTATAATAACCGAAGAAAAGATGAGGCTTTTGCAAATGAGGTTCTTGATGATGTGGCAAATCAGCTTGCGGATTTAATACATGAATTGAAAGCTGAAAGAAATTCGTTTCACAGTATAGGTATTGATTATGAAGAAAAAGCCTTTTATGATATTTTACTTGCAGTGTCAAAGAAGTATGAATTTGAATATCCAAATGATAAAATGATTGCATTATCAAAAGAGATTCGGGCAGTAGTAGACGATAAGGCAAAATATACGGATTGGTCTACCAGAGAGGATATCAAGGCAAATCTGCAGGTGGATCTGATTATTCTGCTTGATCAATATGGTTATCCGCCAGTTACGATTGATGATGTTTATAAAGAAGTGCTGGAACAGGCGGAGAATTTTAAGAAGTATGCGAAATAACACGTGATTAAATTAGGGATTTAAGATGTAGTAGCTTGAATGAATGTTTAGCTTATAATTAATGCGAAGGGATGCATATATAAATGAAAAAATACTTTTTGAAGGACAAATCACTTAATAATATTGATGATGATCAATTTAGATATCAGGATTTTGCAAATAATTTACGCAAGATTATAGAGTGCAATGAGACGTCTTTTATACTGAGCGGTCAGTCCTTTTGACCGCCAGTATAAATAAAAAAATAGTAGGATATTGCAGAGTAAGTTCTCACAAACAAAAAGATGACCTTGAAAGGCAGATAGTAACTGTTTTTAGCCGTAAACTTCAAGGTAAGGGAGCTGATAAAGCTAAAAAAATGATTAAGGAGGAGACAGTTACTGCAAAACAGGTAATATTATAAAAGCTGAAAAGAAATTATTAAAACTTAATCACCGGTTAACAGATATCCGCCAGGACTATTTGCATCAGACAACAACTGAAATAATAAACCGAAAACCAAAGTTTATTGTTTTAGAAGATTTGAATGTAAAAGGTATGATGAAGAATAGGCACCTGTCAGAATCCATAACAGAACAGTGTTTTTATGAATTTTACAGACAGATAGAATATAAATCAATAAGGAACTATTGAAAAATAACTTGTCTGCATAAGTTATTTATGCACAGTTCCTAAGGAATAATATTAAATTCATAGTTGCAGGCAGGTTTTATGCAGGCAGTAAAATATGCTCGTGTTGCGGTCATATAAAAAAAAGAGTTAAAACGAAGCGATAGGATTTATCAATGTGATCATTGTAATAATGTAATTGACAGAGATAAGAACGCAAGTATAAATCTTTTTCACTATTGATATGTACCGATACGTTAGTCGGGAATTTAAGCCTTTGGAGTGTCATACCAAATGTGAGTAGTAATAGACTTTCTATTATCAAAGCAGATACGTTGAAAAAGGAATGAAACATAAACTTTTATAAGTTTTCAGTAACGGAGTATTATCAATGAAAACAGAATTAAAATCACGCAGGGACATTCCTGTGGAGCTGACATGGGATTTGTCGCTCATCTATGCGACAGAGGAAGAGATGAATCAGGATGTGGAGCGGGCGAAATCGCTCTGTAACAGCATCGTGCAGGATTACAAGGGAAAACTGAATACGCCGCAGTTGATCAATGCATGTATCGACGATTTGAGAGAGTGGACCCGTTTGGTAACACTGGTTGGAAATTATTGCGATCTGGCGGTTTCTGTAGACTACTATGACACTCATAATCAGGAGCGCAATGATGCGTTTGCCAGCCTGACCGCAGAAATGGACAGCAGGCTCAGTTTCATCAGCAATGAAATCGCTGGTCAGGAGGATGCAGTGATTCAGGAGGCGATTGCCCTTTCCACGGAAAATAAGCATTATCTGCAGGATATTCTGCGCATGAAGCCGCATCTGCTCCACCCAGAGACAGAGCGCGCCCTGGCAGCGTTGTCACAGACTATTCGGGCGCCTTATCAGATTTACAATATGGCAAAGCTGGCGGATATGAAATTCGATGCATTCACGGTGAATGGCAAAGAGTATCCCCTGGGCTATTCTCTTTTTGAGGACAATTATGAGTACGAGGAGGACACACAAGTGCGCCGTAGCGCGTTTGCAGCATTTTCAGCCAAGATACGTGCATATGAAAATGTGACTGCGGCCGCATACAACACGCAGGTACAGACCGATAAGACGATTGCGACACTCAGGGGCTTTGACTCTGTGTTTGACAGTCTCCTGTTCGGGCAGAAGGTTTCCAGGGAAATGTACAACCGTCAGATCGATCTGATCACAGAAAAACTGGCGCCGCATATGCGCAGATACGCCCGCCTGCTGAAAAAGATACACAAGCTTGACCGCATGACTTTTGCGGACTTGAAGATTGCTGTTGACCCTGAATATGACCCGAAGGTGACGATTGAGGAGTCGAGGGAGTATATCGAAAAGGGACTCTCCATTCTGGGTGAGGAGTATGTGGAGATGGTGCGGGAGGCGTACCGCGACCGTTGGATTGATTTTGCGCAGAATCAGGGAAAATCGACAGGTGGTTTTTGTGCAAGCCCCTATGGAAAAAATTCCTTTATCTTACTGTCGTGGAATGAGCGCATGTCAGATGTCTTTACACTGGCGCATGAGTTAGGACATGCCGGACATTTTAAGTCCTGCAACAGCAGTCAGTCCATCTTTGATACCGAAGTGTCAACTTACTTTGTGGAGGCACCTTCTACAATAAACGAACTGTTGATGGCACATTACCTGTTAAAGACGAATCCAGATCCGCGGTTCCGCCGGTGGGTGTTATCTTGTATGATCAGTAATACGTACTACCATAATTTTGTCACCCATTTGATGGAGGCAGCTTACCAGAGAGAGGTATACAAGATCATTGACGATGGTGGCAGTGTCAATGCTCAGACGCTCACCCGTCTCATGCGGGAGACTCTGCAGGCCTTCTGGGGCGAGGACGTGGAGATTACTGACGATGCCGCGCACACCTGGATGCGCCAGCCGCATTATTACATGGGATTGTATTCTTATACCTACAGCGCAGGACTTACCGTTGCCACACAGGTGTGCAAGCGCATTGAGAAGGAGGGGGAGTGCGCTGTCGAGGACTGGAAGAAGGTGCTCGCCGCAGGCAGCACGCTCGATCCGGTAGGACTGGCGAAGCTTGCGGGAATCGACATCACTACCGATGCGCCGCTTTTGGACACCATAGCCTATATCGGGGAGATTATTGACGAGATTGAGAAGCTGACGGACAGTATGGAAGAACTGTCGTAAGAAAATCGTAAGATTCCCGCGGGAAAAACTTCATAAAAGTGATAAGAAACCTACAAACATTGAGGAACCTGTTTTGATACAATCACTGTGTCAGAACAAGTTCCTTTTTTCAGTAATTCAAAAAAGGCCTAATATTTTTAATAAAATATCTGCTTTATTTCAATTATCATCAATAAAATCTTAATCATTATTAATAAACTGCATCATTGGAACTTAAGAAATTTTTTTGTATACTCAGGTATGCGCAATGGAACAGCATGATTGAAATAATGCAGCAGCTGATAAACAGTATTTTTAGAGAATGCTTAGAGAAAAAAATGCTATTATGCGTTATAAAAACAACAGGAACAGGAGAATGGGAAAGTATGAAGAACATAGTCATTATTTTTGGCGGAGCCTCTTCGGAGTATGAAGTTTCGCTGCAGTCGGCGTATGCGGTAATCAACAACATTGACAGAAAAAAGTACAATCCGGTGACGGTCGGTATCTCGCGGGAGGGAAGCTGGTTCTATTTCACAGGGGATATCGACAAGATCAAAAAGGATACGTGGTGCAATGCGGTGGACTGTGTGTCTGCGGTGATCTCGCCGGACAGGACAGAACATCAGCTGATCATTTTACAGAGAGAAGGGATCAAAACCATTCGGATTGATGCGGTCTTTCCGGTACTGCACGGGCGCAATGGAGAGGATGGAACAGTTCAGGGAATCGCGGAACTTGCAGGAATTCCACTTGTCGGCTGCGGGACACTGGCGTCTGCACTCTGCATGGATAAGGACAGGGCGCACAGGCTGGCAAGCCTGGCGGGGGTGCGCGTGCCGAGGGCGATGGTGCTGACAGACAACAGCGCAGTCAACAAGGCATATGATTTTGCAAAGGAGATTGGTTTTCCAATCTTTGTAAAGCCTGTGAAAGCAGGATCTTCCTATGGTGTGACAAAGGTGGAGGATATAGAACAGCTGGCACCGGCTGTGTCGCTTGCATTCAAATATGACAATCGTGTCATTTTGGAGGAGACAATCGAGGGCTTTGAGGTGGGTTGTGCCGTATGCGGCAGGGACAGGCTGATCGTCGGGGAAGTGGACGAGATCGAACTCGATCAGACAGGATTTTTTGATTACACGGAAAAATATACCCTCAAAACGGCGGCAATTCATGTACCGGCGAGGATTCCAACGGACAAGGCGCAGGAAATCAAGGAGATCGCCAGGCGGATCTACAAGACGCTGGACTGTACCGGCTTTGCGCGAGTGGATCTGTTTTTGACGCCGGAGGGTGAGATTGTATTTAATGAGGTAAACACGATACCAGGATTTACAGAGCACAGCCGCTATCCGGGCATGATGAAGGCGGCGGGGTACAGCTTTACGGAGATACTGGACAGAATTATCGGGCAGAGTTTTGAAGTATGAAAACAATATTATTAAAAAACAAGGATATTTACAAGGGATATCTGCTTTTGGTGAATAAGGAATACCGATATCACGAGCAGCATCAGGAATTGTCTCATACAGGCGTATGGAATGGTGAGGAAATATTGTATGAGAGCAGGGCAAACCATGCGCTGAACAAACTGATGGAGGAGATTGGGGGCTGGGAATACATTGTACCTGTGAGCGCATGGCGTTCTTCGGAAGAACAGCAGGAAATCTGGGATCAGTCTATGGCAGAGAGCGGGCAGGAGTTTACAGAAAAATATGTTGCCGTTCCCGGACACAGCGAACACCAGACCGGGTTGGCGATAGACCTTGGGCTGAAACAGGAGGAGATTGACTTTATCCGTCCGTATTTCCCATATGAGGGCATCTGCCAGACTTTTCGCCAGAGAGCGGCGGAGTATGGGTTTGTACAGCGGTATCAGGAAGAAAAACAGGCTGTTACGCAGATCGGACATGAGCCGTGGCACTTTCGGTATGTGGGCGTGCCGCATGCGGAGATTATGGCACAGAAAGGGTTTGCGCTTGAGGAGTATATTGCGTTTTTAAAAGAATATCGCTTTGGGGAAAATCCATTTATTTTTCAGAAATACAAAATTTCCTATGTGAAGGCAGCAGTGAAAGCAACAGTGAAAGCAGCTACGAAAACAGCAGGTGCGGTGACGGGGATTTCGATCGATGATACACGGCCATACAGTATTTCAGGAAATAATTGTGACGGGTTTATTGTGACGGAGGTTTTTGAAAAAACAGAAGAAGATCTAAGACTGGATTACAGTGCAGATTGTTTGACCGCATCGGAGAGGATTGGGAAAGAGGATAGGGATGAAGGCTGAGAATGAGAACTATGATAAGAGTTATACAGGAATCGATTTCTTTCGGCTGGCTGCGGCATTGATGGTTATTACAATTCATACTTCGCCGCTTGCCGGCATCAGCGAGACAGGCGATTTTATTCTGACACGCATCGTTGCGCGTGTTGCAGTTCCGTTCTTTTTTGTGACTTCCGGATTTTTCCTGATTTCCAGATACAATTATCAGATTGGGAAATTGAGTTCTTTTGTGAAAAAAACGGCACAGATTTATGGTATTGCAATAATGGTCTATATACCGATAAATTTTTATAATGGCTATTTTAGCATGGAGAATCTGCTGCCAAATATCATAAAGGATATCGTGTTTGACGGTACACTGTATCATTTGTGGTATCTGCCGGCATCAATCATGGGCGGGGTGATTGCATGGTATCTGGTGAAAGAGCTGGATTATAAGAAGGCATTTGCAGTGGCGGCAGTACTTTATCTGATTGGACTGTTTGGAGACAGCTATTATGGAGTGATCGGGAACATTTCGGTGTGCAGTGGTTTTTATGCGCAGATCTTTCAGATATCAGATTACACAAGAAACGGCATTTTCTTTGCGCCTGTCTTTTTTCTAATGGGTGGATTGATCGCTGACAACCACGATATAGTTGTACTCGATCAGACGACTTTTGGAAAAAGGATATCGGAACGAAATCCATATGGAAAAAAAGGGAAAGGGTTTTGTCAGACGTTTTTTGGAACGGGGATCTGTTGTGGCGTGATGCTGGTATTGATGCTGGCGGAAGGCACGTCACTGCACTATTTTCAGGTTCAGCGCCATGACAGTATGTATGTATTTTTAATACCATGTGTGTATTTCCTTTTTTCCTTCCTTTTGCATTTCAGGGGAAAGCGTCACGTGTGGTTGAGAGATGTGTCGCTGATCGTCTATCTCATTCACCCAATGATGATCGTCGTGATACGAATGTTTGCAAAACTGCTTCATTTACAAGGTCTGCTCGTGGACAACAGTGTGGTTCATTTCCTCGCAGTTACAGCGGCGTCAGTAGTGATCAGCGTGGCAGCAGTGGCTTTGTGGAGTCGGTTTGGTTTAAAACAAAAAAAGCATAACAATGATACTGACAGGGCTTATATAGAAATCAATCTGGAAAATCTGGAGCACAATGTAGAGGTTTTGAGCGAGGCAATGCCGCCCAAATGTGAGTTGATGGCAGTTGTGAAGGCGGAGGCATATGGGCATGGAATGTGTGCAATCGCGACGCATCTGGACAGAATCGGTGTCAGGGCATTTGCCGTGGCGACGATCGATGAGGGCATCAGACTGCGCAGATGCGGTGTCAGGGGTGAAGTCGTGATTCTTGGTTATACAGCGCCTGAGAGGGCAAAGGAACTTCGCAAATACGATCTTACACAGACATTGATTGATTATGATTATGCCTGTAGATTAAATGAACAGGGCTGTACGGTCAAGGTGCATATGAAAATTGACACGGGAATGCACCGGCTTGGATTTGATTCTGATTTTAACTTTGAAGAAATACTGAACGCTTTTACAATGGAGCATCTTGTGATCAATGGCATTTACACGCATCTGTGTGTTGCGGACAGTCTGGAGGAAGATGATGTCGATTTTACAAAACGGCAGATTGCAAACTTTTATGGCTTGTTAAAGCAGCTGAAAAAAGAGGGAATACATATTCCGAAAATCCATATACAGAGCAGCTATGGATTGTTGAATTATCCTGAATTAAAATGCAGTTATGTCAGGGCAGGTATAGCGCTGTACGGCGTTCTAAGCGCTCCAAACACACCGACAAAGCTGCAGCTTGACTTAAGACCTGTGCTCTCATTAAAGGCAAAAGTGGTTCTGCTCAGATTCGTTTGGGAAGGGGAGAGTGTCGGTTATGGCAGGACGTTTATCGCAGACAGGGATTGTGTGATTGCCATTGTGTCGATCGGTTATGCAGATGGTTTTCCGAGAAGTCTGTCTGGTCGTGGGACAGGGGTGTTGATCAATGGTTATCGCGCGCCGGTCGCCGGAAGAATCTGTATGGATCAGCTTGCGGTTGATGTCACAGATATTCCGGATATTGCGGTCGGCATGACTGCGACGCTGATCGGCTGGGATGGAGCCGAGGAGATCGATGCGCCGACGGTGGCAGAAAATGCAGAGAGTATCACGAATGAGCTGTTCAGCCGTATGGGAAGCCGGCTGGGGAGATGATGGATTAACTGCGATATCTGCTGCGGTATTCTTTTGGTGTGACATGGTGTTTGGAAAAGAACAGTTTATAAAAATGTGACTTATTTGTAAAATTCAGCATGGAGACGATCTCCGAGACAGAATAGTTCGTTTTCATCAAATAGTATTCCGCTTTGCGCAGGGAGAAAGTCGTGCCATATTCAAACAAAGTCATTCCAGTGTATTTCTTGGTGATCCGGTTCAGATAGTCGCCGCTGTAGCTGAGGGAGTCTGCCAGTTCATGACGGCTAAGTCGTCCGTCGCTGCGCTCAAGCAAATGTGTCAGCCTCGTAAAGATCAGGAAATCATTGCCGTAATCGATCCGCACTTTGGACAAGTGAAAATGCTCTGTGTCTGATATAAAATCAAGAATCTGGCATACCAGAAAGTTGATATAAAAAGAAGAGCCAATCTGTGGGGACAGTGTTTCCTTTACGATCTCCTCGGACAGCCGGTAGAGTTTTTTGTAAGAACTCAGATCATTATAAGAAGGAAAGAAGTCGAGATATTCTTTTTCCACATTATCGATGGCGGTTGCGTGTTCGTTCAGAAATTGAAAAACGCTGACAGCATGACCATCGGTATTTGGAGACAGATGAAACATGTTATCAGAGTGAAAAAGGGACAGAAGATACTCCTTTGACAAATTCAAAAAGAATATCAGAAAATCGTTGGACAGCAGTTCAATATGTCTTAAATTGCAGTTTACGATACAGCCAGTACCGGAAGGATAAACCCTTTCGGTATTTTCTATTTTGACGACAGCTTCTCCCTGCAGGACAAACATCAACTCAAAAAAATCATGCTGGTGCAGGGGACGGTTTGCCATATCATGCAGGAGGTTCTCGTCGTCGATCAGGGAATGATTGATCCGTTCCGGTGAAAAATACGATATCTTGAAATAAGGTTTCTCCAGATCAGAACGATAAGTCTCAATGACAGCGCTGTACAGGGAGGTGAGGTGATAGTACTGGTTAAAGTGGCTGTCGAGGTTCTGGATCTCGAAATAGTTGCTTTTTAATGTGTCAATAGAAAGGTTCGCTGAGGTATTTGCATTCTCGTTCATAACCGTTTTCCTCCTGAGTAATCCAATAGTCGCGAATATGCCACTAATTGGCTTTGTTTGTGTCTAATTATAGCATTGAAGAAGCAAAAAGGAAAGTGGTAGGATAATATTACAAGGGTGTGTAGATGGTATTTCCATAAAAGAAGTGAATCTCCGGACACGCCCTGTAGAAAGGCGCCGGTTCTACCATACATTCGAATGTGTCACTGTTTCTATGGTCTATTCAACGAGAAAAGGAGTAAAAATGAACGAGAAAAAATATTTAAAATGGTATCAGAAGATTGCCTATGGTTCGGGTGACCTGGCATCAAACTGCAGTTATGGTCTGGTATCAAGCTTTTTATTGCTGTATCTTTCGGATGTAATGGGAATGGATACCAGTATTGTCGGAACATTAATGCTGATTTCCAAGATTTTTGACGGTGTGACAGACGTGTTTTTTGGTACGATGATCGACAAGACAAAGAGCAGGCTGGGAAAGGCGAGACCTTGGATGCTTTACGCACAGATTGGTGTTTCCCTCTGTCTGATCCTGCTGTTTTCAATCCCGAATATGGGACAGACAGCACAGTATGCGTACTTTTTTGCCTTCTATACCTGTCTGAATGCGATTTTCTATACGGCAAACGGTGTGGCATATTCGACCTTGTCTGCTTTGATCACCAACAATGCACAGGAGAGGGTTCAGCTCGGTTCCATTCGCTTTATGTTTGCTGTTGTGACCAATATTGTGATGGGCTTTGCCGTGACAGGCGCAGTCAATTCCTTTGGCGGAGGTGCTAAAGGGTGGAGGGCAGTAGCGATTATCTGTGCGCTGATCGGGCTGGTGGTAAATACGATCAGTTGTCTGGCGGTGAAAGAGATTGAACCGGAACAGACTGCGGTCGATACCGAGAACAAGAAATCAGAAGACGATAAGCTGAGTTTTATCGACACTGTAAAGCTTTTATTTGCGAACAAGTATTATATCATGATTGTGGTTTTATATATTGTGTATTACATCATGAGCAATATCACGACGGGGAGCGGTGTGTTCTTTGCAACTTATGTGCTTGGTAACGGTTCGCTGCTGGGAATGTTCCAGATGATGAAGATGTTTCCTGTTATTATCGCTCTCATCTTTACCCCGTTTCTGGTAAAGAAGACGAAGAGCATGCAGAAGGTAAATTTCTGGGGCTATGCGATCAACTGTTTTCTGAGTCTGTTCTTTATCTACTTTGCATATACAAAAAATATAACGCTGATGCTCCTGTTTATGTTTGTCAAGGGGATTTTTGCGGGAACGCTCAGTGGAACGTTGAATGCACTGGTCGCTGAGATCAGCGGATATACATACCGCACAAAAGGTGTGAGAATGGACGGCACAATGTTTAGCTGCTCCTCACTGGGTGTAAAGATCGGCGGCGGAATCGGTACAGCGGCAGTTGGCTGGCTTCTGAATCTGGGCGGATATGTTGGAACTGCTGCAACGCAGACGCAGAGTGCGATCAACATGATTTTTGCCATGTATGTGATCATTCCCGCAATCTTTGGAGTGATCATTACGATCCTGCTGGGAATGCTGAATGTAGAAAAGGCAAATAGGAAGTGGGATGAGGAGCATGGGAAAATATAAAGTTGTGTTGTATGGAGGTTTTGTATGAAGAAAGTAGATTTTAACAAGGACTGGAAATTTGTAAAAGGTTGTATCCCGTCACTTAAAGTTTTGCAGATGTATGGGACAGAGGCAGAGGAAATCTGCCTTCCCCACGATGCAATGATTCATGAAATGCGGGATGAGAACACCAAAAACGGGGGAGCGACAGGGTTTTATCCCGGTGGGACATACACTTATTTTAAGACATTTTTTGTGCCGGCAGAGTGGGAAAATAAGTCTGTGATGCTGGAGTTTGAAGGGGTGTATCAGACAGCAATGGTCTATCTCAACGGGGTGCTGGTACAGACGAATCAATACGGTTATTCCAACTTTTATGCAGACCTCACAAGATATCTGCAGCTTGAAGCGGAAAATGAAGTGAAGGTTGTAGCTGATAATGCGTCGGAGCAAAACAGCAGATGGTACACCGGAAGCGGAATATACCGCAGTGTCAATCTGTATGTCGGAGAACAGGTGCAGATTCCGGTGGACGGTGTGCGGGTGATGACAAAGGACGCAGACCACGGGGTGGCAGTCGTTGCGTTTTCAACGAAAATTCAAAACTTATCACGGAATAAGAAAAAACTGACAGTCTCCGTCAAGCTGACAGACGATGACGGAAATCTGTTCTCCGACGAGATCCATCTGACTAGCTTTGCAGGTTCCGAAAATAAAGTGCATCAGCAAATCACGATACCAACGCCGAGATTGTGGAACTGTGACACGCCGAATCTGTATCAGTGCGTTGTGCAGGTGTCGGATGAGGAAAGACTGTGGGATGAGGAGAAGTTTTATTATGGAATCCGTAAAGTGTCTCTCGATGCAGTCCGTGGGCTTCAGATCAACGGCGAGACTGTAAAACTGAGGGGAACATGTGTACACCATGACAATGGAATATTGGGAGCGGCAACACATGAGGCGGCAGAGCTTCGCAAATGCGAATTGATCAAAGCAGCGGGTTTTAACAGTGTCCGATGTGCCCATAATCCCGCGGACAAAGCCTTTCTCAACGCATGTGACAAGGTGGGGCTGCTCGTCATGGATGAACTGATCGACATGTGGACAAACCACAAAAACAACAATGATTTCGCATTTTATTTTCTGGAAGAGTGGCAGGATATCGTGCGGCGTATGGTGGCAAAGGATTACAACCACCCGTCGGTGATTCTGTATTCTGTCGGCAACGAGATCCCGGAAATCGGAACGGAGCGGGGGGCGGAGATCAATCGTATGCTCTGCAATTATTTCAGGGAACTGGACGACACGAGGTTTACGACAAACGGAATGAACGCCCTCAATGCAGCGGGGGCAAAAATATATCCTATTTTGCAGGAACTGGCGCCTCTGATGAACAGGAATGCGGACGGTTCCGGAACAAATGACAGCTCTGGCAGCAATGCGATGAACAGCTTTATGAAACTGATGGAAGGCGAAGCCGGCGATTCGTTTGCCGTCCACCCGATCGTGACGGAAGTTCTTCGGGAGAGCAGTGAGTCGATGGACATTATAGGACTTAATTATCTGACCGGAAGGCATCTGCTTGACGGAAAGCTTTATCCAAATAAATGTGTTCTCGGGACAGAGACCTTCCCGGCAGATATCGCGCGGCTTTGGAAGGTTGTCTGCTCTTCGAATCAGGTATTGGGCGATTTCACATGGACAGGTTATGACTATCTGGGGGAGGCAGGCTGCGGAATCTTTTATTATGACGAGAGATCCAATTTTGGCA
>JAIEEY010000224.1 GCA_029067205.1 Lachnospiraceae bacterium
GATGCGGAAGGTCTGCGGCATGAAATGGAAGAAGACGGCAGACTGGTACAGTTCATCTTCCGCGGCGATGAGATTGTTGCAGAAGAGAAGGACAGCAGTGTTATCCGTTACATCAGGGGCTATGACCTGATTGCATCCGACGCCGAGAGCGCAAGAACCTACTACCACTATGCATCAGATGAGATGAGTAGTATCACCCACATAGTGGGTATCACCCATGAAATGGGTGAAGACCAGGTACTCAACCATTATGAGTATGATGCATGGGGAAACACGACTGTCTGTGAGGAGACAGTTGAAAACCGCTTCCGCTTCAACGGACAGCAGTACGATCCCATAACCCAGCAGTACTATCTGAGAGCAAGATTTTATAATCCAGTCATAGCGCGGTTTACACAGGAGGATACCTACCGCGGAGACGGGCTGAACCTGTATGCGTACTGCCGAAATAATCCGGTTTATTATGAGGATCCGAGTGGACACTGGTGTGATAAAAAGGAAAAAGTGTTCAGGGATCTCATGAAAGAACGTGGGATAACTGATGCGGATTTGGCAAATGATCCTGAACTGAAGCTGCGCATGATGGCGGAAGCTTCGAATATTGTTAAAGAACAAAAACGAAATAGTTCAAATCCTTCGGCAAATCTGCCTAATTCTGATCCGAGATATAAGGCAAGTACATATTACACATATAAAGAATTAAGAAAAATACTTAAAAATATGGGAGCTTCAGGACAATTTGAAGCACATCATTTATTAGAAAAGCAATTTGCTGCACGATTCGGAGTGAAAAAGAGCGATATATTATCAGTTGCGCTAACAAAGTTGTGGCATAGAGCAGTTGGAGCCAAAGAGACTGGAGGTTTAGGGGTGAATATCGATGATCGTATAAATAAGGCGTTAGAAAGAATAACAGGAATGAACTATAAGAATGCAAAAAAGAATGCAACAATGCAACAAATATGGCAAGCTCATAAGGAGGTGTATGAATCTATTGGCCAAAGTGATTGGGCACATGTTATTTATGATGCATACGTTAAGTCTAAAGGAATACAATATTAATGCGTTAAGGCTTAAATATTTATCGGAAGAAGTTCAAGAACAAAGATTAAGGAGGAATACAAGATGAAATCATATGAAAAAATCATTGATAACTATGAAACTATGTTTGGGCAGGAGGTAAATGGAGAACCATTATTTAAGCCAA
>JAIEEY010000225.1 GCA_029067205.1 Lachnospiraceae bacterium
GGCTGAAACTGCCGAAAAAGCGCGACGAGATGATAGTGTATGCCACAGAAAACAACAAAACGGAGTCGCTTGCATGGCTGCTCGAATACAAAAACCGCACGACCGATATAACCGTGGAGCAGGAAAAGGCTGAAAAAAATATGATGCGCGAGCTGAATGCAGCACCGGATTCGGTTGTTTCATTAAAGAAAATATGGAGCTATAGGAAAGAAGAGGACGGCACACTCACCATCACGAATTACAAGGGTACGGCTTTAGAAGTCACTGTGCCGGAAAGAATCGGGAAAAGCGTTGTCACGGCAATCGGTAAAGCGGCCTTTACAGGACAGACTTACATGAAGGCAGAGGACAGGCACAGGTTATCGGTAGCAGACCGTTTCAATCCAAGAGTTACGGATGAGCAGATCAAGCAGCATCAGGAAATCACGAAAATTGTGCTGCCAGAGACAATTCAATCGATTGGTGCAGGTGCTTTTGACAGGATGCAGGCATTAAGAGAGATTCATCTGCCCAAAGGGGTGAAAGAGATTGGCTTTTCGGCGTTTAGCGGATGCAGTTCCCTAAAAAGGATAACAATTCCTGACAACATAGAGAAAATAAGCGAGAGTACTTTTTTCCGTGCAGCGCTGGAGGAGATTGTGATTCCCGGAAAGGTGCATGAAATAGAAAAGATGGCTTTTGTGCAGTGCAATGCCCTGAAAAGGATTACTATCCCTGAAAACGTGAAGAAAATTGGAGAACATGCATTTTCACAGTGTACGAAACTGGAAATGTTATGTATCTGTGAAGGCGTGGAGGAAATCGGCGAAGATGCATTTGGCGGCTGTATTTCCCTGAAAACCCTCACGATTCCAGGCACTGTGAAAAGAGTGAAAAAGGACGCATTTCATTATTGTAAGATGCTGGAAAGCGTACAGATCTGTGAGGGTGTGGAGGAAATCGAGGAGGGCGCATTTGCCCGATGCCAGAATCTAAAGAAAGTTTCGATACCCAAATCCGTTCGGCGCATCAGAAGCAAAAAGCGCAGTGTATCGTACGATGTGTTTGAGGAGTGTCCGAAGCTGATCGTAGTCTGTCCAAAGGGAAGCAGGGCGGAGGCGTATTGTAAGAGAAAGAACATAAAGAATCAGTTTGTATAGGAGGAATAAGGATGGAACTTACGCAGGTGGAAAAAGCCGCGCAGCTGCAGCAGGCGGTCATCAACTGCTCCGTCGAGGAGCTTTTGAAAGTATATGAAGAACTTGGTGATGTGGAAATGTCGGCGCCGGCGTTGGGGCTGGCGTGCCGCTTCCGGGGGCTGGATATGGTGGCGGCACTATTTGAAAAGGGAATCACTTTTGACTTTCCTTCGACGGAGGAGATCGAGACAAACTACCGCTGTTACATCGGTCAGAAGTATGCAAACTACCGCACCAATTACTCACTGTACCTGTTGAAAATCCTTCGCGGCGGATTAAAAGGTGCCTGCAGTATGAAGGGAATGAAATTTACAAAGAATGCAAAAAGAGACGCAGGGAAGCCGCTGCCGTTTCTTGCGGATGAGGAGCGGGTGCGCGTGCTGGATTATCTGATTCAAAATAAAGAAAAACTGATGTTTCAGCCCGAGGAGATGCTGTTTTACGCGATTTATGCCAGGGATACCGTCATTTATGAGGAACTGAAAAAACGCGGATTCAAACTCTCCGAAAGGCGTGTTCAGACGATCACGGAGGGCGGCGCCGCCACGGATGGTTACTGGTATGAGTATGGTGCCATGACAGGAAAACTCCCCGATGAGGATTACCTTGAAGTGATGCAGCAGCTTGCCCTGGAGCTTGATGGAAAACCGTTTTACTATACGGAGAAAATGTTTGATATCACGAAGATGCGTTTTCGGGATATTGGTATCTTTGACTATTTCCTGTCCCATTTCAGGCAGGACAAGATGAACAAGTATAAAATGATACGCGGACTGATCGACGAGGACGCCCTGGATGCGCTGCCGGTCATTGAGAAAGCGGGCTGGCTTGACGTGCCAAAGAAGCGCGATGAGATGATCGAGTACGCTTCCCAGAACAAAAAGACGGAGGCGCTTGCATGGCTGCTTGACTTTAAAAACCGCACCGCTGATTTTGCCGCCGAGCAGGAAAAAGCCGAGAAGAAGATGATGCGCGAGCTGAACGCTTCGCCGGATTCGGTTGCCGTATTAAAAAAGATATGGAGCTATAAAAAGCAGGAAGATGGTACACTGATGATCACCCACTATAAAGGGAAGGAGACCGAAGTTACTGTTCCGCAGAAGATTGGCAAAGGAATCGTCACAACAATTGATGTGAATGTATTTAGAGGCTCCTGGGTCAACTTTTATCTAACATGGGATCAAATACATCAACATCGTAAGATCACAAAGATTACAATGCCAGGGACGATTCAGTCTATTGGCAGGAGCGCCTTCGCGGATATGTGGGCATTGGAAGAAATCAACATTCCAGATAGTATTCAGGAAATTGGTGAATCTGCATTCAATGGATGCAAGGCTTTGCAAAGCATTCTGATTCCTGGCACAGTGCAGAAAATTGATGAATATACATTCAGTGAGTGTAAATCTTTGAAAAGTATCACAATCCCCGGCACAGTGGAGAAAATCGGAAGGTATGCGTTTGCGAACTGCGATCAGCTGGAGGAAGTGTGTATCTGTGAAGGCGTCAGGGAAATTGACCAATATGCTTTCAGAGGCTGTGCTTCCTTAAAAACGCTCACGATCCCCGGCACAGTGGAAAAAATCGGGGAGTGGGCATTTGGAAACTGCAGCGGGCTAAAGGAGGTATCTGTCTGCGAGGGGGTTCTTGAAATCGGAGAGTGCGCATTTAAAGACTGCAGCAATCTGAAGAAGGTCAGAATGCCGGAATCGGTTCAGCGTTTGCTGTCGAGGCAAACAAGTATTGACATTACAATTGAAATATTCCATGGCTGCCCGAAAGTGACCATATACTGCCCGGAGGGGAGTCAGACAGAAGCGTATTGCAGGGAAAAGGGTTTTCGGTTTGAGAACAGTGTTGACTAAAGGAGACAAATAAGCAGATGAGTAGTTTAACAAAGGCCAAAGCAGATGGGATCGCGGCGCTGGAACAGGCTGTGATTAACGACACACCTGCCGAGGTCGAAAAGCTTTACCAGAAGTTGGGAAGAGGAGTATTTACTGCCCACATTCTGGGGATTGCAGGTCGTTTTCGTGGACTGGATATGGTGAAAGTTCTGGTCGAAAACGGCGCGTCCTTTCATCAGGATATGGATGCGGTCCGCACTCTGTTTCCGCAGATATTTGAAAATGAATTTGCGACATACCTGCCAGACTTTTTTCTCTTATTTTTGGTAAAAGATATCAATAGGACAGGTGAGTACATATTGAAAGGGTATATTGAGAAGCTGGCTGACCGGAAAGGCGATCCGCTAAAACCGGTCTGTGAGGAGGAACTGATCCAGATTGTGGAATATCTTTGCGACAATGCGGAGAAAGTCAGTTTTCGTCCGGGAGACTATTTGTATTTTGCAATTCTCACCGATGATAAGAATATGACTGCCGCGTTGAAAGGAAAGGGAGTCACAATCTCTGATGAGAAGCAAAAAATGCTGACAGAGGGCGGCGGGGGCAGCGCGTGGTTTGCGTACTGTAGTCTGATTGAGCATCTGAGAGATGAAAACTTTATCCGCGTCATGTCCACACTGATCTCAGAACTTGACAGGAAACAGTCAACAAGTGATTCTTTGGAGGCGTCTAAAGACAAAAAGCTGCATTATACTGACTGGCTCTGCCATGTGAATCACAACCGATTCTTCTCACCGGAATATTTGGGTTTTTTTCTTATTCATTTTAACCAGTCCAAAATGAATAAGAAAAGGCTGATGCAGGAGATGATTTTCTATGAGAATGTGGCCTGCCTTGAGATTGTCGCGCAGTATGGCTGGCTAAAACTTCCACGCAGGCGCGACGAGATGATCGAGTATGCTATCCAAAACGGCAAGACGGAATCAACGGCATGGCTGCTCGATTATAAGAACCGCACTGCGGATCTTGCCGCGGAGACCAAAAAAGCGGAAAAGAAGCTGATGCGTGAACTGAATAAAAGACTGGCAAAACAGAACAGTGCTGATGAAATTGATTGAAGTATAAGCGTGAGAGGAAGAAAGGAGCATGATGACAACATGAACATCAAACAGGCAAAGGAAGATATCAAAAACGCAGTGTCAGTGTATCTGACAAGGGACCAGTTCGGGAATTATGTGATTCCCATCGAAAGACAGCGTCCGATATTTCTTATGGGGGCACCGGGCATCGGAAAAACGGCGATTATGGAACAGATTGCACAGGAACTGCAGATCGGTCTGGTCAGCTATTCCATGACACACCACACCCGTCAGTCGGCGCTGGGACTCCCGTTTATCGTCCGGAAAAATTACGGCGGTGAGGAGTACAGTGTCAGTGAATACACGATGAGCGAGATCATTGCCTCAGTTTATGATGTGATTGAGGGAACGGGTTTTAAGGAAGGGATTTTGTTTCTCGACGAGATCAACTGTGTCTCGGAGACGCTTGCCCCTGCAATGCTGCAGTTTCTGCAGTACAAGACATTCGGACGCCACCATGTCCCCAGCGGGTGGATTGTCGTCACTGCGGGAAATCCCCCGGAGTACAACAATTCCGTGCGCGAGTTTGACATTGTGACATGGGACAGATTAAAGCGCATTGACGTGGCAGCGGACTATGAGGTCTGGAAGGAATACGCCTATGTCAAGGGAACGCACCCCGCGATCACAACGTATCTGGATATCAAAAAAGATGACTTTTATAAGATAGAGACCACTGTGGACGGAAAAAGCTTTGTGACGGCCCGCGGCTGGAGTGATCTCTCTGATATGATAAAACTGTATGAGCAAAAGGATTTTCCTGTCACGGAGCAGCTCGTACTACAGTATCTGCAGAACAAAAAAATTGCCAAGAGTTTTGCAGTGTACTATGACCTTTTCAAAAAATACAGGTCAGATTACCAGGTTGACAAGATTCTCGCCGGAAAGGCTGGAAAGGAGATTGTCAAGCGCGCAAAGGCGGCAAAATTTGACGAGCGCCTGTCATTGCTGGGGTTGATGACGGATGCTTTGATCGGCGGGCTCCGCGATGTGTTCGCGCAGGAGGGGGCAGTCATGGAACTGGTGAACTGTCTGAAACTGATGCGGGCGGATTTTGTGATTGAGAAGGATTTTCTGGAGGTAGTCAAGCGGCAGATTGTGTCGAAGCAAAAGGAGATTGCAGTCGGGAAAAAGGCGGGGAATCTTTCCGCAGACCGCGAGTACATATTGAATCTCACGATTGCTGCCTTGGATGAGCAGTTAGAACTGATTGCCCAGAAAGCTCCGGTGAGCGGGGACGCAGCATTTAAACTCCTGAAAGCCGATTTTGACAAGAGAAAAAAGGCATTTTCCAAAATGGTTTCGCAGACAGACAGTAATCTGACAAATGTGTTTGCGTTCTGTGAGGAGGCTTTTGAGATGGGCAGCCAGGAACTGCTCATTCTGGTGACGGAGCTTACCGCAAACAGTTATTCGGCGCATTTTATCGGGAAATACGGCTGTCAGGCATATTTTAAACACAACAAGGACATGCTGTTTTCTGAGAGGAAAAAAGATATTCTGGCAGAGATTGATGAGCTGATGAAGTAGGGAGTAGGTGGATATGGAGATAGAGAAGTTGTAGATTTTGTGATCCTTCAATCAGCTGATGCGATAAATGACAGGGAACTGTTCAGAAATATATGCTATTTTTGAAAGTTCCCAGCTTGCATATCATATTTGGACATTGGGGAGGAGTAGACCGATATCGAGTAATATCTTCTTCATTTTTTCGATATTTCCTTTTGTTAGATAATTTGGATTGAGTTTTTTCTTGTTGTAAGCATAGATTGAGTTCTGGGTTAAATCTTCGAGAAGTCGGGTAAAGAATCGTTCCCAGGAGCTGTATTCACTGCTCTCGATAAATTCTTCTGGGTTATTCAGAAGTTCCTGTAGTTTTTCGGCATGAATGATGCCTGATTGTAAAATTAGGTATTCAAAGGACTCAGGAGTCCAAACATGGCTTTTTTGATTGACTTCTATTGCATGCATTGTACTTTGCATATCGGCGCCAAATGCAGCGCCATCGACAATTGCAAAAATCGGCTTGTCCTTGTGGGAAAGAATATATTTGGCAACATTGGATTTGCCGTCAGCAGAATCACAGGTCAAATTTAAATCATGGCATATTGCTTTAAACATGTCATGACCGGAATTGGAATCCTCCGTAAGGACAGTGGACAAGGCAATTTTCTCAGGTTTATTCATTTCAGGATATACCTGATGCATAGAGTTATATACTTGTTTGGTATTCTGATAATAACCACTGTTTTTCAGGTAATAAATCTCGTTGATACTGTATGGCAGCATATTCAGTCCGTCCCTTGTGACCAGCACAAAATAGCAGTCCGATATTAACACTGCCTTTGCAAAGGATTTTGAATGTAGAAATTTTTCCTGTTCGTCCACAAACACAACAGCATTTTTTAGCAGGCTTAGCTGTGTCAGTACATTCTCCGTATCGCCAGATAAAACAACACATTTTCGTTCGCATACAACTTCTGTTCCCGGACCTGTTCTGCCAGACGCATAATCACTGATAATCTGAATCAGGGAGGTCTTACCGCTTGCGCTGTCTCCCTGAATTATTGTGATATTTCTGCGCAGGTTCAGTTCATAGCGCAGTCTTTTGGTGGAAACGACAATCCTTATTCTACCCTTCAATGATCTTCACCTCCTGAAACTCCTGCAGAAACTCAAAATAAGTATGAATCACATTGCCGCTGTTTTTGATGCAGATTTCAAAGGGTTCTTGAAACTCCATCTCATAGCCAAGCCGGATGGTAATGTCCTGTCGCTTTCCGATTTCCAAGATCCATTTTGCACAGTTATTGCCGCAGGCAGATGCGTTGACAATGAGCGAGGGCTCCTTGTACATGATGATGAGTGCCTTTACGCCGCCAGAGAGTCTTTCCGGGGCTATGATTCCAAGAACTGGGCTGTTGATCGCATGTGAGGACATTACGGTGGAAGCATCTACATCTTGTACCATTTCCTTTACCAGTGTATCATCGAACCATTCTTCTTCGTAGTTGTATTTAAAATAGGTATCTGGACTAAACACATAATTTGCATCTTTTATGTCCTGTTCGCCTCTGTTAAAAATAATATTCAGCATAAACTTTGCCCTCTTTCTTATCACAATCAAGTCCATCGCCTGGCTGGATGGAGTTAGCAGCCTGTTGTCCTGATTTTAACACAGGCATTATTGTGATTCAAGCAAAAATCATGCATGTATAAAATGAAGGGTGCGAAGTAATCCCGGCTTTATTCCAATAGATCAGTTTCAACAAATGTGGGGTGGATAGTTTAGAGGTTATTTAGAGATGGATATGTTATGCTTTTCCTACAAAAAAAACAAGAAAGAGGGAAAAGTATCATGAGAAATAAGAAAATAGCAGTCTATTTTGGTATGGCAGTTCTATCATTGTCAGCAGCAGGGTGTGGCAGCGCTGGTGCGGGTTCGGACGCGGCGGCAGTAGAGTCAGTTAACTTTGATGCATTTGCAAAAGAAGAATTTGGAGCGGCAGATGACCGTGTGCAGCAAGATAGTGGCGGGACTGCTACAAATCATCAGCAAAGCGGTGGAGAAAACAGGGATACGCAGCAAAATAATGATGAAAAACAATCCAGTCAGCCGGATGGCGATGCAGAGTCTGTTACCGAGCTGGATGGAAGTGTAAAAAGCATTGGAAATAACAATGTAGTGATCAATAAGGTATTTCACCCGTCGGCTACGACAGCAGTATCTTATGAGGATATCGACAAGCAGGTATTGATTACAGTATATTTTTCTGATGATACAGAGATGGAAGTGTGGAGAGTCAGGAATGGCGGAGTCAATGGAGATGCTGATACAGACAAGAGAAGCGGCACTTTTTCTGACATCAAGGAAAATTCATCGATTCAAATGACAGGCAGCTATGTGGGGAGCGATTTTTATGCGAAAACAGTAATTATATATGAGTTCTTGTAATAAGAAAATGGGTTGGAAGACTAGAACACTATCCGACAGATAGCGTTTGAATTTGAACTCTTCTTATGCTATGATATATAGTACAATGAATACGATTTTGTTGTACTATATATCATTAGATGTAAAGATGTGTCTCTATGGCATCTGCACTTGATCTGTTGAGCGGAATTGACTTGGCATAGATTAAATAAAAGGGAAAGGGGTACAATACCGTGCAATATATACATTACTACGATTCTCCGCTTGGCACGATTACTCTTGCAAGTGATGGAGAGAAGTTGTCAGGTTTATGGTTTGATGGTCAGAAATATTATGGCAGTACTCTTTCAGAGGAAAACGAACAGAGAGAACTTCCAGTTTTTGAGCAGACTGGTCAATGGCTTGACCTTTATTTCGGAGGACAGGAGCCGGATTTTACACCCCCACTGTCTATGCAGACCACACCATTCCGCAGGGCTGTGTGGGAAATCATGCTAACAATTCCTTTCGGATACACCATGACTTATGGAGCGATTGCGAAAGAGATCGCAGGACAGAGGGGAATGGAGCGAATGTCAGCGCACGCGGTCGGCGGTGCAGTCAGCCACAACCCGATTTCCCTGGTCATACCATGCCACAGGGTAGTCGGTACAAACGGAAGCCTGACAGGTTACGCGGGCGGTATCGACAAAAAGGTGCGGCTTCTGACATTGGAAAAAGCAGATATATCGAAGTTCTTTATTCCGACAAAAGGCACGGCATTGTAAGGAGATATTACTTCTTTAGGAAATCACTAAATTCTTTTAACTCTCTTTTCTTATCTTCCGAAAGACTGTTGAATTCGGTATTGAGAATTGCGCCTTCCAAGGCATATAAATGAACCAGGCAGACTTGGGGATAGGCTTCTTTCAGCTTTAAAAATGCCTGTTTGGAACCGAGTTCGATCAGTTTTTCGGAGGAATCAATTCCGACGGTATTCAGTTTTTTTGCCATTTCGTTTCCGATATTGATCATAGATGTTAGATCTGACATATATTTTCTCCTGTATCAAATTCTTTATTTAAGGATGGATTCACTTCGAAAAGTAGAATAATATACTTGTTGCTTTCCGTTGATTGAAGTCTGTTGATTGCATTATACAACAATCACATAATAAAGGAAATATGTTGTGATAAAACTTTAATAATAGTTTGTGAATTGGAATGCAAATCATATGCATAGAAAATTGTTTGTTTGTAAAATGGCAGATCGTGTCGTATAATAAAATTATTATAAGGAACTGTTAAGAATTAACTTTGCATATGACGCAGGATAAGTCTTTTATGTAAGGCGTCGGAATTGACGACAACGTGGTATAAGAAGATTTAGATAAGTCAGGTGTAAAGATTTATTCTTTAACAGTTCCTAAGGTAAACAGGAGTTAAGAATATGGAACAAGATCAATTGTTGAAACAGATCACAGATACAGTGCGCGCATGCGGCGGGATAATCCTTCATGCAGACAGAAGTAAAAGCTGCATTGATGAGAAAGCCGGACATGCCAACTTTGTCACAACCTATGATAAAAAGGTACAGCAGGAGCTGCAAAAGAGGCTTCTGCAGATTTTGCCGGAGGCAGTTTTTGTCGGGGAAGAGGAGGATATTCACGCCTCGATTGCAGAGGGCTATGCTTTTATCGTGGACCCGATCGATGGAACGACCAATTTTATCAAGGACTATCACATGAGTGCGATCTCCGTCGGACTGGTATTGGACGGGGAGCGGTATATGGGAGTTGTCTACAATCCGTATCTGGATGAAATGTTCACGGCGGTAAAGGGGCAGGGAGCCTGTCTGAACGGGGAGCCGATTCATGTCTCGTCAGAGCCATTGGAAAATGGAGTAGTACTGTTTGGGACAGCGCCTTATTATGAGGAACTGAACAGAAAATCTTTTGAAATGGCATACGATTATTTTAAGAAAGCGCTTGATATCAGAAGAAGCGGCTCGGCGGCGCTTGACCTGTGCAGTGTGGCGGCTGGAAGAGCCGAAGTGTTTTTCGAGCTGCGTCTCTGTCCGTGGGATTTTGCGGCGGGCTCGCTGATCGTGGAGGAGGCAGGCGGAAAGGTGACAACGGCAGAGGGAGGGAAACTGACACTGCACGAGCCGTGTTCCATGCTTGCGACGAATGGCATTGAATAAAACTTTAGTCGAGTAGTGGAGAAGGATATTCCACTACTCGACTAAAGAATTGTTACAGATTGGTGCTTTTAATTGGAAGGCATCGCTGCTGTATATGCTTCCCAGGGTGCCGGCAGTTCCATTTTTCGGATCATATCCTCCAGAACAGGTTCCGGGATATACCGTTCCCTTTTTTGATTTCTGGCAAGGAGTTCCTGATAAGGCACTTCCAGATACTGGATATGTACCCGTGCGCCGTATCCGGCAAAGAGCGTGATCAGTCGCTGTCTGGTCTCCTGAATGATATTCGTCGCATTCCAGATAAACGGTTCTTTCTGTCTTAGAAAAACTTTTGCCTGTTCCATAGCGATCTGAACTACTTTGCCCGTGTTTTTGGCGGGAGGCAGTTCTAACTGACCGCGGATCTTGTCGAGGGAGATGACAGGCATTTCCGTGTTGTGTGCTTCAATCCAGCTGTCTTTTCCCGCCAGAGGCAGACCTGACATCAAAATGACATCAAATTCCGTATCATCATATAATGCGGCCTGATGCCACAGATCTTCCTTATGGAAATACTGGTATTTTGTGTAGGGGTTTGCAAATGCATATGGTTTTTCCCAGATACATAGTTCTCTTGCATAATCTGCAAATAATTCCACCTGTTCCTCCAATTGCATGGGATCTTTTGCGATTCGTCCCTGTATGTCTGCTTTGGAAAGCAGATATAAAAGCCGCAAAGGAATACTTTCTGCCGCTTTCAACAAGTCAAACTCGGTTCGTTCTTTCGTCCAGAACCATACAGGCAGTCCATGATAGCGAATCAGTTTCGCCGCCATTTCTCTTTGATGGAAGGTCAGTCCAAACAGTTCCGCGTTCCTGTAGACTATTCGGCGGAATACCTTTTCCCCAATTATGGTATGTTTTGGCGATATCCATTTTCCGTTTTCCTGTTTCGTGCAGGATATTTTCCCAATATCATGGAAAGCAGCTGTCAAGAATAAAAGTTCCTGTTCTCCTTTTTCTAATCCCTTCCATTCAGGAAGTGCCAGCAGCTTTTCACATACCATTTCCGTGTGGTTGTATACATCTCCTTCTCCGTGATACTCTGGATCCTGGGGAATATTTTTCAGCATGTATAACTCAGGATAACGGACAGAGAGCTGATGGAAAGAAAAACCATTGCTGCGGATTTCTTTAAGAATTTCCTGCTTCATTGGATTCCCCGCCTTCCTGCATAGCAAATAAGTCAACTCCGTCTGCCAGGCAATTGGCAATGATCGGACGGCTTACCCAATGACTTTCTGAATCAAGAATCGTGTTGAGGAAAGAACCCCGCACAAACTTCAGGCGGTCGGTTACATAATCTCCGTCCTCTACCTTGATATAAATACCCTCCATAATTCCTGTCAGATCGGTCTGGCGAATGGCTTGTTCGGAATTGACTCTGCTTTTCTGGCATTGTGCGAGAAAGCTGTTATTTGCCTCCTCGGAAATAAAAAGGCTTGCTCCAATCCATTTTTCAATGGATCCCAATGTCTCGAAGTATCCTTTTGTCAATACACGGACAGAGCGGATAAAAGAGGCGCTGCTAAGAAACTCCCTGCGTTTACGTGTGGAATAAAAGCGCTGTTCCTTTTTGTCAAAGATATCAAATTCCATGAAATAGTGAGGCAGCCTGTCATAAAATACAGTATGCTTTGCGTACAGCCATTCACCATACATGACATATCTGTCTCCCAGCAGCCGGCGCAGTCTGTCCTCAAAGCAGCCCGCCCAGAGTTTAAACAAATCGAACTGGCGTTCGCCATATCCGCCGTTTAAGAAGTGACCGCGGCTTTGCAGATACATCTTTCCATCGCTGCCAAAACTGATGCCGCAGTTGGCGCCGTCTACTTTTTCTTCAAGGACTAAGTATTTATCCTTGATCTCATCTAATCTTACACATTTTAGGTCTTCGTCACCCAATTGTGCCCTGGAACCTTCAAGATGCCTGGTTCTCGGGTATTTAAAAATCTGTTCCATATAATCCTCCTATATTCTGAATTTGCAAATACAAAAAAGACAGTCACGATTCGTCAATAATCTCTTTTCGTGCCTGCGGTTTTGTCTGTATTGAACTGTCAGAATATAGTATTACATGGGGAGCCTCCGATCAAAAAACAAAAACTTTAGTTAACCCTCACTATAACACTGGATAGAATTGTTGTCAAGAATGAGAAAGGAATACATTTCCAGGTTGGTCAATGACAGTTACTGTTTACTCGTCCATCAACGTAGTAGAAATCATGCGCCAAAATGCATGTCCTTTGGCATTTTGTGTGCATAAATGTTGCTGTTTACGCCAACAATACCCAAAATTGTTCCAGAATCCCACATAGGCGAGAACAGTAACCATAAATCTGATCATCGCCAGATATTTTTGAAAGACAATGTGTACTTTTCCGTTTATTTGTGTTACTATTATGCATTGAAAAACGAAAAGAATTTCTAATAAGAGAATGCAAGCTTTATTTTGCAAGTTTGCAAAGAATCTGAAGATGATAAACATAAGGATGGATAATAGTCATGAATTGCAATTATAATAAGACAATGTACGCTTGTTTTGTGGGGTATATCGTGCAGGCGATCGTAAATAATTTTGTGCCGCTGCTTTTTCTGACATTTCATAACAGCTACGGAATTGCGCTGACGCAGATCACTTTTCTGGTCACGATCAATTTTGGGGTTCAGCTCTTGGTGGACGCGGCGTCGGTAGGGTTTGTGGATAAGATTGGATATAGGGCGGCTATGCTTCTGGCACATGCAGTTGCGGCGGCAGGGCTGATTGCCTTGACCATATTGCCAGAGCTTTTACCGAATGCATATGTCGGTCTGCTGATTGCCACTGTCTTGTATGCCGTTGGCGGCGGGCTGCTTGAGGTTGTGGTCAGTCCGGTGATGGAGGCATGTCCCACGGAAAACAAAGAGACAGCAATGAGTCTGCTGCACTCCTTTTACTGTTGGGGACATGTTGGGGTTGTATTGATTTCGACGCTGTTTTTCCATATTGCCGGAATCTCAAACTGGAGAGTCATGGCTGTGGTGTGGGCGCTGGTTCCGATTGCCAATATGATTGCTTTTATGAAAGTTCCAGTCCCAGAGTTGTTGGCAGAGGGCGAGAAGGGAATGTCTCTGGGACAGCTGTTTACCTCGAAAGTGTTCTGGTTGTTTGTACTGCTTATGGCATGTGCAGGTTCCTGTGAACAGGCAGTGAGTCAGTGGGCATCCACCTTTGCGGAGCAGGGACTGCAGGTGTCCAAGACAATCGGGGATTTGGCAGGACCGATGTTTTTTGCGATTGCGATGGGAAGTGCAAGGGCGGTTTATGGAAAGTTCGGAGAGAAGCTTCCACTGGAAAAATGCATGGTGGGAAGCGGCATTTTGTGTCTCTTTTCCTATCTGTTGATCGCACTGGCGCCGGTACCGGCATTATCGCTTGTTGGCTGTGGTATCTGCGGCTTTTCTGTCGGAATCCTCTGGCCGGGAACCTTTTCCTTAGCGTCGAAGTCCATGCCGACTGGCGGAACAGCGCTCTTTGCGATGCTTGCGCTCGGCGGAGACGTTGGCTGTTCGGGCGGACCGACTTTCGTGGGGATTTTTTCGGGACTGCTGGATGACAATTTGGCACGAGGTATACTATGTGCAGTGGTTTTTCCAGTTCTGCTGTTGGTGGGGCTGGCAATCCATCATAAGATAGCGAAGAATGTAAATGGAACGTGTGGTTACAACATTGAGTTAAAATAGATACTGATATTTGCGTCGCTGCATTATAATAAGATCCCGCACTCTCTGTTTGATATTATCGGGATAATAGATTTCATTTGACAATAAAGCATCTACCTCTGCAATACTATAAGAGAACTTAATATGCTGCCCATACAACTTTTCTGCAATATCAAGCTGTTCATCAAAATCCTGGGAGATCGTTTTTGCCCGCGGCTTTTCAAGCAGTTCATTGAGTCCGGCATTCATCGGATAATCCATTGTGGTATCGGAGAGAAGGGCAGCACCATTGTCAAAGATCGGGCAATAATGGTAGTATCGAGCATCGTCCAAAAGAACAGCGATATTGTGTGTATGTCGGTCTTCATTCAGAAATAATGCATCGACAGTCAACAGCTTGCTCATATAAGAACCAAAATCTTTTAAACCGGTTATTCGGATTGTTTGATCCACTAAAAAACACATTCTGTCTGTGAGGTCATTGATGGAATAAATGGCTTTGTTCAGACTCTTTCCATAGATACTCTGAAATAATCGCTCCAGCGCGATTAGCTTCCAGCTTTCCGGTAAAAAGTTGGGACATTTGCAGGCTCTATATTGAGTTTGCCTGTAATGGATTTTTTCTGTCTGGTATGTTACATATTCTTGTGGGTTCAGATTGCTGTGTGAAAGCAAACCAGATATCACGTATTCTGCCAGTCCTTCGTAACCAGTATAGTCAGCTTTATACCAGATGTCATTGTTTACCCATTTCAACTGATTGCCTTTAGATGACTGCCGTTCGTTTGTTCTAATATTCTGCTCAAACAATTTTACCATACGAATACCATTAATACCCTTTCTCAATGCGGATCCAGTAATCGTCCTCTGCCATTCTTCCTTCTGTTTTTTCTATGATCAGGAACGGATCATAAAATGGAAGGTCGAGGTCTGCCAGAATTAGTTTCATTTTATCCCGTTCCCTCGGAAAACATCTTGATTCCAGAAATGCTTCATATTCCTCAAATGTCGGACGATCATTTTTTCCAAATGCTCTGGAGATATAGTCGTTGGTGTAATTGTGGACTCTGACTTTCCGGAGCCGCTCGTCTACGTCAATGATGGTGCAGATCTCATTTTCACGCATATACCAAAGCCTCAGCGGGTAGGGATTTCCGGGAATGATCATATTTTCGACTATTTGAGGATATTCGTTGAATACTCTGGCTAAAGTAACAATAGGGCCGGTTATTGCTTTTGTGCTGGATTCCCACCGCTCAATCGTTTTGACGGATACATTCGCTAATCTGGCAAGCTCTGCCTGTGTCAGTCCGAGCCTATTTCTGATGGATTTGATATTTTTTCCATAGATTTCATTGGAAACCGCATATGCTGTCATAGTCTATCACCTCACTGTTATTATACCCTCAAAATAAGGGTAAGGCAACAACGATTTTTTTAGTAAAAATCAAATATTCTTGTCATATAATGAAGAATAATAACGTTACTGTTCACACCCCTACTGTGTTTTGCATATTTATACGTTTTTTCGGTGTGAACAGCAACATTTATGCACAC
>JAIEEY010000226.1 GCA_029067205.1 Lachnospiraceae bacterium
AAAATAAAAGAGTATATAACATTTTTTATCTAAGTTTAATTTTTTTATCATTTTTTTAATAAGCTGCTACTTGTTATTTGAACTCGTTTTTTATTATAATATAGATAGCTTATAATGTATAGACATAACTATTTTATAATTATTATCAAACTACTAATTTTTATTATGCAAGGAGAAAATATATGAAAACAAAACTGAAAAAATTGATATGTTCTATATTAACGTGTGCCCTGGCCTTGTCTGTGACATGCGCTGTTCCAACCCTGTCAGTTTCTGCAAAGGAAAGTATTGGAAATGGTCTGATTCTCTCCACTGACAGCGTCACAATCACAGCAGGTTCTTCCATAACCTTCTCTGCGATACTCGAAGAAGGCTATGACGCATCGAGACTTGCCTGCATTGTCTTAGATCCGGATATTGTGACCATTACACCGATCGCATACGCTGCCAATGCCGCAGCTTATCAGGTAAATTATGAGAATAGCGGCTCAACGCTCGCTGCCATTTACCATCTTGACAATCCAGCAGTTGTGGCATATGTAACCATCAATGCATCACCACTGCTCATGGAAATTCCCGCCAGATTAGGAACAAACCATGACAATTACTGTACTTTGGTAAGCTATGAATTTGTACCTTATGATTTCACATATGCTGATTTTAGTGATTATAAAAACACATTAAATATCAAGTACCAGTGTGCATCCTACAAGGATGACGGCTATTCCAAGTGGGGATGTTATGGCTCTTTCTATGATGCTGACGGAAATGTGTTGTCCAAGGTTCATCTCTATTGCAGCACCTTGGCGAAGGGAAGGATCTATCACAGTGAATTCAATGTCCCTGTAGACGCAGTTCGTTTTACTGTAGAGGGATTTTAAAAGGAGCGCGGCTGCGCTCCTCCTTTTATTCTAGTGAATCAATAATCGAATTGATCAGGTTGGTAATTTCCTCGACCGATGTCTCAATATCTGTATAAATTCCTGCTGACTGATTTGATAAATCCTGCATGCTTTTAGCAACAACTGCAAAACCGACACCCGCTTCGCCGCTTCTCGCAGCCTCAATTGTGGCATTGAGAGATAAGATTGTCTGCTTCTTGGCAATTCCCTTCAGATGCCCTGTCTTCTCATTGATCATCTGCACCAACTCACCAGATTTCTTGATATCGTCCTTCACCGAATCAAATTTCCCAGTATTTCTGTTATTCAGATGTTCCAGACTTGCTGTCTGACCGATCATCGTACTAAGCATCTGTGCAGCGCGCTTTGCCTTTCTGTCCAAAGACTGTGAAACGACAACCGCACCGAGCCTCTCACCATTCACAAAAATGTCAAAGGAATCCGTTTCCTCCTCCTGAAAATCATGTCCTTCTGTCAGGCGCTCTCCTTCCACGTCAACCACGACGGTCTCAAAACCTGCAAACTCTGTAAAAGAATTCTGTAAATCCTGCAATTTTCTTGTATCCATGTAATCTTTTAATATCATATTTATACCTCCTTGCGTGCTCTGGCACGCATACCAATCAATTGTTTGAAAGTGACCTTTCTTTCAAACCCCATCCTCCATTCCGCAAAACCGACATATATAGTATACCGATATTTTCAGACATTTTCAATATTTATCTGTCTTTTTTAATAAATTTGCTGTTATACTTTTTTCTTCTGAGCCGTCGCAATCAGCTCTCTGGCATTCTCTCTCACGGTATCTGTAATTTCATCACTTCCAAGCATTCTCGCAAGCTCATCAACGGTCTCCGTCTCATTCAACTGCACGATATCCGTAACCGTTTTGTTATTCACTGCCTGCTTTGCGATTTTATAGTGACTATCTGCCATAGCTGCAATCTGAGGCAGATGTGTGATACAGATGATCTGATGACTCTGCGCCAGTTTCCCAAGTTTCTCTGACACCTTCCACGCTGTCTTTCCGCTGATACCAGTGTCAATCTCATCAAAGATCATAGTTGGTATCCGATCCCTTGACGCAAGCACTGTCTTGATTGCCAGCATGATACGTGAAAGCTCACCGCCACTCGCCACATTTCCAAGACTCTTTAACGGTTCGCCGGGATTCGTTGAAATCATAAACTCCACGTCGTCATATCCGTTAGAAGCGATCTCTTCTTTCCTTCGCACTTGTATCTCAAATTTCACATCCAGGAAATTTAGATCTGTCAATGCCGCGATCATATCCTTTTCAAGCTTTGCTGCCTCTTTGCTGCGGACTTTTGAGGCTTTCTGACACAGATTCTTTAATTTCGTCTGAATCTCTGCCAACTTTGTCTCCAGCTGGGCCTTATATGCATCTGCATTCTTTAACTTCTCTATCTTCTCTCCAAGGTCTGTCTGATATTGCAGAACCGCCTGAATACTGTTACCGTATTTGAGTTTTAGATGATTTAGCAGATTCAGACGCTCCTCCATCTGGCTGAAACGCTCTCCGTCAAACTCCATATCCACCATGTATTCGGCGATCTCCCGGTTAAAATCACTGAGCAGGGCATCAACATTCTCAAGCTCATCAGCAAGCTCCCGCGCCCTGTCGTCATAGCTTTCCACACTGCGCAGCTCCCGCACTGCATAGCCAACTGCGTCCGCCGCCGACTGCTCACTGTTTCCAGTTAGCTGATAAGCCTTATCTGCCGCTTCGACAATCTGTCTGCTGTTTGCCATTTTTCGGTAATCGCGCTCGAGTTCCTCATCCTCTCCCGCGGTCACCCCGGCTTCCTCAATCTCCTGATACTCAAATTCCGCAAGCGATAGTTCTTTTGCCTTTGCCCCATCATCGACGCAGAACTCCGCAAGCTCTTTCTTCAGCTTTGTATACATCTGATACTTTTCTCTAAGTTCCTCCTTGATCTTAGAAAGATCTTCCCCCGCAAAAGAATCAAGAATCTCCATATGATTTTTCTTGTATAGAAGTGACTGATGCTCATGCTGTCCATGAATATCGATCAAAAGTTCAGAAAGCGCCTTGATCTGCTTTGCCGTGACCGTCTCACCGCATATTTTGAATAGATTTCTGCTGGGCTGTATCCTTCGTTGGATAATGATGATTCCATCTTCCTCGACAGGAATCTCAAGCGCTTTGATCTCCTGCATCATGGTATCATCTGTCACCTGAAAGACCAGTTCGACAAGCGCATAGTCAGCCCCTGTCCTTATCATATCCTTGTCAGCTCTCGCTCCTAATGCAAGATTGATAGAACCGATAATAATCGATTTGCCGGCTCCGGTTTCACCGCTTAAGATATTGAGTCCTTCCCCCAAAGTTACTTCTGTCTCTGAGATCAGAGCCAGATTCTTTACATGCAAGCTAATTAACATTTTCCGTACCTAACCTTTTATAATTTCATCCAATTTGTCCATCACGGATTTCGTTTCATCCACTGACTTTACCGCGGCAAAGATCGTATCATCCCCTGCTATGCAGCCGACAATCTCAGGAAACCGCATGGCATCCACCGCCGCAGCGACTGCCATTGCCATTCCCTGCACGGTCTTGATCACCAATATGTTCTGAGCCATGTTCATCGAGACAAAACCGTCCCTAAGCACGCGGATATATTTATCACTCAGCCGGGTGTCCTCATTTTGCAGAGTGATATATTTCTGCCTGCCGTTTCCCGCCGCTATTTTTGACAGATGCAGCTCCCGGATATCCCTTGACACAGTCGCCTGCGTCACCTCAAATCCCTCCTTACGGAGATATGACGCCAGCTCCTCCTGTGTTTCAATATCGTATTTGTTGATCAGATCTACCACGACCTCGTGTCTCTCTCTTTTCATTGCATCCAATACCATGCCTTTCACAGATTTTATGAGTTCATCCCTCAAAAAACACGCATTTTCTTATGTAATGTATCCAGGAAGCTTCCCTCACTGAGTTTTATGATCTTCGTCACTTTGTCAGAACGAATGATTCGAATCTTATCGCCCTCATTGAGATTAACCGGGCATCTTCCGTCAAAGCTGGCGTCCACCTCCTGCTTTTCCCCTGGCTTGTACCGCCCAATTTCAATATCAATGACATCGTCCTCGGCAAGTATGATTGTTCTGTTATTCACCAGTGTATGGGAACAAACAGGTGTCATCATGATCAGTCTTGCCCTTGGCTCGACGATCGGCCCCCCCGCTGACAGGTTATATGCCGTAGATCCTGTCGGCGTGGATATGATCATGCCGTCCGCACTATATGTACTGAGCATCCGCCCATTCACATAAATATTGAAATTTATGACATGCAGTGCACCCTTTCTGTTGATTACAATGTCATTCAACGCCGTCTGCGGATTGGAACTGACGCCGGATATCACTGGAATACCACTCAGCATCATGCGCGGTTCAATATCGTACTGGTTCGCGATCAGACTGTCAAGCGCAGATTCAATATCCTCCTTGTCCACCTCCGCAAGATATCCCAGCGTACCGAGATTGACACCGATCATCGGGATATGATAAGAGACATATTCCCGCGCTGCCCGGAGCATCGTTCCGTCACCGCCAAGCACGATCATCCCTTCGACCTTGTCATCCACCTTACTGCTGCAAAGACACCCTTTCAGATTCAGATAATCCTGTATATACTGTGTGACCTCACCTTTTCCGTCCTTTGTCTGGTTTGTATAAATATAAAATGTTTTCATTGATACCCCATATCTCAGCAGCTGTCATGACAGCTCCTTAACATCTAATGTTCTGTGTGCAAGGTCGACGGTTTCCCTTATAAGCCCTGCAAAATTGTCCTGTACATAACTAACAAAATCGAAATTCCCTGCCGCCTGATCAACCCTGATAAGGTGCATTAAATACTCAATATTTCCCTCTGGTCCTCTAATCGGTGAAAAATCAAGATTCAATATTTCAAAACCTTTTCCCAGCGTAAATGCAAATACTGTCTCGATCACTTCCCTATGTACCTGCGGCTCTCTCACAACACCCTTTTTCCCAACCTTCTCTTTTCCTGCCTCAAACTGCGGTTTGATGAGACAAACCATCTGCGCATTTGGCTTTAACAGGCTGTGTGCAGGTCCCAGTATCTTATCCAATGATATGAAGGATACATCAACCGAAGCAAAATCAAGCTTGTCCCCAATATTCTCCGGAACCATGTACCGGAAATTCGTCTTTTCCATACAGACAACACGCTCGTCATTGCGAAGCTTCCACGCCAGCTGTCCGTGCCCCACATCCACAGAATAAACCTTTTTTGCCCCATTTTGAAGCATACAGTCCGTAAAACCGCCCGTAGATGCACCGATATCCATACATATTTTTCCGTCCAGTGCTACGCCAAACTTGTCAATCGCCTTTTCCAGTTTTAAACCACCGCGGCTGACATATCGGAGCGTATTTCCCCTGACTTCAAGCAAAACCTTAGATTCATCAAACATGGCTCCCGCCTTGTCCTCTTTCTGGTCATTGACATACACACAGCCTGCCATAATCACTGCTTTTGCCTTCTCGCGTGACTCGGCAAGCCCCTGCCGCACTAACAGTACATCCAGACGTTCCTTCATGCTTCTGTACCCTTTCCAATCGCAATCGTTAATTATTTTTCAAGCTGTATGAGTATTTTCTGCTCAATTGTCTCCGCATCGATTCCTACTTCGCGGCGCAGTATCTCCACATTTCCATGCTCCACATACTCGTCTGGTATATGAATTGTCAACAGATTTGTACCGAAATGATGTTCATCAAAATATTCCCTTACTTTCTCGCCAAATCCGCCGCTTGCCACATTTTCTTCCATCGTCACGATCAATTTGTGCTCCCTGACAGCCTCATCCAGTATCTCGGTGTCAATTGGCTTGACAAAACGCGCATTGATGATACTGCAGTGAACTCCCTTTTGGGCAAGTTCCTTCCGCACAGTAAGTGCTGTCTTTACCATGCTGCCCACCGCCACAAGTGCAATCCCGCTCTCATGATAAATCCATTCTGCCCTGCCAAACCGTATCGGCTCACGGTACTCGCGAAGCCCGTCATACGCCTCGCCCCTTGGATAACGGAGCGCAATTGGTCCCTGAAAAGCCACCGCAAATTTCAGCATATCTGACAGTTCCCATTTATTCTTCGGCGCCATAATATGCATATTTGGTATGGAGGACAGATACGACAGATCAAAAATTCCCTGATGCGTCTCCCCGTCACTTCCTACAAGCCCTGCCCTGTCGATTGCAAAGACTACTGGAAGATTCTGGATACAGACATCATGCAGAATCTGGTCATACGCCCTCTGCAAAAAGGAAGAATAGACTGCCACCACCGGACGCATGCCTCCAGCTGCCAGCCCTGCCGCAAAGGTCACCGCATGCTCCTCGGCAATCCCGACATCAAAAAACCTGTCGGGATACATATTGCGGAATCGCTTAAGTCCCGTACCATCAGGCATCGCTGCAGTGATTGCCACAATGTCATTATCACGGTCCCCCAGCTTGCACATCACAGTCGAAAAGACATCGGTGTAACTTGACTTTGTCTTCGGTGTGAGCGGCAGTCCTGTCTCCACATCAAAGGGCTCTGCACCGTGAAAACGCGCCGGGTGCTTCTCCGCGGGTGCAAATCCCTTGCCTTTCTGTGTGATCACGTGCACCAGCACCGCCGATTTGCAGCGTTTTGCCTCTCGCAGAACCTTTATCATGGCATTGATATTGTGTCCATCCACAGGTCCTAAATATGTAATCCCCATATCTTCAAAGAACATGCCAGGAATCACCAGCTGCTTTACAGAGCTTTTCGCCCTCCTGATACTCGTGACGAGAGGCTCCAGATTGGATTCCATGAGAGAATTATAGATTCCCTCTTTCATGTCCAGATATTTGTCCGCTGTTCTGATATTGTTGAGATATTTTGACATGCCGCCGACATTTTCCGAGATAGACATATTATTATCATTCAGTACAATAATGAAATTCTTTTTCAGACGCGAGGCATTGTTCAGCGCCTCATATGCCATTCCTCCGGTGAGGGAACCGTCGCCGATGACAGAGATAACCGTATGGTCTTCACCGCGGAGATCCCTTGCTTTCACAAGACCTAACCCCGCTGAGATGGACGTAGAACTATGTCCCGTGTCGAAACAGTCACACTCGCTCTCTTTTCGCTTGGGAAAGCCGCTCATGCCGCCATATTTCCGCAGGCTCTCAAATCCAGATCGCCTGCCCGTCAACAGCTTATGGGTATAAGACTGATGCCCCACATCCCACACAATCTTATCCTGTGGCAGATTCAGACTCAGGTGCAGAGCCATGGTCAGCTCGACAGCGCCGAGATTGGAACCAAGGTGTCCTCCTGTGACACTGATCTTTTTGATCAGAAATTCCCTGATCTCCTCTGCCAACAAGTTCCAGTCTTCGGGTGCTACGTTTTTTATATCATTTTCTTTCTCGATCGTTTCTAATATCATACTCAGCGCCTTTCCCTTTCAGAATTGGTTCTTTTGTCAATATTTCTGTATCCATTCGACTATTTGATACGCGTGATCAGACTTCGTATCAATTCTATTAAAAATTCGTTCTGATAACCTTCATCCGCCAAGGATTCCAACTGTTCTATGGCATGGTCTGATAGTTTCCTCTGCTCCTGTGAGGCATTCTCAATTCCCTTTAGCGTGACATACGTCGTCTTCTGATTCTTTGCGTCACTTCCAACAGGCTTTCCCAGTGTCTCCAGATTGCTCGTCACGTCAAGGATATCATCCTGTATCTGAAAAGCGACGCCAATCTCATAAGCCGCTTTTTCCACCAGACAGATCTGTGTCTCGTCTGCACCTGCAAGCACCGCTCCGACCATCATTGCAGCCTGTATCAACGCAGCTGTCTTGTGCTCGTGGATAAAGAGAAGATGCTCCTGCGTCACCTGATCCCCGAGATTTTCTGCTTCAATGTCAGCTGTCTGTCCGCCGATCATTCCATAGATTCCAGCTTTTCCAGCAAGTATCGAGAGGGCTTTCGCCTTTTTGCCTGCATCGCTGTCAGGCATCTCAAAGGACTTTAAAGCTGTCTCAAAAGCATAGTTCAAAAGTCCGTCCCCTGCAAGGATCGCCATGGCATCTCCGTAGACTACCCATGTCGTTTTTCTGCCCCTGCGGTACTCATCATTGTCCATTGCCGGCAGATCGTCGTGTACAAGCGAATACGTATGTATCATCTCGATTGCTGCCATAAATGGTTCGATCACTTTGTCCGTACCGCCAAAAAGCCTATAGGTCTCCGCCATCAACACAGGACGAAGCCGTTTGCCGCCTACATTGACACTGTAGTTCATCGCTTCCATCACAGTCTTTGCCCAGCCTTCTTCCTTTGGAAGATACTCCTTTATAATGGATTCTGTTTCCTTTACTTTGTTTTCTAACTCTTTATCAAAATTCATCTAATTCACCATTTTCATTTAATTTGAGAACTTCCTTCTCCACCTTGTCAATCTTGTCATTGCAGGACTTGATCAGTTTCATGCCCTCCTTATAGAGTTTGAAGGATTCCTCCAATGAGATATCTTCCTGCTCCAGTTTTCCAATCATATCCTCAATCTTCTCAAATGCCTGTTCCAGCGTCTGTTCCTTCGCCATCGTCCTACTCCTCTTCATACTCCCTTATCAGTCCCACACAATTGCAAAACACCGAAACCCGTCCGGTACAGGCGGTCTGCAGGAGAATATGGAATCCAACGAGGAGAGTTCCCACTCTTCTGCACCGCCGGAACACAACCATTCGCAGTTCACCAATTCCTCCAACTCCGCACCCTGCATCGATGTGCATATTATGACCGAATCACCATAAAGCACCGCCTCTTCAGTAACATTATACAGCTCAATCGTATCATCATGCAGCGCAATGCGAATCCATGCCATGTCTGGCATCCGCTCAATTTTTTGCAGCATACCCCATATTTCCGCGATTGGCGGACGACCAAATCCCCAGTCATTTGGTGCAATAGAATCCTCCGCATTGTTACCCTCAAAAAATTCATCAAGGGTCAACAGGGGAAGGCGATCTTCGTTTTCTTCCATTATTTTTTTAATCGCATCCAATCCTATCATGGTTCCACTCCTTTTCAAACGTGCAGCTATCGGGGACTCAATTAAAATGCTAAAGGGAAAAATCTAAAGCTTTTGCATTTTGGCGCATGATTCCCCCTGCTTTGATGGATGCGTGAACGGTGACACCTGCTCCACCCTTGCCTGTATCATGCCATTTTTCACGTAAACCTGCAGCAAATCCTCTGGTTTTACTTTACTGATGTCGTTGACCACCCTGTGATCCACATCCTCGACATACGCATACCCCTGACTAAGCTTCTCGAGCGGCGATAATCCTTTTAATTTCTCGGCATACAATGCCATCCGATGCCGCTGCCGTGTCAATGCACTGTTCATCAGTCCTGTCAGCCGTCCCTCCAAGTCCATACAGTAAGTGCGCTTTTGCTGGATCTGGTTCATCGGGCTTAGGTATTTCAACCGCAGTTTCTTGTTTTCCAGTCTGTTCTGCTGCCTGCGGACCTGCATCTGCATGGCATGGGTCAAGGCATTGCTGTATGCCATAAGCCTGTCCATCAGCTGTGCAAAATCATAGACAGCAAGTTCCGCTGCCGCCGAAGGTGTCGGCGCCCTCAAATCCGCCACAAAATCCGTGATCGTCGTGTCCGTCTCATGCCCGACCGCTGATATGATGGGCACACTACAGTCAAACACTGCCTGCGCCACTGCCTCCTCATTGAAAGCCCACAAATCCTCGATGGAACCGCCGCCCCTGCCGACAATCATCACATCCACACCCAGCTGCTCCAACGCGTGGATTCCGTTAATAATGCTTGCCGCCGCCTGATCCCCCTGCACGATCGCTGGATACAATATGATCTGTATATAGGGATTCCGCCTCGTCGCAATATTGATGATATCACGCACTGCTGCTCCTGTAGGCGCTGTCACAACCCCCAGCGTCCTGATATATCTGGGAATGGGCTGTTTGTATTCCGGTGCAAACATTCCCATCTCTTCCAGCTTACGCTTCATGCGGTCAAACTTTTCATACAGCACGCCGGCGCCGTCGAGTGTAATCTGCTTCGCATAAAGCTGGTATTTTCCATCTCTCTCATACACGTCAATCGTACCGCCAACCACAACCATCTGCCCCTCCTCCAATTTGAAGGAAAGTCCGGTGCGATTGCCGGCAAACATGACACAGGCGATAACGCCCTTTGCATCCTTTAACGTAAAATAGATATGCCCTGACGAATGGTACTTACAATTACTGACCTCGCCTTTCACCAGAACAAACCGCAGCATGTAATCCTGCGTAAACATGTTCTTAATGTAGGAATTGATCTGGGCAACTGTATAAACATTCTGCTTCACGAATATGCCTCCGTACATGATAGACTATGCAAATTTTGCAAGCACTCCATTGACAAACCCTGACGATTCCTCCTGCCCAAACCGCTTGGCTAGCTCAACCGCCTCGTTGATTGCAACCCCTGTCGGTACATCTTCGTCAAAGACGATCTCATACACTGCAAGGCGCAGGATCGTGAGGTCTACCTTACCCATTCTCTGTGTTGTCCAGCCCTTTGCCTGCTTGTTGATCATCTCGTCAATCTCATCAAGCTTTTCTATGATCTTATTGCTTTTATTGGAGATATATGCTGCATCTTCCTCTTTGATCTCCTGTACTTCTCTCTCCTGCGCTTCCATTTTCAGGGCCTCAAAAAAGAACTTGCCCTGCTCAGGCATTTCCTCCCTGGCATTGAATTCGATTCTAAAAATATACTTAAATATCTGTTCCCTAAGCTCTCTTCTGCTCATTTATCTTTTCCTTAATCTACTTGATGCAAATTTTATTTGTCCGATGCCATTTTAATACCAACAATTCTGATATTGACATCAGAAACCTTAAATCCGGTCATCGTCTCAATCGCATTTTTTACCTTCTCCTGTACTTTATTGCAGGTTGTGGGAATATTAAAGCCATACTCCAATGTAACTGCAAGCTCCACAGACACATTTCCGTCAAGAATATCAACCTTGACACCCTTTGTCTGCTTCTTCATACCAACCTTTCCCATCAGTTCGTTCGTGATATTTCCAACCATGGCACTTACACCGTCAACCTCTGTAGCTGCAAGTCCCGCGATCATGGCAACGACATCATTCGCAATCTTTACCGTGCCAAATTCCTCATTATTCAATGAATATCCACTCTTTTCTGTTTCTTTTTCCATGCTTTCAACCTCCTGTATCCCTTTCCGCATTATATTTTATTATATCATTAACCCTAAACTTTGCAAAGCGGAAATTGGTTCTATTATCATGATAATAATATCATACTATCCCAAAATCTGCTATTCCATTCTATAGTAAACGCAAATACTTTTGTCGTTTACCATATATATCGGCATCAGCTTTATATATTCCAAAAGCTGATCGTCCTCTGCTCTTCATTCGAGGTATACGCGATACTCTCCCCCTGCTTGTCCACAAAGTCAAAAATCTTCTGCGACGCAATCAATGTCTGCACCATCAGCTCATACGTTTCGCTGTTATCACATTTCAAGGTCACACAGCCTGCTGCCTTCGCCGCTTCACTGCCAAAAACAGTGGCAAGTCTGGCTTCATCATAGCTGTCAAAATACAATCCTTCACGCACAAAATAATTGTCATTGACCGCAGTGCACTGTGGAAGCTCCACCACTTTCTCAATCGAATGCGTCCTGGTGATTTCATCCGTTGTCACCAGAAAATAGTCATAATTGATGGCCGGAACAAAGCCATCCAGCATACTGTCCGCACTGCCCGATGCATAGGAAGCATCTCCCCATGTCGGATCCAGATAATAATATTCACCGTTCACCCGCAACAAATTCCACCCATGCCGCTCACCGTTTGTGAATCCAGTCACTAACACACACTGAATATCAGCTGCCTGCAGCATATACTGCATCGCCTTCGCATAACCCTGACAAACCGACCGTCCCTGCAGAAATACAGAACAAATATTCTGATTATTTTCTGCATCCCGATCATATTCCGTATGATTGATCAGCCATTCATACAAATATTTGACAGTACTGTACTCATCCTCATTTAATGGCACCTGCTGAAAGCACTCCGCAAGCTTCTGCTCAATCCTAAGCCTCGCTTGTTCCACCTCTGCACTTGTCATGGAATAAGTACCGCTGAACGTAACTCCTGTTACAGTACTGCCAAGTGTGTACTCTGTATACTGATATCCATCTACATAAAAAAGCTCCGGGTGATCATTCATCACACAGGCAAACACAACATCCAGCTCAGACTTGTCCAACGTGGAAAGCGGCACTCCGTTCTTCATTCCGGTCAGCGCATCGAACATCTCGAGATAAATTTTCTGTTTCTTCCCATCAAGATGGTGATATGCATAATAAAGCTCCGAGACTTCCCTGACACCCTGTTCCTCCGTCAAGGTCTCCGCTTCTGTACTATTATCCTGCGGCTGTTCTGGTTCATACTCGCGTGACTCTATTGTACCTTCTTCCTCAGCACTTTTCTCTCCACGTATAATATACTGAATATCAAAAGACTCCTGATCTGAGCATCCCTGTGCCAAAAGCATCATACTGCCGATCAGCGCCGCCCACAACACTGTCCATTTTCTCATTTACGATTTTATACCCCTTGCGTGCTCCGGCACGCATACCAATCAATAGTTTGAAAGTGACCTTCTTTCAAACTTATACCTCTAATGATTAATTTCTGCCAAATTCCGAGAGCACAAGCCCTTTGTTTCTGTCGACAGTCATGCCGATGCTCCACTGATTGATAAACAAAAGCAGCGGATTTCCTTTCAAATCCTGTATTTTCTTCATATCCGAAGTGCCAGAAAGTTTGTTCAGGTCAACCTCGTCCTTATTCTCGATCCAGCGGATATATTCATATGGAAGCGGCTCGAGATTGATTTCGACATTGTACTCATTTTCCAGACGGTATTTGAGCACATCGAACTGCAGTACACCGACCACACCCACGATGATCTCCTCCATACCAGTGTTAAACTCCTGAAAAATCTGAATCGCACCCTCCTGCGCAATCTGATTGACACCCTTGATAAACTGCTTCCGCTTCATCGTGTCAATCTGTCTCACCCGGGCAAAATGCTCTGGTGCAAAAGTCGGTATTCCTTCATAGCAGATGTTATTTTTTGGTGCGCAGACCGTATCTCCGATGGAAAAAATACCCGGATCGAAAACGCCGATAATGTCCCCTGCATACGCCTCGTTCAGTATCTTCCGCTCGTCTGCCATGATCTGCTGCGGCTGGGAGAGGCGCATCACCTTCCCGCCCTGCACATGTTTCACCTCCGCACTTGCATCGAACTTTCCCGAACAAATGCGCATAAACGCCACCCTGTCGCGGTGTGCCTTGTTCATATTTGCCTGTATCTTGAACACAAAAGCAGAGAAATCATTGTCGACAGGGTCGATCGTCTCTCCTTGTGATATCCTTGGAAGCGGCGTCGTTGCCATCTTCAAAAAGTTCTGTAAAAATACCTCCACGCCAAAATTCGTGAGCGCTGAGCCAAAAAATACAGGTGTCAGCTTTCCCCTGCGCACTTCCTCGATATCAAACTCTGCACTCGCCCCATCGAGAAGTTCTATCTCATCGCGCAGTGTTGTGAGCGCCTCATCACCAATATTTTCAAGCAAGTGCGCCTCATCATCCATCGGAATCACCGTCGTCTCGCCCTCTTTTGTTCCTTTCTGGGTATCAGAATAGGTAAGCACATGGTTCCCATGCCTGTCGTAGACTCCCTTAAAACGCTTTCCCGAACCAATTGGCCAGTTGACAGGGCAGGTAGCGATGCCTAACTCTTTCTCAATCTCGTCAAGAAGCTCAAACGTGTCGTTCGCATCCCTGTCCATCTTGTTGATAAAAGTAAAAATGGGAATCCCTCTCATACCGCAGACTTTGAAAAGCTTTCTCGTCTGCGCCTCAACACCCTTTGACGCGTCGATTACCATGACTGCCGAATCTGCCGCCATAAGCGTTCTGTACGTATCCTCCGAGAAATCTTGATGCCCCGGCGTATCCAGAATATTGATACAGTAACCATCATAATTAAACTGCAAAACGGAGGACGTGACCGAGATACCTCGCTCCTTCTCAATCTCCATCCAGTCTGACACCGCATGTCTTGCAGTCGCTTTGCCCTTAACGCTTCCGGCAAGATTGATGGCTCCTCCATATAGCAAAAATTTTTCAGTCAAGGTCGTCTTACCAGCATCAGGGTGCGATATAATGGCAAAAGTCCTCCTCTTGTTTATTTCCTCTGCAATTGTACTCACTGCTCTATCCTCCGTCTATTATTCTCATTATTTTATATCATACATACTTGTCCCCGACACTTTCTGCTCTATGCCGAGATAGTCAAGCACTGTCGCCGCGATATCTGCAAACGTCTCCCGTGTACCGTAGTTCACCGGTTTTACTTTCTTACCATACATGATAAAAGGCGTATGCTCCCTTGTGTGGTCTGTCGTTTTCGTATACGCCGGGTCACAGCCATGGTCAGCAGTAATCATCAGGATATCCTCCTCGCGGAGCTTTCCAAGAATCTCAGGAAGCTTCTCGTCAAAATAAGTCATTGCCTTTGCATAACCGTCAACGTCCCTGCGATGACCATAGAGCATATCATAATCGACAAGATTGATAAAACACAGCCCCTCAAAGTCCTTGTCAAGATACTCGATCGTGCGCTCAATGCCCTCCGCATTTCCACTTGTATACACAAACTCCGTAATGCCCCTTCCTGCAAAAATGTCGTTGATCTTTCCCACTGCAATCACGTCCCTGCCCGCCTCCTTGAGCTGGTCGAGCATTGTTGTCTGTGGCGGCAGTAACGAATAATCGTGGCGGTGTGCTGTTCTGGTATAATTCCCCGGTGTACCCACAAACGGTCTCGCTATGACACGCCCTACCCCGTGTTTTCCCTGTAACATGGATCTTGCCTTCCTGCAGTAGTCATACAATGTCTCCAACGGTACGACTTCCTCGTGCGCCGCAATCTGGAATACGCTGTCCGCGGACGTGTACACGATCAGATCCCCCGTTTTCACATGCTCGTCACCGTAATCCTTGATCACCTCTGTACCCGAGTAGGTCATGTTACAGAGCACACCCCTGCCAGTAAGCCTTGTAAACTCGTCAAGTACTTCCCCGGGAAATCCATCTGGATAAGTTGGCAGCGGATTTTCCGATATCAGACCAGCGATCTCCCAATGTCCTATCGTTGTATCTTTTCCCCGTGAAGCCTCTTTCATCCTTGCAACTGCTGCAAGCGGTGTCCCTGCAGTATCCTGTTTTGCACACTTCACGCCCTCAATATGAAAAAGTCCGAGCTTCTGCAGATTTGGCACATGAAAAAATGAGCTCTCGGAAACGGAGCCTATGGTATTCGTACCCTTGTCACCATAGGCTTCCGCATCCTCCATCTCACCGATTCCAAAGCTATCCAATACGATTAAAAATACTCTTTTCATATGTGCTCCTTTCCGCCAGACCACCTGTTATGTCACACATAAACAAGGCAGTTCGCAATATAATACTTTAGTATACCACATTTATCCAATTAATTCCACTCATTTATTCTTCGCCAGTTACATCACCAGCTATGCTAGATGCACCAGATACCGTAATAATGATATTTTCCGGCGCTATATTTGTTTTTCTCTGTACGATATCTAAGATCTGGGCAGTCTGCGACTCAGTAAGGTTTGCTGCCTCCACCATGACATCTGCTGTATCACCGCTGATGCTTACCACAGTCTGCGTAAATCCCTTTGCCTCGAGAAGCATCTGCGCATCGGATTCCTTCTGAGCAGTCTCTGTAAGTGCGATCATGCTGCTCACAGCTTCCTTTTTCGCCTCCTCTGTCAGCTCTTCATTCTGAATGATCTCTAGGAGTGACTCCTTGTTCTGTGCCCTTGTCTGTTCCTTTAAAAGCTTTGCCCCCGCAAGGGTAGACACACCTGACGCACTCGTAAATACCGCCTCTCCAGGTATTTCCTGCTCGATCACGGTCGCACCAGATTCTTCTGCATTGACAGCAAGCGCCCCTGCCTCACCTGACACCTGCACATCTGCTGCATCACTTGCAATGGATGTGTCGATGGCACTGTCTGACACAGCGTTCATATCACTGCTCAGATAATTGTCCGTGATCGTCACATCATCTGTGTCAAGGCTTAGAATATCTGTATTATCTCCTGTCGCAGACACGTAATCCTGGATTATTCCATCTGTATCTTCCCTAAGCGATATGGCATACATATCTTCATCAGAGATATCGTATTCCGAGATATCATATGTAAGCTCACTACTGCTTCCGTCCACAGATATAAAATCCTCTTCTCCAATCTTGGTACCGGCAAAGTTCAGATAACCTGCTACTGCTATCATGACTGCCAATGCCGTAATCATAATCTGGTTCTTTCTTAATATTTTTTTCACCAAACCATATCCTTCCTGTTGTTTCTCTTTGCTACTTCTATCATATTCATTGCCTTCTTTTCTTAGACTTAATATTTTTAACTTTTTTGCATTCATTTTATATCACCCCATCATCAAAACTTCGACTTTATTCGCCTCCACCCCGTACAGTGCCATCACAAGCCGGACAATCTGAAGCTTTACTGCCTCATTTGAAGCCCCCTTTGCAGAGATTACCACGCCATCGACTGTCGGTCTCTTGGTCTGTGTGATAAAAGGCACCTCATTTCCGCTTTCATTTATCGTATATACCGTCGTCTCCTCCTTCCGCAGCTCACTGTTATCACCGTTGACAGAGTTGGACATCGGAACATCCTTTTCAACGATATATTCCTGCGAATTTTTCATATAGATCAGCACTTTTACCTCGCCCACACCCGCCACACTGGACAAAAAATCTTCCAGCTCTCTTTCCAGCCCTTTCCTGTATTCGTCTGGGAAAGTCTCATTTTTTTCACTCTCATCCGCTGCCACACTCCCCACAGAAGTTGTATTCTCGGTCTTTTTTTGTTTTTTCGTTGATATATAGCTGCTGCCACTATTCCCTGTCGGCAGCAGAATGACAAAGATCAATATCCCGCTCAGAAAAATAATAAGCATGGTCTCCTTTGTCGGTCGTCCCTTTCCCCCGGTTCCTCCGCTAATGATCATTTGAATCCTGTCCCGAATCCTGTCCTGAGTCTTTTTTGGCATTCTCTATACCTCCAATCCTGCTGTCATATTCCTCATGTGCTTCGCCTATGATTTTTTCTTCCCAGAGCTGTTCATAGTATGCCGCCCCGTCATAAATCTGGCTGGTCTCCGTCATCTCCCGCCACTCCTTTTCCCACCGCAAATACAGCTGATCTGCCTCAGAAAAGCTGTTCTCAACCTGCCCCACAAAAGAGAAAATCACATTGCAGCAGATGCACATTGTCAGCAGATAGGAAAATAATTTCAGATATTTCTGATAAACGCTCCCCTCCGTAAGCTGGATCAGACATTGAAAACAGATCACGGTATACACAAGACGCCTTACCTCCGCCGCTAAATTCTCCATACTCCCTCCTATTTTATTTAACTGGTAGCATTCGTAACTGCCGCTATTGTCACAAAAAACAATGTCGTAACTGTGATCAATATCCGAAGGAGCATAAAACCTGCCTCCGAGATATACTCTACACACTTCATCATCTGGCGCTCGCCGCAGATGCTTCCCAGTGCACCGCTCACCTTGATGATCAGAAGAATCATAAATGCCTTAATAACAGGAGCCAGTATCAGCAGAACCAAGACCACCAGTATCAACACGCCAAGACTGTTTTTGATCGCAATCGCCGATGCCAGTGTCACGCTTGACACCGACTCCACAATGTCCCCGATTCCGGGAATCGCGCCTGCTGTCTTCTGAATCACTGCATTGTTCGTCTTATCAACTACCGGAGTGATGATCACCTGCAGAATCCCACTCCCTGACATCACAACAACCATCATTTTCAGCCCCCACTGCATTCCCTTTTTGATGAGTTCCATCAGTCCTTTAAAACGCTCCTCACCCCAGATGCTTTCCACCACACCGAGCATCACATATCCCTCGACTACTGTCGTCAGGGAAGACGCCACGATTCCTTCTATGAGACATAAAAAACCCAAAAGCATCTTATAAAAGATCAGTGCCGTAAGTCCGGAACCCGCCGCCGCAATACAGATCATATATGCGGGGATCATCAATTTCAGAAACTCGAGCATTTGCACCATTGTCTCCTCGACAATCCCGAGTACTTCATGAAACGCGTCAATCAACACCACCAACTGACAGAGGATAAAAAAGGTCTTTGCCGCTTTTGCTGCGCCCTCATTTTTGAGTGCCGACATCAGATTGCTCACCATTGCCACCAAAATAAATAAGATCAATACCGTGATGAACAGCCTCTTCCAGTCATCAAAAACCCCTGTTACCGATTCTCTGATATATCTCCAGAACAGCCCCGGATCCAGCGCCCAGTTCCCCTTTAACACATCCTCTATAAAATCCATAGAGTCTGTATTCCTTCCCGGCAGCAAATCTTTTAACAGATTATCCAATACACTCAGATCCGGAAGGATATCAATCTCCTGCCATAAATTAATCTCCTGACTCATCGCATCATTCCTTCCAGCATGTCTATCATGATCCGTATGATCGGAAAACCTGCCACCATGATCGCAACTTTTCCAAAAAGTTCTATGTGGTTGCTGAGTGCCGAATACCCAGAGTCTTTACACAAGTTTGACGCAAAATCACACACATATGTGATGCCTATGATTTTTAAGAGCAGCGATACATAAGCGATATTCCCGCCCAATGCCGACTCCCACTCCCCCAACTCCTCCACCGCGTTTCCCAGCACTGCGAGGATTCTGACCGCGATAAAAAAGCTCACAAGGATTATGATCAATGTCGCAAACTCCGGCTTGTCTTTCTTGATGACAAGCGCCGCAAAAAGACCTGCTATGGCAAGAACACAAATCTGAATCATACAATGCCTCCGTCAACACCAAATCACAAAGCAAACAACTCCTGTATCATTTCAAACAGCTGATATATGTAAGGAACAATCCATGAGAGCACCAGAATCAGTCCCGCAAGGCTAATGAGAAACGCATGTTCTTCCCTTCCGCTGTGTTTCAATACCTGCCCCAATATCGTGATCAATATGCCAACTGCCGCTATCTTAAATATCAGACTGACTTCCATTTTCATCCCCATTTCATGACTATGTAGTACCTTTATAGTCTATTATTTTTACAAAAATAAAATAATGCACAGAATCCCGGTCAGTGTGCTAAGTGCCTTGATCAGCCTGCTATTCTCGTTCTTTTTCACTGTAAGCCTGTCTATCTCACTGTCCAGCTCCAGTTCAAACAACCGGAGTGCTTCCACCTGTAGCTGCTCTCCTTCATACTCGAAACAATTACCCATTTTTGCCAGATATTCTAATCCGGTCTGCGAAAAATCCACCCCATTTTTCCTGTCATGGATTGCCTCATTCCATATGTTGATCAGAGAATTTCCGTTTCGCTCCTTCATGCTCTGGGAGACATCACTCAGAAAAAGATCATACGGCGGTTCCACCTTGCACGCTATGAGATCAAAAATTTCTTCCATTGGTCTGTGCAGATATGTAATCTCTCCTGAAATATACAGAAGTATCTGTTTCTGCTGTCTCAAATGCTGGATATCACTGTTCATCTCACTGCAGAGCGACCAGCCAAATCCAAGCGCTCCTGTCATCACGCAGGCACCTGCAACAAATTTCTGCCACATAATCTATTCCCCTCCCTGTCATAAACTTCAAAATACCTCTCCATCTTCGCATCTATGGATAATACGACAAACCGGTCGATTAAACCTAAATTAAGAATTTGCTCCATCTCTGCCTTGTGCCGGATATCCTTGATAGAGTTTCCATGTACCGTTGCCAGTATGCTGCAGCCGCTCACTCCTGCATGCAGGAGTGCTTCTGCATCCGCACTTTTTCCAATCTCATCAATGGCGATCACCCGCGGTGCAAACGTTCTCACCAGTATGGAAATCCCTTGCTGCTTATCCCCACCCGTAACAATATCTGTCCGTTCCCCGCAGTCGAGCATGGCACTTCCCCTGTATGCCCCTGCAATCTCACCTCTCTCATCAATCACGCCCACATTACATCCCCTGTAACCGTCACTCCCGCTCGACATCAGGCGTATCGTATCCCTCAGCAGTGTTGTCTTACCGACTCCCGGCGGCGAGATGATCAGGGTATTCAATGGTTCCCCTTCCTTTGTATTGTGATAAAGATACCTGATCATTTTTTTTGCAATCCCCTTATGCTCGTGTGCCAGCCTGATATTCATATAGCGGATATATTTGGCAATGAATCTGCCATTCCCTGCAGTCGTAAGCTCCCCCGTGATACCGATGCGATGTCCCCCCTCAACCACAATGTACCCCTGCTTTCGCTCCTCCTCATAGGCATACACCGAATCATGGCACAGATAGCGGAATATTTCTTCCATCTCCCGCTCACCATATATCATAGGAAGCCTATGCTCGCGGTCTGACAATACCCGAACCGCCTGATTGACACGCAGTCTGATTTCCTGTACCTGATCAAAACACACTCCGCTTCTCTCCCAGCCGCCTCTAAGCCCCTGCGGGAAAAACTGCAGAATCCGATTATCCGCTGCCATCTGATCTCCCCCTTTTGCACTCGTACCCTGCTCCATACATTTTGTCCATACCTCAATATATGTCCCAGAATCTAAAATATGAGTATTTGTCTCATATAAAAAATTTTTCTTTTCCTTGTAGTTTTTATCAACAATTTGAAGTATATAATTAATTTTTTTATCACAATCTGTTGAAAACGTTTTCTGTATCGTGTAAACTATTTAGAAAAAGGGAAATTATTAAAGGTGAGTATATTAAATTATGGTAACAATTAAAGATATTGCAACCCGCCTGGGTATTGCTCCCAGTACCGTATCCAAGGGATTAAACGACGCCAACGATATCAGTCCAGAATTAAAAAAGCTGGTGTTGGACACCGCAATTGAAATGGGTTATGTCACCAAGCGTATGAAAAAAGAGACAAGAAAGCGTCTTTGTGTCTTTGTCGAGAATATGCAGTACGAAAAGCCAGGGGATTTTGGCTTTGATATCATACTCGGATTCAAGCAGGCAGCAGTGCGTGACAACTGGGAGATCACGGTCACCCCTATTACCCCGCTGCTGCAGATGCATGATCCCTATGACAGATATATGGTCAAAAACAGTTTTCATGGCGGATTTCTTGTTGGTTTTGCGCTGAAAGATCCGTGGATGACGCAGCTAGAAACCACTACAATTCCGACAGTGCTCTTCGACAATTATATCAAAAAGAATCCAAACATCGCCTATGTCGGCACGGACAGCTTTGAAGGAATCGACCTTGCCATCGACCACTTGACCGCACTTGGTCATACAAAGATCGCACTTCTAAATGGTTCGCCGGACTCCATGGTGACAGTCAACAGATACGACGCCTATGCCAGCAGTATGCAGAGCCATAAACTGGAAATTGACGAAAATCTGGTGGCATATGGCTATTATGTCGAGGAAAGTGCAAAATACCATCTTCCAACTTTAATAGAAAATGGTGCTACTGCTATTTTATGCGGCAACGACCTCCTGGCAGTCGGTGTGCTCAGGGAGTGTGAACGGCTTCATATCAAAATCCCACAGGAATTGAGTGTTGTCGGCTTTGACAACCTCCCGATTGCGTCAGAAATCTCGCCAGCGCTGACGACCATCAATCAGGACCGCATCGATCTTGGCAGAAATTCCTATGCTGCACTTTACTGGTTGATCGCAAAAGTCCCAATATCCAGATCCATTCTGCGGCCGCGCCTGATCGTGCGTGAATCAACTGCCAGTCCAACCCCTGCTGCTGCAAAAAACAAGTAGGAAAAACTCACATTTTTCCTACTTGTTTTTACTCTCTTAAAATTCAAACTTATTAAATATATCAAAACAATCAAATGTCGCAAAATAATCCTTTGGTGTCTCCGCACGTCTGATGAGCTGCACACTTCCGTCTTCTTTCAGCAAAAGCTCTGCGGATTTTAATTTACCATTGTAGTTATAACCCATGGAAAATCCATGCGCACCAGCATCATGAATGGCAAGATAGTCACCCATGTCAATCTTTGGCAGCATTCTGTCCACTGCAAATTTGTCATTGTTCTCGCACAGAGAACCTGTTACGTCATATTTATGGTCGCACGCCTCATTCTCTTTTCCGAGAACTGTAATGTGATGGTATGCCCCATACATGGCTGGTCTCATGAGGTTTACCGCACAGGCATCAACGCCAATGTACTCCTTATGGGTATGCTTTTCATGGATTGCCTTCACGACAAGGTGTCCATATGGTCCCATCATGAAACGTCCAAGCTCTGTATAGATTGCCACATCTCCCATTCCAGCTGGCACAAGCACTTCCTCATATACTTTCCGCACACTCTCGCCGATTACCCTGATATCGTTCGGCTCTTGTTCCGGTCTGTATGGAATTCCAATACCACCAGATAAATTGATGAATTTAATGTCTGCTCCTGTCTCGTTTTTCAGCTTTACAGCAACCTCAAACAATGTTTTTGCAAGCGTGGGATAATATTCATTTGTGACAGTATTGCTCGCCAAAAATGCGTGGATACCGAAGTTCTTAACTCCTTTTTCCTTTAAAATCCGAAAGCCCTCAAAAAGCTGCTCTGTCGTGAATCCATATTTCGCATCCCCTGGGTTATCCATGATATCTGTCGTAATCTGAAAGAGTCCGCCTGGATTGTAACGACAGGATATCGTCTCGGGCAGTTTCCCAATGGTCTTTTCCAGAAAATCAATATGTGTGATATCATCTAAATTGATCGTAGCGCCAATCTTTGCAGCGTATTCAAACTCCTCTGCCGGTGTGTCATTGGAAGAGAACATAATATCCTTTCCCTCCATGCCCATCGCATTGCTCAACATAAGCTCTGTGAGGGACGAGCAGTCACAGCCACAACCATATTCACGAAGTATATTGATCAAAAAGGGATTTGGCGTTGCCTTTACGGCAAAATACTCCTTGAATCCTTTATTCCATGAAAAAGCCTCTTTCATAGCCTGTGCGTTCTCCCTGATTCCCCTTTCATCATAGATGTGAAACGGCGTGGGATAAGTCTTTACGATCTCCTCAATCTGCTCTTTGGTTACAAATGCTTTTTTATTCATTTTCATTGTCTCCTTTGGTTAATTGAATTAGTTTTATCTCATTTCTAAGTGAATCCTTAAAAACATTTACAAAATTCTTCTGACCACAATACAGGCAGCTGTCCGTTGTGTTCCCAGTCATCTCACCTGTGAGGACATAGCTGGAATCCACAATCAGCCGCAGCTGTCTGTCCCTTTTGTCTGTCTCATATATAATACTACCTCTAATCTCTGTGGATGGCAGATCACTTACCAGAAGTACTACCTTTTTCCCATCTGCGGCAAGCTGCTCGAGATGATGTCGAAACTGCTCCAGGTATTCTGTTGGCATGGACAGATAAACCCGATACTCAACATGTTCCAGCATATTGTATATCTTATCCATAATATGCCTGTGGCTGCTGATGGTGATATACCCCTCGGAATTGTCCCCGATCTGTGGAATCTGCGCCGCAAGCTCCTGCTTCAACGTTGTCAGTCGACGAATCCTGTTTTCGCAGAAATCTTCTATCGCTACTGCTGTATACTTGTTCGTCTCACCCTCCAATAAATATGCAGCGCCCTCCTCCACAAGACTGGCAAGCGCGCTGTATACATTGGAGCGCGATATTCCTGTGATTTTAGACACCTCATAGCCTGACAAGTCTTTATTTCGCAACAAGCACAGATAGATATTTGCCTCTTGTCTGGTCAAACCAAACTGTACCAGCTTTTCTGCCAAAACTCCCAATACAGTATTATCCATGTGTCACATCACCCATTTCTATACAAAACATTTTGTCATTCCTCTTGGTTCGGTTTCATCTGGGGCAAAATAGTAGTACTCAATAGGAACACTATACTATGTGCCGCAATAAATGTCAAGAAGCACAGCGAAAAACTGTGCTCCTGAAATGATAAAATTATCCATCATCCCGCGTCGTTGGCAGCCCTTCTGCACGCCATCCTTCGCCCTCCAAATACTTAAACTTCAAATAGACCTTCTGCCCATTTTCCCCAGATTCATCTGAGCATGTAAATTCAAATAAATACTCCTTTTCGTCCTCTGAACAACTTGATCCTTCCCCACCTGACAAGCAATCAGTGCGCTCGCTGAACTCCAACCACAGCTCATCAGAATATTCCAAGCCAGTCGAAAGCGCACAGACCCCGGCATAGTCGTGCATATTGTAAAATGCTTCATAATCTATTAAACATTGTCCAATCTCTCTACCAGAATACAGGGAAAATGACTGATAAAAACTATCATCCTGTTTTAACAATTTCGGCAAGGTCGCCTGCTCCTTACGAAATAACTCCCATTTCTGCTCTCCTGTCTCGTAACACAAGTTTGCAAGATCTGGTCCTGGTCCCCAATATAGTGCCCCATAAGAGTTTCCCTCCAACGGCAGTACGTTCTCAGCGGCTCTCCATGTTCGCATCGCTTCTGAGACTGCCGAATCATATTTGGAGACAAATCCGTCAAACAATATATAATCATCCAAAAGCGATGTATCATATGCAAACAGTTCATCGCTTTGAAGGTCATAGACATAACTTTCCTCAGCGGAATACGGATATGGTTTGATGACTGCCCTGAGCTGATGGTCACTGTCCTGATATACGGAGACTTCGCACTCCCCTCCGGTCTGCACTGCCTGACAATTCAAGGCTTTCAGGTCAATACTGTTCGTAAGCTTCTGACTTTTCAGGTCATACTCAAATAGTCCACTTGAAATGTGAAATACTATTTTTTCGGAATCAGCATAATCTAAGGAATAAAACTCCAGGTCAAACTTACTATTCTCAGCCCATTGCGCCTGATGATGTTCTATGGAATGATAAATCTGTTCTTCCTGGTCATGACTGTCTGTATCATGTATTTCAGGGTTTTTCATTTCAAAGGTCATATCCAGTACTGGCGCAATCGCCTCATCCATACTCGCATCTGTGGCACATGCTGCCATTGTGAGCATGAGCACTGCCACTCCCCCTATCAGTTTCCACTGCGCCGTCTTTTTGTAATTCAATATATTTTTGATTCTTTTCATGGTGTTCTCCTCTCCAAATGCCAAAGGACTGGCTGGAAACTGTCTTTTATTCGCCGCAAACGCAAGCAGCAGCCTGCTGTATTCCTTTCGCAGATCAAGTGTAAATTCCGAGATAACCTTCTCATCACAACTCATTTCCATATCTATGCACATCAAACGATATGCAGCCCACACCAGAGGGTGAAACCAATATACAATCGCCAGCAGATACGCAAAACTTTTGATCAGGTAATCCTTTCTCCTGATATGAAATCTCTCATGCGCTAAAATGCACCGTCGCTCCATCTCATTTAATCGAAACGGCAGATATACCTTTGGTGAAACTATCCCAATCACAAAAGGAGAACGTATGCTATCACATTCATACACATTGTCGAAAAGACGAGTACTGTACTGAATTTTTCTCCGGATTCGTATATGTGCGATCACTGTATATGACACAAGTGTCACTATTCCTGCTATCCAGGCAAATGCCATTATGCTAACAAAACCACTGTTTTTTACACTGCTTGTGTTTTTTACATTTTCGGTATTTGCTTCTACAATTGCCACGCCATTTTGTACATATCCCTGCATTGCCTGTCCACTAACGATGTCAGTCAGCTTCCCATCTATAACGTTCCAGTTTTCTGCGGCATCCTCCGTCTCAACCACATTGCCGTCAGGAATCCCGCTGAGCTCACTGCTGATATCTTCAACTACAAACATGTTAAATATACTAATATTTGAGGCAGCAGTAATTGGAACAATCAATCGAAATGCCGCCACAAGCCAGAGTGTATAGGCAAAGCGTTTCGGCAGCCTTCTGAGGAACAGTCGAACAAATAAAACAACCAAAATAACAATCCCTGCTGTCAGACTCATCTCAACGATTTTCAAAAACAACATATTTATCATCTGTATCATCTTCTCCTCCAATTACAAACATTTGTTGCTTTGCCGCATTCTCATGTACCTGACCATACAGCCTACTCCACGTGCTCATCAATCATTTTTTTAATCTTCTCAGCCTCCTTCTCCGATATCGTCTTTCCTCCGAGAAATGCAGTCAAGAATCCAGGAAGCGAACCGTCAAATGTCCTCTCCACAAAATAAATGCTCTCATCAGCCTGCACCCGCTCTTTTGGTATTAATACACGGACTGTAGCCTGCGTATTTTCAATATATCCTTTGTCACACATTTTCTTAATCTGGGTATAGGTCGTTGACTTCTTCCAGCCAAGTTTCTCGCGGCACAGACGCACTAATTCACCAGAATTTACTGGCGCATATTCCCACACAATCTGCATAAAACGATAATCGCTGTCACATAATTTCAGATTTTCCATTTCCTACCTCTTTCTTCAATAAAACATGATTTTACTAGGTCTATAAATATAGACCTAGTAAAGTTAAGTCTATACTAATAGACCTGATTTGTCAATAGCTTTCTTCAAAATTATTCTGTATACTTAGGAACTGTAGAAATATCCTGCGCAATCTGCATCAGTTATTTTCCTACAGTTCCTTAACAACCTGTTTTTACATTCTTTTCGTTTAAAAACTTCCTAAGTTCCGTTACATCTCCATAGTACACACACCCGTCCATACCCAGATTTCCAGCAGCCTCTATATTGGCAGGTGTATCATCAATAAAGAGACAATCCTCAGGTTTTAGGGAAAATGTCCGGAAAAAGTCGAGATACGCCGCCGGTTCTGGTTTGAGCAGTCCATGCTCACAGGAAATCCAGATGCCCTTCATATACGCAATCGACTTGATATATTGACTGAATATCCTGAAACGATGTGATGTATTGGACATCAAATACAGGTCATATCCATTTTGAGACAGCTCTTCCACAAGCTTTTCCATAGGCGGATTGGGCGGCTGCACCATACGATATTCTCTCACAAACCGCTCCACTGTATTGTGCAGATGTTCTGGAATCCTTTTGCACACAGATTTGATTGCTTCATCATCTGTAATCGTTCCTCGATCCATTTGCAGCCATTCTACAGAAGCACATAGATGGTTTTTAATCCACCTAAAATCTTCCTCATTATCTACATATCCATAAATATATTCTCTGACATTATATATGGTGAGCACATTTCCCATATCAAATACAATATTTTTTACCATAATTCTCTCCTTTATTTAGAACTTTATGCCTACGTTTTTTGACCAATTGATTTATCAATTTAAATTCTTTAGGAACTGTAAAGAAATAGACAAGTCAAGGTGCATAAGTTTTTTTTACAGTTCCTTACTGACGCCTGTACTCTCTCGGTGTACATCCCATGTATTTGTGAAAATAACTGCCAAAATGACTTGGACTGCAAAAGCCTGTCATCTCGGCGATGTCCAATATCCTTAAATCTCTGTTTTTCAACAATACCGTTGATTGGCGTATCCTGTATTGCATCAGGAATTCCATGGGCGTCATGTTAATCGTCCTCTGGAAACTGCGGCATAACTCGCTGCGGCTGATATATGCTGCCTCTGCGATGTCATCAAGTTTCAACGGTTCCTGATACTTTTCCTGCATATACTGAATCGCTGCCTTTACTCGCTGTTTGTCACGCTCTACCTCCGCTTTCACAACCGGCTTTCCCTCTGGTATCTGTTCAAATATCCGAAGCCACAATTCGGATAAAAGAGACAAGATTTTCAGCTGATATGCTGGTTCTTTTCCCTCATATAAACTGACAACGTTTCGGAGTAATTCTGCTATTTTGTCATATTCTGAGCTCGTACTATTCCACTTTATACAGGGCAGATTTCCATTGATAACAGGGGCGATACATTCCTGATAAATGTCACTGTTCCGATTCCCTCCAATCAGCTCCCCACGCCATATGAAAGAATAGAGTTTTCCCTGCGCCAGCCTGCATGGTCTGATCTGATGCATCAAACCAGAATTGATAAATGTGATATCCCCTTCCTGCAGATGGATCTCGTTTGTCTCTACCTGACAGGTAAATTCTCCCTCGATGATCATCGTCACCTGTACTTCCTCATGCCAGTGCCAGCAGATATAACCATTTTCAAAATCCGCAAAATCATCCAGATATACACCAATTGGAAATCCCTCCGTGCCGTGTGCCTTTGTCTCGCGCAGACTCCCATCCACAATCGTCTGCGTTGCTTTCAATTGTTCCATATTTACTCTTCTTTCTTATAGTTCCCTAAATATGAAATACCCCCATTCGAAATGGAGATATTAATCTATTCCCACCACTCTTGCGGACTTCTAGATGGTAATATTTCGCTACTATCATGATACTTTTCACGTCAATTATGTTTGCTATTTTACTGTATATAAGATACAATAAAAACAGTTCAGAAACTTATCCATAATTATAATGATACTAATTTTATAGTTTCACGCCAACAATTATACAGTACTTAGGAACTGTTATGAAATAACTTTTAAACAGTTCCTTATCAAGAAAGGAAGGAAAGAATTATCATGCCACAGAATTTGAATCAATTTTCACTCGAAGGAAAGACTGCTCTTGTGACAGGAGCAAACACAGGATTAGGTCAGGGAATCTGCGTCGCTTACGCTGGCGCTGGCGCAAATGTGATCGGCGTCGCAAGGCGAAACTGTCAGGAAACTGCCGATCAGATCAAGGCAGTCGGAGGTAATTTTACAGAAATCATAGCAGACCTCTCTGACATCAATGTCATCTCCAAAATCGTGGAGGATGCATCTAAAGCTTACGGTCGTGTCGATATCCTTGTAAACAACGCTGGAATTATAAAAAGATGTAATGCTACAGAAGTAACTATGGCGGACTGGGATTCCGTTATCGACCTCAATGAAAAAATGGTGTTCTTCCTCTCACAAGCATTTGCCCAAAATTGGATCAATGACAACAAGGGCGGCAAGATCATCAATATCGCTTCCATGCTGAGTTACCAAGGCGGCATCCGCGTACCTTCCTACACAGCAAGCAAAAGCGCCGTCATGGGACTCACGCGCGCACTTGCCAACGAATGGGCTAAGTACAACATCAATGTCAATGCAATCGCCCCTGGCTACATGGCGACAAATAACACCCAGAACCTGAGAAGTGATGAGCAGAGAAGCGAAGAAATCCTCAGTCGTATTCCCGCTGGCCGCTGGGGTACTCCGGAAGATATCACTGGAGCTGCAATCTTTCTCGCCTCCGATGCAGCGGCATATGTCCATGGATTCACATTGGCAGTCGATGGAGGCTGGTTAGCACGATAACTCTATAATTTTAAGGCGCGTCTGAAAATTATTTTCTGACGCGCCCTATTAATATTTTAGAACCGTAAACCCTATTTCAATACCTTTATCTCCGGATAGTACTCAAACTCTGCTTTTCCGATAATATCCCCCATATCTACAAACTTGTTCGTCCAGTATCTCGAATCCCATGAATTACTGCGATTATCCCCCATCATAAAGTAACAACCCTCTGGTATCTCATATGGTCCGAAATCCACATAAAACTTGTTCTGGGTAAAATCTGATATCAATTTGCCGTCAATGTACACCTTACCATCAATGCCCTCAATCACTTCACCAGGAAGCCCCATAATGCGTTTCAGATACAATGTCTCGCCATCATCCGGATAATAAAATGACACTATGTCACCTCTTTGCGGCCCATGATAGACATATGCAAGACGATTAATGATAATCCTGCTCCCTGTCATGACCGTCTGCTCCATAGAACCAGTTGGCACCAACGCACCTGCAACAACATTATTTTTTATCAAAAATGCAGCTATCATCGCAAATAAGATCAGTTTTGACCATTCATAAACACCCTTAACAACCTTCCTCATACCCTATCCCTCCAACCAAAAACAGTTTTTATTGTTTGATTTACTCTACATATACTGTAGTATATCGAACTTCATTATCCTCATACAAATCCGTCAAAACCAAAGACGACTCATTATATAGAATTTTGCTATCATCACAATATATAGAATACACTCCGCCCCGCACAAGCTCTGATAACCTTTCTGCCTCAAAATAATCATTAATATAAACTGGCATCACCTGAAGCAAAATTTCCGCACAGCTGCTGTTTGGTGAATAGGAAACAAGGCTGCCGACAGCACTCTTACAATATCCATCTGCCGTATCAATATATGCCGTCCTGATTCCACCATCCTGATATTTATAGTAATACTGCCCATCTAAATTATTATTTGTCGGATAATCACGCAGATAGACAACACTCATCGCATGATCATATCGCATAACACCCGCCTGATATAGGAAGTCTCCGTCTCGATTAAAAAGATTGAACGCATATTCCCAACCGCTGATATCATCCAGATTTCTGACAAAACCATCATAACTTGAGATCGAACCCAGCACAAATCCATTTGCCCGCATGGTATCAGCAATATAGTCCACAATAAATGCATTTTTCATCCAATAAAAATCAATAAAACTTCCTATTTCATTCTCCAAGGCAAAGGCCAGATACTCCTCGGCTACCCGCAGATAGATCCTGTTCTCCCCTCGCAGTTCCAAATTTATCATTCCTGCATCATTGGCAAAGCTGGTTATGGCGGCATAATAATCCGCCACATCTTCATTCAGATAAGGATCATATTCTACCGCCTGATATTCCTCCGTGCAGTGGAATAAACCGTCATACTGTTCATAGACAGGCGCCAGATAAAGGCTTCTGTTTCCGGACTTCTGAATCAGGGAAAATGCCTGATACAAAATATCATCTACTTCGATTTCTTGGTTAGGGTGGCGGTTGATATAGTACATATTGTGAATACTCTCATATTCTACATCATTTGTAAACATCTGAAAAGCATACTCTGTGGCGTTGGAGTAGCATGCGGAAATCGCCTTATTCTCAGCTGTTGCGGAAACATCGCCCTCTCCCAGACAATACAGAAACACGAAATCGCCACTGCAATTATACTCTGAAGATTGGACTTCAATCTCATTCCATCCGGACTCCTTCGATGACAGATTTGCCACGCTATACGCAATAAAAAACGCTCCCATCACCAAAAATACGACGGCCAAAATCAATCTCAGCCGCCCATGTTCAGCGGAAAGCTCAATCTTATTCACTGGTCTCGGATGAGGAAGGTCTCTTCTCCTGCCTCCGGTTCTGGTCTCCCTCAAATTAAAAC
>JAIEEY010000227.1 GCA_029067205.1 Lachnospiraceae bacterium
TTTTTTTCCAGCATATTTGACCAAAGCCGTATATGCGTTTTCTATATCTGTTTTAATAATACTATTCATTTCTTCTGGAACCAATTGACGCATTTTTATTCTGGCCAACAATATTCCACCGGAACCATGACACCACGTTGCTGGATTTCTTCCAGCTTCTTCTCCTGTAGTTCCCCGAAAAAGACGGCGATCCACCCAATTGCCAATTTTTTCACTATACAAACTATCTTCTTCGTACAACGCATCTTTAGCCGCCTTTAGAAATTTCTTTTTTTTAGTCAACTCCCATAATTTTATTAAAGCTAGGACGATTCCACTTGCTCCATGTGAAAGACCCGCTAGTATAAAAGGCTGCCCGGGAATTCCCCATCCGATTCCAACATTGCCCTTTTGTGCTGCTGCCAATAACTTTTCCCCCGCATTTTCAGCGATTTCTAAATACATAGATTTATTTGTGAACTGATACAATTTTAAAAAGGTTATAATTGTTCCTGCCAGACCAGATACGATATCATTATCTATGGAATTCATATCATCGTTTTTAATCTGGTTTTCTATAACCTTAACCAGTTTTTCCGCCCGATCTAAATATTTGCCATCTGAGGTTATTTTAAATAATATTAGAAAAACATTTAATAAAGAACATTCTCCACTAAAATATCCACTTCCGTTTTCGTGACCAATTATGGAATCATATTCTAAAATTGATTTTATATACTCATCTAAAGAATTATCTACCGCATTACAAATATCACGGCATTCATTTCTACTATATGTTTCGCAAAAAGCATGCAGAAAAATAGCTATACCTCCGATACCGTTGTATAGGTCATAATTTAACGGAACAACATTCCACTTAATCTCTTCGATACCCACTAAAGATACACCTATCCACCCAACTTTGTCTCTATCTAAATTATATATTGCACTCTCTTCTAATTTTTTAACTATGCTTTTACATTGCTGAAATATACTTTGCTCCTTTAAAGATATCGACATTTCTTTTCCCAGCAGCCGTTTTACCTCTTGTTTTTTTTGTTCTCTTGCCTTTGATTCTTCTATATCATCTGTGGAGGTCACCGACAACACAATATATAATTTCTGTTGTAATAAATCGTGACTATCCATATTTTTCAATTTTTCCTCTGCTAATTCTATTGCACTCTTCTCAAAATATCCCTTTATACAATTACCATAACCGGAAAACAAATCTTTTCCACTCGAATTATAACTAAACATTGGAATATCATTATAAAGCATTTGCAATATTTCCTCTTCAATTGCCGTGCGCTCTTCTATACTGCTTATATTTCTATTCTTATATAATGTCATTAATATCATCTGTCTATGAGCACAATCTCCAAGAAAATCTGGATGTTTAGATATCGTAAGAAGCATTCCATAAATTTGTGTATCTCTTCGCAAATGTCTTAAACGCATATTCTTAAAAATATTATACTTACATCTAATTAAATCCTTATTTTCTAGTACAAATCTATATGTTTGCTCAAATCCCTCAAGAATGTAATCAACATAATATATAGGACGTTTCACATCCGTTTTCAAAATCGGTAAATTGTGTTTTTTTACTTCCTTAGGATAATTATAAACACATTTCATATCTGATCGCTTTGGATGAATGAGAACTGGAACCTTACGAGGATATTCTTTTCCCACATCATTAGACATACCGCTTAAATCTATAGTTTGATTTCCTTTTTTTCTTTTAAGATGCTGTGGTAATATCCCTTGTGCCATTACAGTACCACGAATTTCATTCAATGTAACTTCTGCTATGCGATGATGGTTAAAAGGTTCAGAATTTTTTAGTAATGTTTCCGCATCGATGACTATTGGAAAAGCTCCAGAAGCAATAATATTTTCATTATGTACATCATGAACATTGAGCATATAATTAACACATATAATCAAACCCAACCGTTTATAATACTCTTTTAGTTCATCTTCGGATATGCAGGGTATATGTTCAACAAATTCTTCCCAACCATACTCTCCTCGATCAAGAATTCGATAAGTTTTCATTTGTATGTTCGCTTTCTCACCCAACCATTGTAAAAAATCCTGATATCGATATTCTGCCTCTAGCGAATGAGGTTTATATACAAGTTTACAACCATCAGCATAAGTAATTACTGCAACTGATTTCCCATGCATATGTGAATCAGAACCACCTACTGTAAGTTGAAGAAATTCAGATGTATTGTAACCAAACTCACTATGTATAGCACTTTCATCTTTCTGATAATTTTCCAAAATTTCAGCATAAAACTGAACCGTATTTTCCAAAACGTCAATTAGCAAGCGAACTAGAGCAGGGTAAGCATTTAAAAGTTCCATAAAATATTCCTGGTCATTTAACCAGTTTTCAACATAATCTTTATACTCACTTTCCGGATCACTGCCTCTCAAGTTACCTTCACTCTTACATAAATTCATTTCGAGAATGAGCATTCTAATACTACAATCTGCCACCTTTTCCAAAATGTTCATTTCAAAATCTCTATTAATGACCTTTTGATTTCTACGGAACAACTTATTATTTTGACATTTACTTATTAGCATATTTTCTGCAATTTTTACAAAAGGAGTATAGAAACGACTACATACAAATCTTTCTTGCAAAGATTCATTTGTCCATATCAGATTATAATTCTTATACCGAACATCGCACAAACATTTCCAAATATAATTTTCTTGAAAATCTTTTAACGATGTATATGAACTTTCCACTAAAGCATTATCTATTCTGCCGTTAGAATTAACAACTTCATAAATTTCTTTCCCTAAAAGATCTTCCCAATATCGTCTTCTTTTATCATTTATATCTAAAGATTTTGACTGACAATAATTTCGTTCAAACATATAATTATAGTTTTCCACAATCATACTCCTCTCGTTGTTATCACATGTATCTGCTTTTGCCCTAAATAAAACATCTGCTTTTACTTTAAATCACTCTGAATTATTATTTATTATTGCTTTTTGTTATTATTTATAGTATCATTTCAGTGTTGTGCTAAGCTGGATGAACCTCTTACACCGCATATGTAAAAAGTTCTCCGCTTAGTCGCAGCAAAGAAAGTTTGCTGTTCCCTGACATTCTCCGGTAATAGTACAAAGGAATCCACAAGAATTTGCATTACTTACGTAATCAATGCCACCGGTAACCTTATCTAATTCAATTTCTGACAGTTCCTGCATAACATTACCTGCCGGATTCTCAAAAGTTGCTGTTCTTTCCATTGGATTTCTCATATTTTTTCTTGACATAAATGCTCCTTTCTGTAATCAAAGCAAAAGCAGATACAACTAATAACACGCTGCTTCTTTTTTGTACAGAATCCGATAGATCCCATACGACGCGAAACAAATTAGTGCTAAACTCACAGATGCAATCTTCCAATTTAAGACCTCCTCTGGGATCTGCCTGAAATGAATCATAACCAATCCCGCCGCGAGCGGATAAAAATTTACAAGTTCTCCATTGCTGATGAACACGACATATATACCCAGCATCGTGGACAGGATCGCTCCCCAGATATATGTTCCTTTCCTGCCAGATGTGATCAGAACAACCGGCAAGACTGCGATGACAATACAGATATGAACCACTACCATACATACAAAAGAGTATAATAGCATCTCTGGGTTGATCCCCTTACATCTGCACAGAGCACCCGCTGCGGTGCACAGTATCCATTCCGTGATTCCTAACAAAGTGCCAAATAAAAATAACAACACAATTTTAGCCTTTATGATCATTCTCCATTCGACTGGTATCATTAAGATGTTTTTCTGTGTATCTTCAACAGATTCCCTGTTTATGTAATATCCTCCCATCAAAGCGATCGCAAATGGCATCAGGAGCGTCACATTGTTCCAAATCACAGCCTCTTCCAGCACAGAAAACAACCGTTCTACGTTTGACATTACCAACATCTGGAAACAGGATATCACTACCGACAAAATAGCACATAATAATCCAACTACATTAATTTTTAGCCTTTTTAGTTTCTTTATTTCTAATGCCGTTGCTTTTAATATGGTCATGATTACTCACACCTCCTGATATTCATAAATAAATAAACTCATTCCTATTGACAAAACCATAATAAATATTAAAATCGCCCATCCAGTTAATTCCGCAAAATACAGGGCATCTATCCCATACTGAAGGTTCTGAGAATACTCAATAATTTGATATGGATATGTAACTCTATAGGCAATACAGATTGGCATATATATATTTAGACCATTTAGCATTGTCAATTGCCACGTAAAAAGAAAATTTATAATCAATAAGCAATTCGAAATAATAAGAGATAGCAGAAAGTTTTTTTTGAAAATAAACACAGCAACTAAGATGGGCGATGAAGCAAACAGAACCGCAATACCACTTATAGCCATTGAAATAAATCCTTTCATTGGATATACTGTTCCACCCGTTAAAAATCCTCCAATAATTCCTACACCCCAAACTAGTATGACAAATACAAAAGCAATTATAAATGCTGCACTGATTTTTACTAATAAAATCTTCCATTTTGATACGCCTGATAATAAAATGTTTTTCAATGTATCATTCTGTTCCTCAGTCTGCAGCAAAGCAACTAACGACATGATAAACAAGCATGGCATCACTAAAAAATTGCCAAAAAGTATATTCAATCCATTCAAATTTTTATAAACAAGATGCTGCTTCAAGCACAAAAAAGTATCCGCAATTGGCATAATTGCAGCAAGCAGCACCAGAACTCTGGTCATTCTTTGATTTTTAAATTTTTTTAGCTCATTCTGTAACAGCTTCACCAATGTCCATCCCCCCTGTAACGCGAATAAAATAACTTTCCAGGTTTTCCTCTATAACACCAACCTCTCTCACGCCAATCCCTGACGTAACAATATCTCTTACAAATTCTTCGATATTTATTTTAGAATCATAAATCAGCAGTTCGCCTTTGGCAGACAGCTTATATCTGGGGCTTTGATATTGATCTCTCAATATTTTGACAACGCCATCTGTATCGGACACCTGGAGCTTGATATACTTTTCTCTCTTTATACTTAATTCCTCTTTACTGCTCTCTTCTATCAATTTCCCTTTATCAATAATGCCGATATCATCCGCAAGCATTTCTATTTCCTGTAATATATGACTCGATATTAAGATCGTTTTTCCCTGTTTTTCACAAAGATTCTTAATAAACGCCCTCATCTCAGATATTCCTATCGGGTCCAGGCCATTTGTAGGTTCATCTAAAATCAAAATATCCGGATTATGCATAATAGCACAAGCTATGGCCAGTCTTTGCTTCATTCCTAAAGAATATTGTGAAAATATTTTTTTATCCCTGTAAGGAAGACCAACCTGCTCTAAGACATTCTTTATTTCTGCACTGCCTTTTCTTCCTGAATATTCAGAAAATATCTGAAGGTTTTCTCTTCCAGTAAGATTTGCGTAAAATCCTGGTGTTTCAATCGATGCTCCGATATGAGGTAAAATTTTCTTCTTTTCTTTTTGTATATCCTTTCCCAACACAAAAGCTTTTCCATCAGTGGGATTAATTAAGCCTAAAAGCATTTTCATTGTAGTCGTTTTTCCTGCCCCATTTCTCCCCAATAAGCCATATATTGTTCCTCTTCTTACATGAAGGTTTATATGATCAACAGATATTTGGGTGCCATATGCTTTTGTCAGACGTGTAGTTTCTATGACAGTTTCACTCATAATGTATACCAATCCTCCTCTTTTTTGTCCTCAATCGTTCTCACACCTTTTTGTATTAAAAAGCTTATGCCCTGTTTCATCGGATATTAATTGGAAATATTATTTAATTTTGTCGATTTTTGTATCTTTAATCATATCCCACAAGTCTTAAAACAGGTAATTTTGCACAAAATTAAACTAACTACCTGTTCACAATTATGCTTACGTTAATATAGAAGAAATAAAACCAGCAAAGTATACTTTTATAACCATAATTGTGCAAATTTACAAATGTGGGTCAAGTTAAGAGCAGAGCTGCGGGAAATTAACCCCTGAGAGATTAAAACGCATTTTCCAATGCAATATTCATATTATCATTTGTTAAATCATACCAACTGACATTAGCCTTTTCTTCCTGTAGACTCATAGCATTATTGAAGTCTTCTTCAGAACAGGGGGTACCATTTGCAAAATATTGAACCTCAAGTTCATTATTAGAATTGTACTGAGATTCACTATAATACAACTTATCAACCGTGAATCCATCCTTAGAAAATTCAAGTTTCCCTATTCCCGAGTCAGCAGCGCCGCCAGAAAATATGAATGTCCCATCTGTTTTCAAATTTATGAACTCCCTATAAGGCAATGTATACCCATAGACAGCTCCATCTTGATACCGAAGTATCTCAAATCCATAATCTGAGACTCCATTTATTTGCAACCAAAGCACAATTTCTTTTTCTCCATTGCTACTTAAATCTATAATCGAAAATTTAGTCGCTGCCACTGAGATACTCTCATCATCCGTAACAACCTCTTTTATGTCTTCGAGATTTATTTTCTTGTTCTGTAAATCCGTGCTTATAAAATCTCCATTATCTATAAGCACAGCTTTATAGCTTTCTTCCTCTGCAAGTGGTAACTGCTCCTCTTTTTCATTGTTATTTACATCTGTAGAAGCTTGCGGTTGCCCGTTACTTTCTTCCACAGAAACTTGTGGCTTATCGTTGCTTACTTCCACAGAATCCTGCGATTGTCCGTTACTTACTTCAGAGTATTGATTTTCATTATCCACATTAGTTGTAGAAGAATCATCCATCACTCCACTCTCACTTTTGGATTCTGCATTTTCTCCATTAAAGGTGCAAGAACAAAGCATACACATCAGTGCCGCTCCTAATAAAATCAGACATGTGTGTTTATACGCAATATTAAATTTCCTTTTCATATAAAATTATACTCCTTTTCATTCATAGGTATATTTAACCTACAATTTACCAAATTGGCATTAATCAATTCTGTTCTACTACATCCGCTAATTCTTACCTCTTTATTTCATTATCATCAATATTGCAATTTACTGCTCTCTTCTATCAATTTCCCTTTATCAATAATGCCGATATCATCCGCAAGCATTTCTATTTCCTGCAAAATATGACTGGATATTAAGATCGTTTTTCTTTGTTCATCACAAAGATTCTTAATAAACGCCCTCATCTCAGATATTCCTATCGGGTCCAGGCCATTTGTAGGTTCATCTAAAATCAAAATATCCGGATTATGCATAATAGCACAAGCTATGGCCAGTCTTTGCTTCATTCCTAAAGAATATTGTGAAAATATTTTTTTATCCCTGTAAGGAAGACCAACCTGCTCTAAGACATTCTTTATTTCTGCACTGCCTTTTCTTCCTGAATATTCAGAAAATATCTGAAGGTTTTCTCTTCCAGTAAGATTTGCGTAAAATCCTGGTGTTTCAATCGATGCTCCGATATGAGGTAAAATTTTCTTCTTTTCTTTTTGTATATCCTTTCCCAACACAAAAGCTTTTCCATCAGTGGGATTAATTAAACCTAAAAGCATCCTCCTTTTTTGTCCTCAATCGTTCTCACACCTTTTTTGCATTAAAAAGCTTCTGTCCTGTTTCATCGGATCTCAATTGGAAATATTATTTAATTTTGTCGATTTTAATATCTTTAATCATATCATGTCCACACCAAAAAGATTATGACGTTTTCATCAAATAAAATTTGAATAAAACGTCATAATCTTTTTTGGATATGCATTTTATTATATTGTTGTAAGTAATAACCCAAAATAAATTTAAGGAGGAATTGGAAGCATGAAAAAATTGATTGTCACCCTATTAACATTATGTATGGTTGCAGTTGTTGTTCCACCGGTATCGAATGGAGATAATAGCGAAGATTCCGGGATAAGTACGTACGCATATTATTATCGATTAGATAACAATTAATCAATTTCTTTATGGAACTTATCCTGATATGCTTTCTGCAATATACCCAGATCATTTATCTTACCATACAGAGCATTCAGATAATATCCATGTCTAAGATATAATTCTTCTATGACTGGCAAACCTTGTTTACCGTATACAAGAGACAGGTTTGCCAGAATGTCTCCCACCGTATCTCCCCGGCAACATTCCAAACTGTGATGCAATCCCTCCACTCCAATTTCTTTTGCTCTTTCCAACTCATCATGTTCCTCCAGAAAACCTGCATAATTTATATATAGGGTCAAGCCCGGAACAGCATGATACCGCATTACCACCCTGCTTCTTTTATAGCATTGTATCAATTCCTCATAAATCTGAAGTGCTTCTTCTATTCTGCCATTTCGTCTCAGATTAACCGCTATGTAATTCCATATTGTATATTCTATCCGGAATGGTACACGATAGATCCGCTTATCCGAACCAACAGACGGCATCGTCAGATGCAGCAATTCCAATAACTGCTGGTTTGCCTGTTCGTATGGTAATCTGCCTTGTGTCACCTGTTCCAGAATATGCCCCTTTCCAATAAATTGTCTGTTCACAGGTCTAGTCATATCCAACTCTTTTTCGATTTCACCGAGCAGCTTCGTTGCCTCATCCTGCCTGCCTTTTGAAAAACACTGGTTATACTGTCTCACCTTTTCATACAATTCATAATCAGCCGCCTCGATAAACCCATAATAACTCTCCCGCTCCATACCCATTCTCTTCAATAGCTGATAGAGTTTCTTTTTATTGGGCGTTCTCCCTTTCTCGATCCGGGACAGCGTCTCCTGTGTACAGATATCCGCGCTGAGTTCCTCCTGCGAAAGCCCCCGTGCCTCCCGCAGATCCCTCACCAGTTCATTGGTAATGATGAACTCTCCCTGAAAGCTGCTTTTCATAAACACCGCCACCATGTTGGATTCCAGATGCACTCCCGCTGCTTCGTATATAAACGCGACTGCTTCCCGGTACTTCCTGCACCGTGTCAGTTCCGCCTGCCTGCCCAGTTTTCCAAAACACGTTTCCTCCAACTTCAGCATTTCCCACATGGGACTCAGGGAGCCGTTTTCTATGAGGGATTCCTTCCCTCTCCTGCACATGGCATATGCTTCCTCCACCCTGCCCTGCCCCAGATAAAGCTGCCCCAGCAGCCATGCACAGTGCGGATAGACTTTGACCTGCTCCTCCGTGTCCGTATAGTGCTGCAGGATATACCAGCCAAGCTGCTCCAGATGCATCGTAAGTCCGTCCATATTTCCGAGTTTCCACTGACAGTATGCGATCACTAAGATGATTCTGATCTCCTGATTGCAGAGGCGCTGTTTAATCTGAACTTTCTGCCTCCAGTCTCCCGGCAGCGTCCACGCAAGTGCCTGTTCCATCCCATACAGACAGGACGCATAATCCTTCTCCCGCACGTACTTTTCCATGGCATTCATCGCAGTCATATATTGCTTGTGGATCGGACGTTTTTTGTCATTATACTTACCATAGCTGTCCATCAGTTTAACCAGTGTATTGCTGTCCCACTCCTCGATACTGTGTTCGATTTCCGTCCGGTATGAGATGGACTCATACTCACTGACCGACACGGCAAGTTCCAATTTGTCCAAGGACTTTCCCAGACGTTCGAACAGCGCCTGCAGTGTAAAGTAATCGATCTCCTGCTCCCCACACTCCACCCTGCACAGCTCAGTCATATCTATAATCCCATCCGCTATATTCTTCTGTTTCTCACCCATTTTCTCACGCTCTTTGCAGAGCATGATGCCCAATTCCTGTATCATAGTTTTTCTCCTTTGTATACAGTATATCGCACCTTTTATATAATAGAAATTCTATCGTGGCAGAATGAGATTGTCAATTACCTCACATATTTTTATGAATTACAGTTGCGCGGAGATTGCATTTTATATATACTGTAACTATTCGTAAGGAAATGTTCAGAAATTATTTATGACAAGAACGCCGTATATGCTTTGCAATATGCAATCGGAGAAATAGACAAGTCAAGATGCATAGGTTATTTTTGAACAGTTCCGAAACCGTTACAGCTATTCAATTATTTTAATAAAGTATCTTGTTTGATATGGGAGACAAATTATCATAAAGATTCGCTTTTTATGGGGGAAATATTAAATGAATGACAAATTTCCAAAACAGATTGGCAGAAAAATAATCTACGAAAGCGGCTGGATCTGTCTATATGCGGATCAAGTGGAAATGCCGGACGGGCGTGTCTTAGATTCTTACCATAAACTCCACTATCCTCATGAATCTGCATGTGTAGTAATTGTAAATGACCAAGATGAAATATTACTGATTCAGTCAAAACGTTATATTACTTCCCGTCTGGAGTGGGAAATCCCAGCCGGAAGAATTGAGGCTGATGAAACACCAGAAGAAGCTGCCAGAAGAGAATGTATGGAAGAAACCGGATGTACACTGAAGGATTTGACCTATTTGTGCTTAAATAATCCGTGTAATGGAATGTCTGATTTAAAAATGCATGTCTTTGGTGCCAGAGTGGAAAATGAAAGATCTGCGTTTGACGAGAATGAAGTTCTAAACAAAAAATGGGTGCCTAAGAGCGAAGTTCTGAATATGCTCAGAGACAATGAGATTCAATGCGGAGTTTCCATGCTGGCACTCTTATATGCTTTTCAATTTTATCATTGAAATTACAAGGATTACTATAATGAATATAATTAAGAAAGGTTTCTAACAATGAGTATTTTAAACGTCGAAAATCTCTCCCACGGTTTCGGCGACAGGACGATTTTTACAAATGTGTCCTTCCGCCTCCTAAAGGGGGAGCATATTGGTTTGGTGGGTGCCAACGGTGAAGGCAAATCCACTTTTATGAATATCATCACCGGCAAGCTGATGCCGGACGAAGGCAAAATTGAGTGGTCCAAAAACGTGCGCGTAGGTTATCTTGACCAGCATACTGTCCTTAAAAAAGGAATGTCAGTGAAAGATGTACTCGCCGCTGCTTTTGACTTCTTATATGAGATGGAGAGCCGCATGAATGAGATCTGCGACAAGATGGGCGAGGCTTCCGAGTCGGAGCTTGATGCTTACATGGAAGAGCTTGGCACGATACAGGAACTCCTTGACCAGCACGACTTTTATATGATCGATGCCAAGATCGAGGAAGTCGCAAGGGCGCTCGGTATCATGGAAGTTGGACTTGACACAGATGTCACTGATTTAAGCGGCGGGCAGCGAACAAAAATCCTGCTCGGAAAGCTCTTGCTGGAAAAGCCGGATATTCTGCTCTTGGACGAGCCCACGAACTATCTCGATGCCAATCATATTGAATGGCTGAAGCGCTATCTTCAGGGATATGAAAACGCATTTATATTAATCTCGCATGACATTCCTTTTCTCAACAGTGTCATCAATATTATTTATCATATGGATCATGCCGAGCTGACGCGCTATGTTGGGGATTACGACAAATTTCAGGAAGTCTATGCCATGAAAAAGGCACAGCTTGAGGCCGCCTATAATAAGCAGCAGAAGGAAATCGCAGATTTGAAGGATTTTGTTGCCAGAAACAAGGCGCGTGTTGCCACGCGGAATATGGCGATGTCACGCCAGAAAAAACTAGATAAGATGGATATGATCGAGCTTGCGGCGGAAAAGCCAAAGCCGGAATTCCGCTTTAGGGAAGCAAGGACGAGCGGAAGGTATATCTTCACGACGAAAAGCCTTGTCATCGGTTACGATGAAGCGCTGTCAAAACCGCTAGATATTGCGATGGAGCGCGGGCAGAAAATCGTGCTTACGGGTGCAAACGGCATCGGCAAAACGACGCTTTTAAAAAGTATCTTAGGTTTGATTCGTCCTTTAAATGGCGGCGTAGAGCTTGGGGATTATCTGGAAATTGGATATTTTGAACAAGAGATGGACCAGTCTGTCACCACGACTTGTATCGAGGAACTCTGGAATGAATTTCCCTCGATGACACAGTACGAAGTGCGGTCTGCCCTCGCAAAGTGCGGGCTCACGACCAAGCACATTGAGAGCAAGGTAAAGGTATTAAGCGGCGGCGAGCAGGCAAAGGTAAGACTATGCAAGCTCATCAATAAACCGACGAATATTTTACTTCTGGATGAGCCGACAAACCATCTCGATGTCGATGCAAAATCAGAATTAAAACGCGCCCTGACAGAGTACAAGGGCAGTATCTTAATGGTCTGCCATGAACCCGAATTTTACGACGGACTCGCCACTGATCTTTGGGACTGCTCGCAGTGGAGTACGCGGCTCTAGGGCATTTTTCCCTAGAGCGCAGTCAGCCACAACACCGCAGTCGATATCATAATTTGTATGATTGCGAACTTGAATACAGTCTGTGCATTAGACCAGCCCATATTTTTGCGCACATGATCGTGAAGCGGCGTCCGCACCTTTGTGAGTATCTTAATGTGCAAAAAGCGCAGCAATGATACCTTCAAAAGCCCGATTCCGCCGTCCACCATCAGCACAAATGCAACCAACAGATACAGGAATGGACACCCAGCTTTCATAATGGAAATAGCAATAAACAGTCCCATCGCCCTCGAACCGGCATCTCCCATCAGCAGCAGGCTTGGTGTAGCGTTAAACCACAGATAGCCAAGAATACATGCAATAAACAGTAAAATCGTGTAGGAAAATCCTGTCGCAGTCCCTGCCCTGTTCATGATCATATAGATGGTAAACAGTGTTATACTCGTAAGTGTTCCCGACAAGCCGTCGACTCCGTCTGCGCAGTTTGTCACATTGATGGATCCCCACACAAGAACCACAGCAAGCGCGCCATACAGTAAAGGGTGAAGGGTTATGACCTGCCCTGTCAGCGCAATCGTCACATCACTTCCATTGAAGTTCACGATTGTCACCGCGGTCATAATGGCAATCACGAGATCCAGGAGACCTTTGCGCAGTTCTCCCCACGACACCTTCGCACAATCGTCAAGATAACCTGTCATCATTGCCGCAACCGTCAGAATCAGATAGATTGTTATTTCCCTGTCCATACTCCCAAAGATAAGTACAGACAGCACAAATACAAGAATAAAGACAAAGCCTGCACCGCGCGGTTTTCCTGCGGAGAGACCGCCGTCATGCGCAAACTCCCGCCCGTGATCCCTCGGGAGTTTATTCATTCCGACCGCCAGCAAAAGACTTGTCATCAGATATGCAAAAGCTACACCCAAAAAGCCTAAAAATGCATATTGTGATACGTCCAGAAATTTATTAATCATATTTTCCTATCTCCTTTTCCGCACCGCTGGTAAACCGCTTTCAGCGGCACTCTTTATTCTGCCATCTCGAACTGACTATTATATAACTTCGCATAAAATCCGTCTTCCTTGTTTAAGAGTGTCTCATGATTGCCCTGTTCAATGATATTTCCGTCCTTCATGACGAGGATAATGTCCGCCTCGCGAATCGTCGAAAGTCTGTGTGCCACGATAAAGCTCGTTCTTCCCTTCATCATCGTGTTAAACGCCTGTGAGATCTTAATTTCCGTGCGCGTGTCAATCGAGGAAGTCGCTTCGTCGAGAATCAACATCGGCGGTAAGCAGAGCATCACACGCGTAATACACAAAAGCTGCTTCTGTCCCTGTGAGAGACTGCCGCCGTCCTCTGTGATAACCGTGTCATATCCCTTCGGCAGACGCTTGATAAAACTGTGCGCATGTGCTGCCTTCGCGGCTGCGGCAATTTCCTCGTCTGTCGCATCCGGCTTGCCCATCACAATATTTTCCCGAATCGTTCCCGCGTGGAGCCATGTCTCCTGCAGTACCATTCCAAAACTATTGCGCAGACTCTTTCGCGTCATGTCTCTGATGTCCACTCCGTCAATCCGGATACTTCCACTATTAACATCATAGAACCGCATCAGCAAATTTATGACAGTTGTTTTTCCGCAGCCTGTCGGTCCTACGATTGCAACGCGCTGACCAGACTTCACTTCAAGGTTAAAATTCCGTATCAGTTTCTGCTCTGGATTGTACGAGAAGTTGACATTCTGCATCGTGATATTGCCTTTTGGCGCCGTCAGAACCGCTGCATTCTCAGCCTCTGGAATCTGCGGCTCTTCCTCAATAAATTCGAATACCCTGCCAGCACACGCAAGTGCCGTCTGAAGCTCCGTCACCACGCCGGAGATCTCATTAAAGGGCTTTGTATACTGATTTGCATAGCTCAAAAAGCTGGTTAGCTGTCCGACACTGATGCGCCCTCTGATGGCAAGAAACGCACCAAGGATTCCCACGCCCGCATAGACAAGACTATTGACAAAACGTGTACAGGGATTGGTCAATGAAGAAAAGAAAATTGCCTTCACACTCGCCTTTTCCAATCTGCCATTGATCTCCTCAAACTGCTCCATAACCTGCGGCTCATGGTTAAATGCCTTCACAACCTTTTCATTTCCGATCATCTCGTCAATCAATGCGGTCTGCTCTCCTCTTGTCTCCGACTGGAGCTTTGACATGCTGAACGTCCGCTTCGCAATAAAACCTGCGATAAAAAATGACAACGGTGTCAGAATTACGACGACAATCGTGGTGGATACATTGATGGAAAACATGAAAATCAATGTTCCAATGATTGTCACCACACCTGTGAAAAGCTGTGTAAATCCCAGAAGCAGACCATCAGAAAACTGATCTACATCTGCTATAATACGACTAACAATGTCACCATGTGAATGACCGTCGATGTATTTGAGGGGAAGTATCTGCAATTTTTTAAATGCCTCATCGCGCACATCACGCACCACTTGATAGGCAATCTTGTTGTTACAAGTGTTCATAAGCCACTGCACTGCAGCCGTGATGACGATGATGACCGCCATCTCCTTTAGTATTACCCAGATTCCATCAAAATCTACCGCGCCAGGACCAAGAATGCAATCCACCGCCTGACCTGTCAGAATCGGTATATATAATGTAAGTATTACCGAAATTGCCGCAAGTACAATGGATAGGAACAGAAATATTTTATATTTTCCGATGTGGTCCAGCACTTTCTTTAAAATTTCTTTATTTGATTTATTATCTTTCATAATCAGAGCCTCCAAAAACCGCAGCCTTTGCCTTTTTATCCGGAAACTGAGAATAGTATATTTCCTGATAAATCTGATTGTCTGCAAGCAATTCCTCATGTGTGCCAATTCCTGCAACCGCACCATCGTCCATTACTACTATTTTATCAGCATATTGTATGGATGATGCACGCTGAGACACAATTATGACAGTCATGTCATTTTTCATGCCCTTGATCGCCGCACGCAGCTTTGCATCTGTGGCAAAATCAAGTGCTGAAGCACTGTCATCGAGAATCAGTATCTGCGGGCGCCTCACGATAGCGCGCGCGATAGTAAGCCTCTGTTTCTGACCACCGGAAAGATTCTTGCCGCCCTGTGCGATCATAAAGTCAAGCCTGCCATCTTTTGTGTCGACAAACTCTTTTGCCTGCGAGATACGCAGTGCATCTTCGATATCTTCATTTGATGCATTTTCATTTCCCCACAAAAGATTTTCCCGGATTGTCCCTTTGAACAAAACTGCCTTCTGGGGAACGACACCGATCTTTTCCCGCAACGCGGAAATCTCATAGTCCCTGACCGGAAAACCATCCACGATTACGTGCCCCCTTGTCGCATCGTAAAAGCGCGGAATCAGGTTCACGACAGAAGTCTTTCCTGAGCCAGTACCGCCGATGATACCAATCGTTTCACCCTTTTGTATGACAAAATCGATATCTGTGAGTGATTCACCACCACCACCCTTATAAGTAAGGCTTACATGGTCAAAGATAACCGCCGCATTCCCTTCATCGATCTCCTCATTTATGACATTTATGTCATTTTTCTCCAAAGTACCGCCGCTCATGCTGGAAGTGATGGCAAAAATGCTTTCCACACGTTTTGCACAGGCGAGCGCTTTCGTGAGTTGAATGATGAGGTTTGCCATTTTCACAAGTTCGACAAGAATCTGTGACATATAATTCACCAGAGCAACAACCTCGCCCTGCGTGATGATCCCGCTGTCTACGCGGACTGCCCCCGTCCACAAAAGCACGACAAGCGCTATATTGATAATGATATATGTCACTGGATTCATCGCCGCCGAAATCTTGCCAACGAAAACCTGTGTGTTAAGCAGCAGCTCATTTTCCTGCTCAAAATTGGTGGTCTCCGACTCCTCGTTACAGAAGGCGCGGATTACACGTGCACCTGCTAGGTTTTCACGCGTTCTGCCAAGAATCTTGTCCAGTGCTGTCTGTACCTTTTTGTAGAGAGGGATACTGGCAATCATAATGCCAAACACGACAATAGAGAGCAGCGGAATCGCCACTACGAAAATGAGTGCAGCTTTCACATCCACCGTAAATGCCATAATCATTGCACCAAACACGATAAACGGCGAGCGGAGCAACAGACGTAACGTTAGATTGACGCCGTTTTGCAGTTGGTTCACATCGCTTGTCATGCGCGTAATCAGTGTGCTGGTCCCGATCGTGTCAAGCTCCGTGTATGACAGACCTTGAATGTGCGCAAACAGTGCTGACCGCAGCTTTGTGGCAAATCCGACTGCAGCTTTTGCACTGAAATACTGTGCTGTCACTGCGCTGATGAGTCCTACTGCTGCCAAGAGTACGAGAATCAACCCCATTTTTACAATCTGAGCAGTGTCATTGTGCGCAATTCCGCGGTCGATGATGGACGCCATGACAAGCGGCACCATCAGTTCGAAGGACGCCTCAAGCATTTTGAACAGAGGCGCCAGAATGCTTTCCTTTTTGTAGTCTTTTATGTACTTTAGCAAGCTTTTCATAAAAGATTCCCCCTTGTTTCATTTTTTCCATTTATTTTAAAATATCCTTGTTATCCAACACGGACACAAGCGCATATATGCTGTCCTCTGATCCATTCATATACCGTTTTATACACCGCATGACGGGCCATAATGTCACGCCGTCTGCTGTCTCAACGGCAATGTTGACTTCACCTTGTGGATCGTCATCATTTGTTATCCACTTTCCACCATGCAGCTTTATGACTGTCTGTCCTATATAGGAACCAAGTGAGAACAGAATCTGTCCTGTACCATTTTTTGCAAGGACTCCGTCCGGGCCACTTTGTTCATCAAAAAAACGATCGATCTCTTTCATGCTCTCCAGACTATAATCAGCTTTATAGCCTGATGTGTTTAACGCCTTGACCACCCAGTCCGCCGCCTTAGGAATATCCTCCTCGAGTGTACTTGCATTCTGCGTGTCCGCCTTTTTCTCTTCCGATAATCCATCTTTTAATCCCATCTTTATTCTCCTATCGTAAAAATTTTATCTTGCCTGTAATTGCCCAAAATAATGTATACCATTGCCCGCGCCAACCAAGACAATCAATCATAGCCTTTTCATCAATACATATATACTTTCTTATCTTGTATAATCCGCATCTAACAACGGCATGACTTCCGGATTATTTGCAACCCAATTCTGTGCACAGTAACGTAATCTCCAAATCATTCTATCATTTACATCTCCATCTTTAAGCGCATCTATGATCTCTCCAACATATTTGTCCGACTCTTCCAAAGGATCGGTAAGGCGAAGATATTTCCGAAATGTTTCAAGCATTTTTCGGTAATCCTCATCCCAGTTCAGCCCTCCGTTACGCATAAGTTCGTCCTCTACTCTGCCCGCAATACGGATAACCTCTCCCTGAGCTGTTTGTGCCCGCCCACTAGGAGGAACAAGAAAGTCCCAGAGTTCTTCAAAATTGTTTTTGAATCCTCCGACAACTGTCAGGATAATTGGAGAGACACCATCATGGAACGAGGTCTCCCGAAGCATCTTTGCATCAAACAATTTACAGATTTTCTCTAATGCTGCTGCTTGATTTTGCAGATATTTAGAAGGTTTTTTTCCTAGAGTGTGCCGATAAAATGTCTCCGAATAAGCAGATGCAAACTGGCGGCAGCGATCTGTCGCCTTGGCACCATGGTCTAATAAAAATTTACAGATGTCATATTTTTTTGTACAGCTCATATCATTTTCATAAAGTGCTTTTTCCAAAGGCGTAAAGTGACCAAATCCATTAAAATCCTTCGTCTGCGCATCAATCTTTGCCCCCGCCTTAAGCAGCGTCCGCGCAGCTTTTTTATGTCCACGTGCCGCTGCGATATGAAGCGGTGTACATCCATCTGGACTAACAGCGTCTATATCTGCTCCTAACTCTATCAGGAGTGAGATGTCGCCATCCTTTCTGGCAACTTCAAAAATCGGTGTCTTCCCATAACGATCTCTAAAATTGATATCTGCTCCCTGTTCCTGTGCCCATAATGCCAGCTCTCTTGGCATGGGTACCAACGAAAAAATGTTAGAACCACCATAATAAAATGTCGCATTTGGCTCACATTGAGAAAACTGCTTCTTTAACTCTAACAGATCACCTGTTCTTAGAAGATTATTGATTCCAGATGGCAATTCTTGCTGTTTTTCTGTCATAATATCCCTCCAAATTTTGTTTTTCCCTTTGTGGATTCTATCATATATTGACAATTCCTTACCTTTTCAAATTCAATCATACCAACTTGCATCACCTGCTCTGTCATGGTAATATTTATCATATCATAAAGAAGGGGGCTGGACAACCCATGAATCTTGATTTCAATTCGACACAAACCACGCGATATCTACAGGTGTATGACTACTATAAGGACTTGATCGTCACTGGGCGTCTGATGCCGGGGACAAAGATGCCCTCAATCCGTCGATGCGCGGTTCAGCTGGGATTAAGCCGCACTACCATCGAGACTGCCTACCTGTGTCTTGCCGCAGACGGCTATATCATCTCCAGACCACAGAGCGGATACTATATAACAGATAGAACAGTTACCGCAGTTGCTTCTCCCAAAGCCTCAAACAGCCCTTCCGGCACGGTTCCCGAAAAAAAGATATTATATAATTTCACCTCAAACAACGTGGATGCAGACAGTTTTGACTTTAACCTGTGGAGACGCTATATCAAAAGTACTTTGAGGCAGGACGGCCGAATGCTGACCTACGGTGAACCGCAGGGCGAGTATGAGCTGCGCGAAGTCATCAGCCGCTATGTGATGAACAAGAGAAACGCCGTCTGCCGACCAGAAAACATTGTGGTCGGTGCCGGTTCCCAGGCACTCCTGAATATTTTGTGCCCTCTCATAAAGGAGCACAAGACAGTGTGCTTTCGCGACACGCGCTTTGCACAGGGTATGGTTATCTTTGAAGATTATGGATTTGATGTGGAAAAAGAGAAAGAAAACGCAAGTGTGCTCTATATGACACCGTCCCATATGACATCACTTGGCGATGTCATGAGCGTGGAGAAACGCCTTGCGCTTTTGAAAGAGTGCGCGGTTCATGACCGATTGATTATAGAAGATGATTACGACAATGAATTTCGTTATTTCAGCAAGCCGATCCCCTGTCTGCAGGGACTTGCCGGCGGAGAAAATGTAGTCTATCTGAGTACTTTCTCAAAGCTTCTGCTGCCGTCTATCCGCCTTAGCTTCATGATTCTGCCCGACTCGCTTCTGCCTCTGTATGAACAGAAAAAGGCACTCTATAACCAGACTGCCTCCAAGTCAGAGCAGCTTGCCCTGTGCCAGTTTCTGCGCGACGGACACCTCGACAGTCAGATCCGCAAGCTCAAACGCCTATATTCCAACAAGGCAAGAACGTTATCCACATTGCTGGAGAAAGCTTTTGGATCGCGAGCCCAAGTTTATATGGGAGAGTCCGTTTTTCTAGTGCATCTGAAAGTAAAATGCTCCCTGACCAGCGACGAACTGTGTGAACAGGCCGCCGCAAATGGAATTTTGGTGTTTCCTATCCACAAGACTGGAAAAAAAAATGAAAGTTATGCACATATCGCGCTCTCCTGCTGCGAAGTTCCTGTGGAAAAGTTTCCCGATGCAGTGAAGCTGCTCAGGGAAATACTGTCAGGCAGTTCTTGATTCAAGTGTTTCAGAAATCTGAGCGTTTTGAAAGGGTCATTTTTCCATCATAATTGAACACTCTATCCAATCTGAAATACGTTCCGGATTGTTCAGCCACTCTAACTGGAAACCAGTGGAGGAATAGCCGCGGCCATAAAAGAAATACTCTTGAGGGAACACATCATCACCAATCCAACGCAATTTCTCTCCTGGTATTGTGTAATTAAAGCTCCAATTCTGCCAGAAGCCCAGCATGGAATCACCAAATTGGTTGTCGTAATCGGGCCTGGCCAGAAGCGGTCCCTCCGTAGCACGTTCTGCAGGCGGGAGAGCGACAAAGATAGGATTCTCCCCGCCCAGACCAGCACGGTAACCCATTAGCCATATCGTCAGGTTCATCAAATCATCAAACCTCCCTGGCCGAGGCCAGCGCAAAAGAGTCCACCTTGCCTCCTCCGGCAAAGTGGTGATCTGAAAGGAAAAGGGAACTCTGTCCTCTGCGGCGCAAATGTTGGGATACTCTTTCAAAAGCTGAATCGCCTGCTCTACTGGGCAGTTGATAATGGAGAAGCACGTGTAATCTGTCATGTCAAAAGGAAAATTTGGCTGTTTGCTCATAGTATTTCACTCCTTAAAATTAAATTTTGTGCAAATCGGCTTAATCCAGCAAAGTATAGTATATGGGGAAAGTCCATTTTATTAAGACAATCAAGCCTGTATAATGGCTTCATATCACGAAATACCGATTTGTATTACCAACATGATACTATAAATACATTCAATTTTCCATCAATATTCTATTAAATTTCTTCCACTGTTTCGCTCTGTTTGGCTTTCATTCATTTCTTAGATCATTTCATTGCCTTATGCTCCATTTCGCAACTGTTAATTTATAAAATTTTCCAAAAATTTCAATTCTCTCTAAAGTTTCTGCCATATTATGACGATATAATTTCAAAACCAGTATATCTATGTTCAGAATACTGGCTGCTGCCATGGAGGGAATTAATTTATAATTTATGTAAGAAGGGAAGGGATACCATATGAGTTTATCAGGAATCGGAAATAATAGCGTAACAGACTTATATGCAGTTGAAGCAGAAAAGAAAGAGAGTACTGCTTCCAAAAATGACACTTCGAAGTTGGATACTTCGAAAAACGAAAACAAAAATGAAAACAGTGCTGCTGTCTATGACAAGACAAAGTTGTCTGCCGACGACAGAAAAGCGATCGTAGCACAGCTTAAGGCTGACCAGGAGAAGCGCCAGTCACAGCTGACTGATCTCGTACACAACATGATGAATACACAGACCAACACATTTGGTCAGGCTAACAATATCTGGCAGTTCCTCTCAAAGGGAAATTACACAGTTGACGCTGATACACAGAAGAAGGCTCAGGAAGCAATCTCAGAAGATGGTTACTGGGGCGTAAAGCAGACTTCCGATCGTATCGTATCTTTTGCAACTGCACTTGCAGGAAATGATTCCAAGCAGCTTGAGAAGATGCGCGATGCATTTTTAAAAGGATACAAGCAGGCTGAGAAGACATGGGGCGGCAAGCTTCCTGAGATTTCGCAGAAAACATACGATGCAGTGCTTGAAAAGCTTGACAAATTGATGAATCCAAAGACAGAAGGCAGTACATCAGAGAAGGACACTGTTACCACAACTGAAGATGGTACTGTTGTTGCAAAATAATGATACGAAATATATTGTAAAATAGGTCAGCATACGCTGACCTATTTTACAATAAGAATTTTATCACCTGCCTTGATCTCATCTTCTGTCAGATTGTTCATTTCCTTAATGCGTCCCACGCTCACATAATACTTTTTGCCAATCTGCCAGAGAGAATCGCCTGGTTTCACATAGTAGATTGCAAATCCCGGAAGCTTTTCCAAGACATCTGCGTTGATTGGTTCTATCGTTAGTTCTGTTAAAATGTCTTCATTTTTTGTATTATAAATCAACATTTTGACACCGATGCTGCCTCTCCACTCAAATTGTGCGCTGTCCTTGATACTCACCGTCTGCTGTGGTATCCATACAGACAGGGAACACTGCTCGAGCTGCTTTTCATCCACATCTGGTATATCCCTCACTATTTCAAACGGAACAGTACTCCTTACTGGATAGAGACCGCCGCCGCTCTCATTGGAGGAGTAGAGCACTTGCAGCTCAATCTCGCCGTTTAGTTTTAGCTGACCATCCTTCAATGTTGTCTCGGCAAGCTTTGCCCTGGCATCACTGTGACATACCTGTAAGATTTTGGGATCCGCATCCTCTAATTTAATGCTGCGTGTGAGCTTTTCTTCGATATTGAGTTCCATGGACAGATCGCGGAACTGTTTGCTGTCGATTCCTGCCTGCACCTCACAGCTTACACCGTACACATCTGCCACAATCGAGGTGCTCTCTTTTTCATATAGCTTGATCTCCAGTTCAACGGTTGTCTCGACACCAATCACACGCAATTCGCCGTCGGAATCCTCCCTGATCGTGATCTCCTCATGTCCGATCTCATACATTACATCTGCGATCATGCCTTCCCTGCTGTTTTGGCACTCCACATTTCCATTGAAAGGGATCACGGCCTCATACCAATTAATCCTGTCAGAGGTATCCTCCCGATAGACGATAAATACATTTAGCTCCCCTGTGATTCCCAGCTTTTCATCCATTGGACGAAAGTTGATACTGCTGATCCCTGCATTTTTCCACAGAGCAGTTCCAATATCTGGCATACCAGCGGGCAGACGCGTTTCCTCATGGATACGCAGCAAATCCCTCTTTTTCACGACAGTCTCAAGGAAATCGAGGCTCTTTTTGCGATATTCAAGCTTTTGATCTGCTTCTCCCGAGTTGTCAAGCTCTATACACAATTCCTCCGATATACTCTCTTCCACCCTTGGTTCCAGAGAAATCACTGACTGAACACTGAGCTTTCTCGAATTGATGATGTGTATCCGCATATCGTCCAGATTCGTTTTGCAAACCACCCGGTCTGTTCCCTCGAGCTTGTCGAGATAAATCTCCTCCATAAATGGAATATCGCCGTCCATGCCGGCAAGCGTTTTATCCTCTTTATCGGCGGATAAAGTGCTGTCTGTCTGGTACAGTATCTGATAGCACAACTTTCCTTTCACCCAGATTTTGTTCATGCCCGTCTTGATTTCATCTATCTTGATTGTTCCGCAGTCGTAAATCACTTTCGCCACATCCGGCTTTATATCGGACACATTGATGTCCGCCTCCAGTGGTATCTGCAAAAGTGCCTTGGACTTTATCCGCTCTGTATGGATATTTTTCTTTAACAGCTCCATATAAAAAGACCTCCCCGGCATCTATTTACTCCTTTAATAGTTAAATGTATGCTGGGGAAGTCCTAGATATGACGAAAACTTTACATGAAATAAAATAGAACCCTCCCTTATCATTCTTGCATTAAAGCCTTTTTTAAATCTTCATATATGCCGAATGCAACTCCCTGATTCAAGTTACACGCTAAGGCTGTCAAAATTTTGAGATATTCCTCCAGCAAGGCGATACCCAATTCACCATTTACGGCTTTTATAAATGTCTCCGCTTCCTTCTCCGAAATGCCGTAATTTATGTCCTCTAAGGAGCTGTCATGAAATAACTTTCAATTTTGACGCATGTGTGGATTTAGACATGTCAAAATGAAAGGATATTTTGTGACAGATCCTAAGTGTTCTTTCCACGTTTTTATATTCTCCTAACCTGCCTGACTAAGAATGTGATCACTGTTTCCAAACTGATTCGTTTTTCATGACATCTCACACTCCTCAATGCTTTATGACATAGGGAAGGAGATGTTCCGGGGTATACTGTTCTCCTTCATCCTCAAAAGTCATATCAGTTATGACAATATCTGCATTGTTGTCGGATTCCGTATAGAGGTTAATATATTCAATCTGCATCTTACGGAGGCTGGATAGCTTCCCGTTCGCATACTCCTCATCAAAATAAACGCCCTTATAGCGAGCATCAAAACCATTGTCTTCCCGTTCAATGTCACTCTCATCCCAGTCCACCATCACGGTCTCACCAGTGACCAATTTGACTTCAATATAGTCAATCTCGAGATCTTCTATATTGGTATCAACGCTCAAATAAAGAATCATACTATCATTTCCTTTCTGCATATGCGTAAAATATTAATATATACAATGTCATTTATCATCAGGAACGTATATTATTATTTTGCCATTATTACATCCGCATGGTCATCATCCAAGTTTGTATGCCTTAAACAAACTCTCAAAAAGACTTCTTCAATTACCTCAACGCCCTCTTTGAAAAACCGCATACCCTTAATTTCTTTTCTTGTTTCCTCCAATAATTCATAATGAAAATCCATATCTTTTCCTATGTAATTCTTGATTTGTCTTTTTGTCAACCATGAATATTTTATCATATAGGCTTTTATATGTCATCTTTATTCTGTCCCTACTTCAATAAGTCTTTCGGACATAGCTTCTAAAATCTGATATTCTATTTGTGATTTATAACAAATGAGGTGACTGGGTTATGATTCAACTTTGCAGGAAAGATATAGAGAATGATATACTAATCAATGACAGAGGATTTCTGTCACGTGAAATGCATAATTATTTAAAAAACGAACGCAAGGTTGATACTTACATTCCGGCCAGGGAAAACATGACCATTTTCCAGACTGCTGTAAAGCTGGCCTAAAACACCAATAAATAGCAGAAACATCCAAAATAAGAAGAGAAAAGACCAGAAGATCCAGCTGGTAACAGGCCTTTGGAGATTTTACCAAAAGCCTAATTGAAGAATATGTAATTGAATTGTTTACCTTCTGCCCTCCTTATGCTATACTAAAACCAGTAACTCATAGCCTTTAGGCACTTTGAGTTACATTAATCCAATTTCTTTGCATTTTCACATGAATCGGCGCCGTCCAAATGAAAAATTAGAAATGCTTTTGCTGCAATACTCCATTTTTTTATTAGGACTAAATCGGTGGAAACCCTTGATTTTACAATGGATTTTTCAACCTGTCACTATAATAACTCAACGCCCCGCCGGCGTTGCCGCCCAGCCGAGTCCCAAGATATTAGCCACAAAATTCGCGGATAAGGAATCCCATGCCCGGTGTCCTTTCGGGATCTTAGGAAACAGAAAGTGCATAAACGGCGCAATCAGCTTTGTGAGCCCTGTGATGACTCCTGCCTCCTGCGCCACTTCCATAAGCCCAGTCCAGAATGCCACGATGCCAAGCATTGAGATACCAAGTGTTACTGCCTCTTTGGAGGACTGTAGTACCGCATCTGTCACTGCCTGCATATTTCCTGTCACCACGCCAAAAATGATACCTATGATCAACATACCACCCCAAATGTAATTCATCATCGCTTCATCAACCCTGCTTTATCTCATATTGATTTATCCTATGTGTATTCTGAAAAAAATATGTTATACTGTTTTGGGAACAGCTCTTTAGGAAATTTCATGAATTAGCTCTTTATCAGATCGCAGAATTTTCTTTGAGAATTCCGGTCAAAGCTCCGACACATATCGGACTATGTAACTGAATGATAGTTAATGATAGCAGAAAAAGGCAAGAAATATGGGAGGATATATCATGCTTATTCTCGGTGTAAACAAAACAACTCTGCTGGATTTTCCAGGACATGTAGCAGCAGCTTTATTCATTGGCGGCTGTAATTTCCGCTGCCCGTACTGCCACAATAGGGATATTGTATTAAAAAATGAATCTCTTATTCCGCTTACGCCAGAAGAGATTTTTGCTTTTTTGAAGAAAAGGCGCAGCGTCCTAACTGGCGTATGTATCACTGGAGGTGAACCTACCCTGAATCCTGATTTGCCAGAATTAATTAGACAGATCAAGGAACTTGGTTATCTCGTAAAACTGGACACTAACGGCACTAATCCACAGACGCTTTATAACTTAATTCACACAGGTCTTATTGATTATTGTGCTATGGATATTAAAAATGCACCTGAAAAATACGAAATTACCATCGGATTTCATAACAACCAGCCCAAATTTGATCTGGCAGCAATTGACGAATCTGTCCAAATCCTGATGCAGCAAAAGCTTATTCCCTACGAGTTTCGCACGACAATTGTAAAGGAACTCCATGACGAATCAGATATGCTTGGCATCTCCCGATGGATTGCTGGTGCGGATGCATATTTTCTACAGTCATATACAGACAGCGTCGGTGTACTTTGTGATGGATATCACGCACATTCAGAGGAGACACTACAAAAATATGCTTTGCTCTGCAGACAATCTATCCCAAACACTGTTTTGCGCGGAGTATAGAAAGTCTTATATCAATCATTACACCGCAATTTGCAAATACTATTTCTGAACAGTTCCAAACAAGTTATTTATGAATAATTTCTAACTATCAACCGTACTCTCATGCTCTGGTTCAGTGTAGGACTTGGCACTATGCTGCATAGTTTGAAAGAATAAGTAGTGATTGAGATGTATCAGGTCATGAAACATGACTTTGACATGGCACATGAATTTGACATTGCAAAGCTATTTTTAATGGCTTATTACTGTTGTACTCTTATATATTAAATTTTTATTTCAGGTTACATTTTTATAAAAATAGTGTACAATCTAATATATATACTTAGAGCGTATTTGAAAAATCTTTTCCGCCCTCTGACAAAAAGCAATTTTCAAACCGCTCCAGCAACAATCACGTAATAGAAATAAAAACAATTTTCAATTTATGAGGGGATTTATTCAATGAATGGAACGAAACGAATTATAAATAGATTGATTGCCGGCATGGCGCTTGTATCAGTGCTTATTTCTAATTTATCGCTCACTGATGCCCTGCTTCCCGGCTCCATTACCGTGCACGCCGATGTCGACTACATGGAACAGATGGAGCAGCGGAAGACACTTCCGATCCAGTCCAACGCAATCGCAAACTGGCCTCAGGGACCTGCCATCGGCGCTGAGTCCGCTATCCTGATGGAGATGAACACACATACCATTCTCTACGCTAAAAATATCCACGAAAAGAGCTATCCCGCCAGCACGACCAAGATTTTGACCTGTCTGCTTGCAATGCAGAACTGCACGATGGACGAGATGATTACCTTCTCACACGATTCGATCCACGATGTCCCAAGTGACGGTTCCAGGCTTGGCGGTGTCGATCCAGGCGACACCATGCCCATGGAGCAGGCGCTCTACTGTGTGCTCGTGCAGTCTGCAAATGATGTTGCAAGCGCTGTCGGGGAACACGTCGCAGAGAAACTTGGAAAAGAAAAATCAGTGGAAGTTTTCAGTGAACTTATGAATGAAAAAGTCGCTTCGCTCGGCGGCACGGACTCCCATTTTACAAACTGCAATGGACTCTTTGACGAGAATCATTACACAAGTGCCTATGACCTTGCCCTGATCAGCTGTGAGTTTTTTGGAAATGAAATGCTATGTAAAATGTCCTCCACAACCAGCTACCATTTCCGCCTAAAACCCGATGATGAGGAAGATGTGTGGATTGCCTCCAAAAACCAGCTCTTCAAGGGAAAACCATACGAATACCAGTATCTGCTTGGAAGCAAGACAGGGTATGTGTCACAGTCGCGCCAGACACTCGTGTCTGCTGCCGAGAAGAACGGAATGAAGCTTGTCTGTGTCGTTTTTATGGATGAGACACCCTATCAGTTTGAGGACACAATCACGCTGTTTCAGTATGGGTTTGAAAATTTTCAGAGAGTGCCCATCAAAGATAACGAGACCAAATACAATATTGACACGATGGATTTCTTTGACACGGAAAATGATCTGTTTGGGGATTCGACACCGCTTATTTCCATAGAAAATGACGCATATGTCATATTGCCGAACACGGCAGAGTTTTCAGATACTGTCTCAACCCTGACATATGCAGAGCAGTCAACTGACACAAATGTCATAGCGTCGATTAATTACACCTACTCTGGCGTGCCTGTAGGAGGGTGCAATCTGGTGTTTTACAAATCCAGTGTTCCTGCTTTTCATTTCAGCTCTAACGAATCTGTTCCTGAAGTCGTTCCAAATGCCTCTGAGGGAGAAATGATAACCTCCTCCGATCCGCCCGCCAAGCCGCAGGAAGAGATCAATGTGATCTATATTGATGTCAAGAAAGTCATCTTTGGCGTTATCATTGCAGTGGCAGTGATCGTACTCATTATATTTGTCATAACCATCATCAACAACTATAGCTTTTCTCCACGGGGACAGAGCAGCAAACGCCGCCGCAGCAGGAGAAGGGAGATTCATGCCGCCAGAAGACAGGCGCGGCGAAATTCCAGATGGCACAATTCATCCAGACGGCAGATGATACGAATCAGAAAAGGAAGGCGTTAGACAAAACCTTCCTTTTTATGACGTCTCTCTTTTCTGCTTTGACGAATCTGATTTTTCTTATTGAGGATATCCTGCACTCCGTCAGAATCAATCTGCTTCATCGTTTTTACAACATAAATCCTGCCGTTTTCCGTCCTGCGCAGCCGGATTTTTCCTTTGATCGCACCATGGCGTGCACAGTTGACAACAGTATAATAATGTTTCCCATTGCTGGTAAACCACGGTATTTTTTTCCTGGTTCTTGCACCACAGAGAAAGCACTGGGTAGAAGTGACTTCACGGTCTCCCATAGCAGCAAGCTTGTCGGAAAATTCCCTTGATATATATTTTGAGTAATCCTCAAAACAGATTTTAATCTCCTCCGATTTATTTCTCGGTAAACGATAGGTGTCGAAGGAATAATTCCGAAAAACCGTGTCACTTTTTATCTTTTTTACAATCTCTGCTGTGTAATACGCGTCTGTATATGCCCTGTGAAAAGCCACGTCTTTTTCGATACCAAGGAAATCCACCGCATACTGTAATGTACGCCTCGATTTCCTGTCTTCAAAAGCGATGCTGAACAGTTTCTGAATATCATAGTACCGCAGCGTTTTTTCTGACACTGGTGTCATACTATAGTAGTCCATGTTTTTCTGCAGCTCTGTGAGGTCAAGACTTCCCCATGTGCAGAAAATGTAATCCTTCCCGCACCACCTGACAAAATCATCTGCCACTTCCGGAAACGCGCGGCAGTTCTCAAGCTGTTCCATTTTCAGATGAATCAGGTCTCCAGTCACCTGATTCATCGTATGAAATACCTGAGGCTTGATCAGCTCATGAAAATCATCAATCTTCTCTCTTTTTTCATTTAATTTTACTGCCCCAATCTCTATGATCTCAAACAGCAGGCTGTTTGCACGCCTCGTCCTCAGATCAGCGGCCTGATTCCACTCCAAATCAAAAATGATATAATTCACTGTAGTTCCTCGTTCACTCATTTTGTCGTTTTCATCTATTATCTCCGCTTTTTTTCATATCATGGCATAGATAACAGATTCATTTTACCACACTCTGAGTTCAACAACAAGCACTTATAGATTACGCCATTTTTTCAATAAAATGACAGCTGCTACAACAAAAGGAACCACAATGACAATCATGCAAATGGTAGCTAGAATCATATCCGTGCGGGTTGCGATGGTATCCACTTCTTTATAATAAACACGCGGATCGTTCTTCTCCATGCCTATATCTCTCAAAAATCGTTCATAGTATTCCTTGACATCTTCATCCATAGATATGATTACACCATTTATCGTTATTTCCTTAGATTTAGATAAAGAAGCATTTCTCTCACCCGCACTGACAGCATCCAGATATTCCAATGTCTCTTCGCATCTCTCGTTGAGCTGCTCGATCAGCTCCTCATCACTAGCTTTTAATGATATGATGTCATTATTTTCCATCCACAGGGCAAAATATTGTTCACGATCCCCTAAACTTATATTCGATAATAACCAATCTGGTACAGATGGGTCCTTCGTATAATTTGCTTCCGCATAAGCTGCCAGCACACCATGCACATGCAGTGTAACATAACGGTTATTATGCAGACCGCCTGATGATGCCAGTTCATAATAATCCATCGGATTATCAAACAGAATACCCTTTGCGTTTGAAAACCAATTAATCGCAATAATACACATAACAACCGTTAACAACAGCTCCCCTATGATTGCTTTCTTGATCTTATCCTTTTTACTGCTTACCTCAAAACGGTCATAGATATCCTCTTCTTCCTGATGCATATCTGTACTCCTCCCCTTTTATACAATCGCCATATTAATAGAAGTTTATTTTACCATACTTCTATTGGGATAATCAAGTATAGTAGAAATATTCCATATTCTTTTTCAGCTTCATAAGTTTATACTATTTTTTGCTGCTTTTTGTGACTGTAAAATTATGTGGGATTCTTCTGCAGTCAGTTTTCTATGAAGATTCAGAGCCATAAATACTGTGACGACAGCCGTCAAGATAGCAGATTCCCCGTCGACACGCGCCAAGGAAACAGCCTTCTTTTGCTTTTCCCATTACAAGGAACAGAAAAGAATACAATATCTATGTCGTCTTTTGTGAATAATGAGATAATCTGCGTCCCAAATGCCACTGCCAGCAGACCAAAAACCACACAGAATATCGTTGACCAGATAATGGAGATCCTGACAGCTTAACGCAGGCGGCTAAACTTCTTTGCTCCATAGCTGAATCCGGCAATTGAATGAAAACATATCAGAAACCCAAATACGATCAATGTTCCCATTGATATGATCTTTGTGACAGGTCCCATTGCAGCCAGTGCGGAACCTCCATATTCCTTTGCAGTATTGTTGGTCATGCTGATCGACATGCTGGTCAGCAGCTGGAATGGTAATGTGGGTATCCCTATTTTCAAGATTTCGGACTGAATTTCCTTCGAGAATCTGCACTCTCTAACGTGAAAATGAAATACACTGAAGATAACCTTTCTGTAAAGGAAACAGCACCAGATGTCCCCGCAAACGGCATGGCAGTCCTACAGCAGCAGCTTATCCTCGCACAGACAATTGAAACGTGAATTTCTTCTCTAAAAGAAATATAATAATAATATATGGTTCTCTTATATGACAGAAGAAATAAAGAAGAGGTGTTGCAAAATCTAATGTGCAACACCTTTCTTTTAAGAAGTGATATCCCTGAGAAGCTTTTCACATATTTCTTGATTATCAATATCATTTTTCGCTATATCAAAGTCATCTTTGCGTTTATAAAAAAGATAATAGAAATTGTCTCGATCTTTTTCCTTTGCTTTTATTGAAGATACGATCTCTCCTACTTTCGCTAATTTTTCTCCTTTTTTTGTTTGAAAAACAATATTTGTCGCTGAAAAATCTGGTTTTCCAAAACCACTGTTAAACTGCGATGCCTTCAAAATAACAAAATTACAATCGATCCCTTTTTCGTCCGCATAATCTTCCAGAGAATGAATTAC
>JAIEEY010000228.1 GCA_029067205.1 Lachnospiraceae bacterium
GGTATGATCGCCTCATGGTCATCCTCCACATAATATTGTGGGACGATACCGTTGTTGAGGACTTTTTTCTTTGTCATAAAATCCACCGTGTAGGTTTTCTGCAATAGGGCATCTCCCATGTATTTCTCATTTTTTAACATTTTCATCACCACGGTGGCATGCCACTTCTCCAGTCCTGTTGCGGTCCTGATTCCTTTTTCCTCCAGGTATCCGCTGATCTTTGCTGCGCTGTAGCCTTCGAGATAAAGGCGGAGTATCAGTCTCACAACTTCTGCCTCCTCTGGTATAATAACCAGCTCGCCATTTTCGTTCTTAGTGTAACCCATAAACTTGCTGTGGTTAACGATGACCTGTCCCTTTTCAAACCTTCTCACCACGCCCCACTTTGTATTCTCACTGATATTACGGCTTTCCTCCTGTGCAAGGCTGCTGAGGATTGTCAGTAAAATTTCTCCTGTGCCGTCCAGCGTGTTGATGCCTTCCTTCTCAAACACTACCGCCACGTTCTTCTCCTTTAATTTGCGGATCGTGATGAGCGCATCTACTGTGTTCCTTGCGAAGCGACTGACTGATTTTGTCAGGATCATGTCAATCTTTCCGTCCAGCGCGTCCTTTATCATCGCATTGAAATCGTCCCTCTTCTTTGTGTTGGTCGCGCTCTTTCCATCATCGGCGTAGATGCCCGCATTTTTCCAGTGCGGGTTCTCCTCTATCTTTTTAGTATAGTATTCCACCTGCGCCTCGTAGCTGCTTTCCTGCTGCTCCAGTTCTGTGCTGACGCGGCAGTACGCGGCTACATTCTCTAATTCTTCCTCAAACCTTATGTTCCGGTCATACTTTGGTTTTGCAGGTATCACTGATATTTTTTTCTTCTCTGCTGTATCTGCCATTTCCTCTCCTCCCAGGATCCATTTTACTGGTATCCTATTTTTATTCTGCTCCCATTAAGGAACACTACCTCTGCTGTGTTGTTTTTATGGATTATGATCCTGGTGATGAGCTTCCTGTACAGCTCCTCATCAAACCCTGTCAGTTCCCTGCGACCTTCTAGGATTTCCTGCATCTTTCTAGTGCGGAAACCTGCATCATTTATTTCCAGCGTGCGGTATCTCTCCTGTGCCTTCTCATATATAAGTGTCATGATATCCGCTGTATCCTGCCCTCTTTTTGCTTTTTCCAGCAGGTGCTCCGTTTTCCTGTATTCTGCACTGACAGTATCTTTTGCCACGGCAGGCGGACGAATTAGCTTATTATCCCGGATGATCTGGTTAACTGCGTTGACACATACTTCCTTTACCTGCTCATCCGTTATAGCCCCGCCAGTGCAGGATATGCGGTTCTGGTATATGTAATTTTTGCATTTCCATTTTGCTGTCCTGCCGTTGTTTCTTTCCTTGTGGCCGGGCTGGATATGGCTGCAGGCCTCCCCGCATTCCCCACAGGTAATGATACCTCCGAACAGGATTCTCTCATCCCTGCCTGGCCTGTGGCATCCCCGGCCTTTTTCAGCCCTTACCTGCTCACGCCGTTTCTGCACTCGCTCAAACAGCTCCGTGTCAATAAGCTGCGGGTAGTATTCTGTACCGAGATAGTTATGGTTTTCCAGTATCCTGCCGATGGAGGCATGTGTCCACGAAACCCTGTTATTTGCGTTACAGACTCCCTTTCTTTTTAAATCTTCTGCAATCCTTAATGTGGATATTCCATTATCATAATCCATGAAGATCTGCTCCACAATCCTACGGTTCTCCTCATATATGATTATTTCTCCGTTTATTACCTTATATCCGATCGGCATGTGCCACTGCATCCGTGACTCCCCCTTCTTTCTCTGTTAATTTCAGACTGTTCTGCAGGCAGAAAGTGATGTCGTGTTCCTTCGATATCTGTACCTCCTTTACAGTCAGATCAAATAATCTTTCGTCAAATTCCTTCAGCGGCTCATCCTGTCCTGCAAGCAGTCCGATCAGCTGCTGCGTCTGGACGATCTCCTTTGAGCGCCGCTGTCTCCTTGCAAGCAGTATTTTCTTCCTCCTGCATTCTGTAAGCTGCCCGACAAGCTGGTTATTGCTCTCCATAAAAAAGGCAGGGTCCATATATCCCTTTTTCATTACCTGGTTCAGGATCCGGCTCTGCTCACTTAAGCTCTGTATTTCATTGTCCAGCTGTTCCATTTCTTCTGTGTCCGCCATGTCCGTCACAATCTCCATTAAATCTTTCAGCATGGGTTCCAGGACGGTCCCCTGGTTGGTGTAGAGTTTATTCCACATCATGATGAATGCCTGCTGTACTACATCCTCCCGGACTGCTTTCATGGCACAGGCCTTCTTGTCCTCGACATGCATTTTGCAGGTCCATATGATCCTCTCGCCCGGCTGTCCTATGGATATCTTCTGCCTGCGGAAATGGCTGCCGCATTCCTTACAGATAATACTGCCTGAAAACAGGTACCGGTTCTGATATTTATCACCCTCAAGCTTCAGTGTCCTGCTGCGGTATTCCATGATACCCCTTACTGCCTCCGCTTCTTCATGCGTGATGACCGGATCATGGGCATCCTCCATCAGGTACTGGTTTCACTGATATCTTCTTTCAGAAATCGATCTCCTCATATCCTGCCGGTTCCACATAGAAAAAGCGGCTGGTATCCCCATCCGCAAACTCCACCACATCCGATATGGACAGGGCATGCCCCGCAGTATCCGACGGCGCCCTCCTTCCAAATTTTTCCCAGACGGCTTCCAGGTCAAATTTCTCGGCCTCGCCCTCATACACAAGGACATATTCACTCTTCTGTGGCTGTTCATATCCTCTCTTTTTTCTCTCTGCCAGACTGACAAACCGCATCATGAGCGGGCTGTCCTGTCCCAGCTGGTAGATCCGGAGCCGTCTTTGTGTCCCTGGGGACTCTGCCCTTAAATCAACACCTCCCTCCGAAAGACGGTCATACACGCCTTCCCTGACCTCTACTTCCGCCAGCTCCTTTTCCCTGATATAACGGACCAGCTCTGCCTTATTAAAAAGGGAATCCAGCACAACAGTCCTGCCCTGCAGGTATCCCGCCGGATTCCCGTAGTAAAAAGGACTCCGTTCTGAAAATATATATTTCTCATGCGCCTTCACCATCCATGCCGCGCAGGTATGGGATCAGCTGCCGGTCCAGAAACGCCCTGTCATCACAGTATAAAAACATCTTTGAAAGCCCGAGCAGGAAAGGCTCCCCGTCGAGCGTATGTATTGTAATGATGCTCCCCTTACTGCAGCTTCTGATAAAACCTGCTATGGAGGACAGGTTTCCCTCCACAATCTTCTGGCTCACTTCGTCATCCCTGATCTCAAAAGCCTTATATCTTTCCCTCAACAACTTTTTTCTCCTTCCCGCTGCTGTGCAAATTTCAGGATCCTTGCCGCCAGCTCCACCTGTTTTTCATGGCTCATTATTTTAACTGCAGCATTTATATATGCCTCCACTGCCTTTGGATCCTGGTTCCCTGCCTCAACGATATCCACCCTGGATACTGATATCTTTCCACCGTTTACGGACAGCTTTACGATGTCCCCATACTCCATCTCTGCCATCTGGCGGAGCTCTTTTGGTATCAGCACCCTCCCTTTTTCATCAAGCAGCTTATAGACTGGTTTCTTCAAATCTTCCACCTCCTCGTGTAACTCTTCGTTTTATAAAATCTCCGATGCAGCTATCACTACATGAAATCTTCTTCCTATTTTTACTTTATTTGTCAAAAAGATCCGCTTGGATTTTCCTCCGTTGTGCGCAGAATGATCCTGACCTTGTCCTCTGAAATACCAAGGTCACTGCAGAGTGCAAGCAGTTCACTTGGAATCTTTACCTCCGCAGCCGTCTGATCTGGCATGATGATGATCTTCTGGTCCTGACACACAATGTCAAGGTCTGCGTCCATCAGTATTCCCGCATCCTTTAGCAGCTCCTGCGGAATCTGGAACGAAATCTCCTGTTCCTTTGCAGCCTCACTGTCCGCATCTTCGTCTGCCCTGAAAATCAAAAATTCCCTTGACTCATTTTTCAGGCTTTCCCCGTCTGCCATATAAAAGAGTTTTACTGTCTCACCTGCACAGATTCCGGCCTGTCCCAGAACAACCGCAGGAATTTCAATGCATCCCTTCCCATTCATTTTTCCTTCCATCTCAACTAACTGAACCATGTTCTTCCTCTTCTCCTTTCTTATCACTGTTTTGAAAATAATCCACAACAGTCTTCTGTTCACCATACAGTTCAAATAAATTCATCTGCACCGGAAGACTGTCGCGCCTTTCATTCATGTCATAGTTGGCAATCAGCACCTCCGGGAATTCACAGCCGTTGTCATACCTCTGCGCAAGGTTGTTGAGCCTTGTCACTGATTCAATCCGGAAATCCTGGTACAGCTCACGGATATACCCGCAGTCGTTATACGACACCATGAACTTCCCCTCTATCCCTGCAAGCGTATCCCGCAGCCTTACATGGTCTTCCTTCCGGAATACAACCTCGTAGTGCCCCTCCGTCTCAAAATACGGGGGATCGCAGTAAAAAAAGGCATTCGGTCTGTCATACTGACGGATGAGTGCCTCAAAATCCTTATTCTCTATGACTGTGTCCTTTAGTCTCCGGTTCGCCTCCCATATGATGGCAAAGGTTTTCCGGATATCAAATGGCTGGCATCCATAGGATGTGCACCCGCTTCCATAGCTGTAGCGGATGATCTTGTAAAATGCCGCCGCCCTTTTGATATCTCCCGTCCCTGCCCTTTCCACCAGGATCTCCCTGATCTCTTCCGCCTCCGGTTCATTCAGGAAATGCGTGGCGATCTCCAGCTCTTCCGAGAGATGCTCGCTCTTGAATTCCTCCATTGTCAGGAATTTCCGCAGGGTTATGAACTCATCCCTTGAATTTAATGGCAGAAACGACAGCTCCCTTAAAAGCGCCATGGGCCTTTCCTTGACACAATAAAAGAGGTTTGCAAGATTCGAATTGAAATCATTGTAAACCTCCATGCATTTATCCGGCGGCTTTCCAAACAATACCCAGCCGCCTCCACCGAATACTTCTATGTAACGGCCGTACTCTTTTGGCATACGCAGGTAGATCAGGTCGCGCAGCGCCTTCTTCCCGCCCACCCAGCTGATAATGCTGTTCATATTTAATTTTCCCTCCCTATATTAATACGTCCTAATAAAAAGCACTGGCATGATGCCAACCAAAAATACCAAGAGAAAAACCAGATCTTTCATATCCGGCTTTTCTGTCAGGATCAGACGCCCGCTTATTCTTTAATAATTAATTTGCCTTCTGTCTTATCATAATAATACAGGGAATAGGACAGGATCTCATCAGGTGCTGTCTGTGTATCATTGATATCCTTTATCATGTCCCTGAGCTCCTTCTCTATCTCTGTATTTGTATCTTCATCTGCATTCTCAGCCGGGATGAGCAGCAGCTCATGTATAGATGAGGGGATAATGTAAAGGCTGCTGTCAACTGTTTCCGCCAGATCCCTGATCAGGTTCGGATAGATCAGGCAGGCTGCACCTTCTATCCCTTTCTTATTACTGAGCATGTACATCGGGGCACCATCCGAAAATTTTTCCATGCATCTGTCATGGTCATATTCCTCCGGATGCTCTGCTTCCTCAAATTCACACATTACCTCTGCCATATTTCTCACCTCATACGGCATCATCTTTGGTGTATTTTCCCTTGCCTCCCGGAACAGCTTTTCCACTGTCACATCCCACAGTCGCAGGTGTACGTTATGGACCAGTATGTATCCCACTGCATCCTCCTTCTGTCTTACCACACATCCGAATACGATGGACAGATCCATGAACGGGATATGCAGGACATCCTCAAGCAGTTCACTGTTCCTTTCTGTATTGATCAGCTTAAACACAATCTTCTCCCTGACATTTTCATAGACAAGATAAGGCCTTATGTCCCTTATTTCAGACATCCCCATCCCCCTCTTCCAGCTGCTTTACCAGTTTCCTTAGCCGTATGCCGTCCTTTACCCCCTGGATATAAAGCTGTTCCTGAATAATGGTGTTTAAGTCATAAACGGCACACACATAACCGGTCACAAGCTGGTACAGCTTGGGGTATTCTGTCTTCATTTCCCTGTCAACCATGTCTGCCAGCTCCCTGCGTCTGTGAAGAAACTGTGCTGCCTCCTCCTGCTGCTGTATTTTCTGCCGGTAGTCTTCCAGCAGTTCTGTGACAAACAGGTCTAAAATATCCGTTTCAAATTCCATATGCATCCTCCTCTGCTTTTTTATCAGCACACACACTACTACATGTCTGTGCCAATATCCAGCCCAATTGCGAATGTTTATGGATATTTCACAAAGACATCGCCATCGTTTCTTCCTGCCTGATCCCAAGTTCCTCTGCTGTCATCACCTTCCATGAATCACTGTGGTTCCAGAAGCTTACATAGAGGTCCCCGTCTCCGGTATGGATAGGCTGCTGCTCGAAGCTCTCTCCCCACCCGTCACTCATCTGTCCAGTCCAGTAATCTTTTAAAATACTGATCTCATCATCTGTCAGTGGGCCTGTGATCCTGCATTCCAGGACGCCGTACAACTCTCCTTCCACCTCCCTCACGGACGGCCATGCAGCAGCCACCTTTGCCGCCACGGTCCTGTCCCTGTCAAAATAATGCATGAGCCCCCTCACCTGCCCTTCCGGACCTTCATCCTTTTTTATGGCATCCATGATCTGCTCCCCATATGCTGTCAGGTCACCGGCGCACAGGTTTCCTGCATCCTCCCCGTCCACAGAGAGTCCTCCTGTAAGCGGGCTGTACAGACAGAATTCACCATAACAGCCCTCATCTATTTCCAGCGGGTCTGCAAATTCCCCCTTATACTCCAGGTATTCATGGCTCTTTCTCACCGCACCGACAAAACCTCCTAAGACATATCCGCTCGCCACAAGCGTCCCGTCCCTCGCGTCAGCGCCAAGGCCGGCATAATCAATATGGGGAAGCAGCAGCTCGTCCACATCAAACAGCCCCGACTCTGTCACAAGGAACCTGCCATACTCCTCATCGCTGTGTATGGACAGATGGATTTCAAACTCCTTCAGGCACCCTGCCACATATGTGATATCCGTATACTTTTCTGCACCTGTAAACGCCACGGCCATTGCAAGCCGTTCCATCTGCTCCGCATCAAAACGGCATACCTTCTGGCACATCTCATTAAAATAAGTAAGATCTTCCACACTGCCAAGCTTCTCCGGCGTCGGTACAAGGCTTTCCGGAAGCCGCAGGTTATGGACTCCTTCCACACTGCATTCCCGCAGGTCTGACGCCTGCAGCCTTTTCTTCATCATATTCACGGAATGAATGTCCGTGGGAAGGTACAGATATTCTTTATCCCCCGCCTTATTTTTCATTTCCAGTACCGCCACGGTCTTATCCGTATCATACCAGTATTCAGGGAATGTCCTGCCATTGTACACCTCCTGCATCTCAAAGCCGTTTTCCACGAAAACACCATAAGGCAGGATCTTACATTTTCCTTCCGCCAGGACTTTCTGTCCATAGTCCATGAAGTTTATCTGCCTGCCCTCCTCTTCAGATATTGCCGAAAATTCATCCATATAAAGGCGTCTTGCGACCTGCACTGCATTGGAAAAATCCGTGAGCAGGGAAAGTCCCTTCATGCTGTATGTAAGGTTGATGAGGTCTTTTATTGTTCCCATTTCCTTCTCATATGCGCATGTCTCCAGCACACTCCGTTCGTATGCCGTAAAACTGTCCAGCCTTTTTGCAAAGAAATTGATCTCATCCATGTTTACTTTCTGTCCTGTAAGCCTCCGCAGCGGATTCCGGTCACCATATGCGCTCTCCAGTGTGCAGTTTAAATCTCCACTCCCATCCCAGAGCTGCTCCATCTGCCATGCCAGCTGCGCATCTGGCAGCGGCAGCTCCACGTCCCTGGCTCTCCCATTTCCTGAAATCCTAACCCGCATTCCATCCCTCCTGTCCTGAAATAATCTCCACGCCGCATTTCTCAATCACAAATGCATTCACAATAAGGTGCAGCATGCCATCCGCTATCAGCTCCCTGTCCGCAAGCTCCGACAGTCGGATATGCTTCGTGCCGTTATAGACATCCTTCGCCGCATGGAATAATATATACTGTTCCAGCGTGACACCTCCGAGACGGATACGGTCAAAGTAAATCCCTGTATCCGCCACATGCCGTTTCGTCCTTTCCCATAAACCGCCATCTGCAGACAAAAGAAAAACCGCTGCAGCATAGTTCCTGTGCCTGCAGAGGCTCTCTGACTTTCTCCCTGTAAACAGGGAATAAAAAATATTTCTGTGTGTCTGGTTTCGAAAGATATACTCTTCTCCTGCTTCCTGAAAGATTTCCTGTATCCTCTTTTTCAGATGCTCCATCTGAATCCTGCTGATGACACAGTCTACAATCTCCGAATAATTCCCACGGCTCCTCCGCTCTGCCTCATTCATGATACAGATACCGCCTCCCCTCGGACGGTATCCCGGTGGCTGCTGCATCTGTTTTTCAAGCACACATAACTGTGGGCTGTTACAAAATAATCCTGACATTTCATCTCTCCTTTTCTTTTTCCTGTTTCTTCCAAATCGAGCGTGAAGACTTTCCCTCCCCATCGCGCGGGGTGCGTGCAGCAACACTGCTAATATCCCTACGCACCCTATACATAAAAAGGCGGTGCCCGCTTCATTTCTAAAGTAAGCACCGCCTCACATATCCAGCTGCATCCCATTCTCTTTGTTCCCTTCCTCCATTCCAATTCCCTGTGTATCCATCCGCATGTATTCATCCACTGTGAGCGATTCCCCCAGATAATCCATATCCTCCCTGGGATAATAACTGCCACCCTTCTTTAAAGGGATTTCTTTCTTTGACAGGATCGTCCCCCAATGGTTCACCAGCACATGCGGCTTTACCTCACACGCAATGCCCTGCCCGCCATCATCATGCCGCACGTCATAACAGAATAAGTCTTCTGGCACGGTTTTCCGGTCTATCCTCGCACTTGTAAATAATACTGGATATTCATCCAGCATGGCCAGCTCAAACGTTTCTTTCCCTGCATCTACCATCTTTTTATTTCCTCTTTCCCTTCCTGTTTGCTTATGTAAGGCAGCACTACATAAAAAATAATCTTACATATTCATCTGCATGCCTTCCACTTGTTCATCAGTATCCAGCAGTCCATCCTGCACCTGTTCCACTTTCTCTGCGCCCGGGATCATATTCACTGCTGGATGGAGCTCATCATTTGAGATACGCCCAGCCAGTGCCTCGAGCGCGATGCTGTTCATCTTGTTCTGCACATAACTTTCAAATTCTCCTTTCGCCTCAGTCACAGTTTTGTCCATCTGCTCCAGAAATAAATCATTCAGGAACGGAATGTCATTGCTCAGTCTCCGGCCTGCACCTTTCAGCACATCCACGATCCACTCCCGGTCACTTTTACTCAGCACTCGCTTCTCATCAAGCAGTTTCTTTACTTCCGCAGCCTGCTGATTCAATTTCCTTGCAATACCATCCGCAGCCTCCCCGACCTCCTTTCTCATCATTTTCTGTTTGTCCTCATACGGACACTTGGGAACAGGCTGTCCTCCAATGTTTGTGATCGTCACCGGAACGCCGTCACCCATGTTCAGTGACGTGATCGCCTCCGCAAACTGCGTGTAGGACATGTCCACCTCCACGATACAGTTCCTCCTGCTGGTCTTAGTATAATACTTGTCCTGACTGTCCTCACGCTCCATAAATCCACTTGAGATGGTCAGTCGAATGACATCATTGTGCATGATGGAACTGCCAAACAACGCCGTACCATTTCCTCCAATCGATGATCTTGACAACTGGAGCATCCCATAACTTGGGTGTTGTTTCTTCTCCATTTTTTACCTTATCTCCTTTCCTCATTTTTCTTCATTTTTTCTCTAAATCCTGCCCAAACCGGATTTATACCCCGTGATCGTCGTTAGACGAGCACTTGCATCTATAAAATCGGGCAAAAAAATAGGGCAAAAATTGGTTGTGTTTTTCGCCAATTTTCGCCCTCAAACCACAAGATGTTGTGGTTTAGACCGTCAAATTCTTCACTTTTCCACAAGCTGCATCATTATTACTACCTCTACGTGTACCGTTTGCGCAAATAAATCCACCGCCCTGACGCGCCTCAACTCATACCCATTCGCGCACAAATACTTCAAGTCTCTTGCAAGTGTGGCACTGTCGCAGCTTACATAGACAATGCGTTTCGGTGCCATCTTCACGATTGTTTCCAGACATACCATATCACAGCCCTTGCGTGGTGGGTCTACACAGATGACATCTGCATAGATGCCCTCCTTTTCATAAAGTCTTGGAAGCACTTCCTCCGCTTTTCCAACATAGAACTGCGTATTCTCTATGTGGTTTCGTCGTGCGTTCTCCCTCGCATCTTTGATCGCCTGCTCCACGATTTCAATACCGTAGACCTGTCTTGCCCTTTTCGCCATATATAAACTAATTGTACCGATGCCACAGTATAAGTCCCACACCGTCTCTGTTCCAGTCAGCCCTGCATAGTCCAGCGCGAGACTATATAGCTTTTCTGTCTGGACTGGATTTACTTGATAAAAAGACAGCGGTGAGATGGCAAATGTTATCCCATTATCGTCTGATAGTTCAACAGCCTTTCCCGCATTAACGCTCCCTATGCTCCGCATATGAATCACATCGCTTATCGTATCTTGACCCCATATCGTGCGGCATATTTTTCCCATGATAACATTGGTATTTTCTTTGTTGATATTGATAGAAATGCTTGTCATGCCCTTGACTTTTTTAAGTGTCTCCACCAGCTTGTCCTCCTGAGGGAGATTTTCGCCATTTATAATAACGCACACCATGATTTCTCCTGACGTAAAGCCTTTTCGTATCAGGATATGGCGGATCAGTCCTTTGCCCGTCACTTCATTGTATGGCGTTATCTTGTATTTTTTCATGTAATCTAACAATATTTCCAGAATAATCTCATTTTCCTTTACACCCAGCGCGCAGTCCGTATTGGGTATGATCGAATGGGTTCTTCCGGCGTAGAAACCTGCCACTGGCTCACCATTTTTGTCAATGCCGATTGGAAACTGGGCTTTATTCCGATAATAAAAAGGCTCTTCCATTCCCACAATCGGCTCCATCACCTGTTCGATCAGCTCCTTGGAAAATCCGCCGATTCTGTTCAGATTATTTTTTACTTTATTCTCTTTAAAAGCCAATTGTGCCATATAGTCAAGAGCCTGTATCTGACAGCCGCCGCATTGCCTATGATACATGCATTTGGGTTCCCTGCGGTTCGGAGAGGGAACCATTATATTTATAAGCCTGGCGTATGCATACCCTTTTTTCACCTTCATGACCTTGACTTCTGCCTTGTCTCCGATCACCGTATCTTTCACAAAAAAGGTAAAACCATCAATCTTCCCAATGCCCTCCCCATCCATTCCCATATCTTGAATTTCTACTGTCACAACGTCATCTTTTCTGTACTCCAATTTAATCCCCCAATAATCATAAACAATCCACCATTCTTCCCACATTACTCACATCGTTCTCTTTAGATTTGACTCAAACAGTCTGTTATATCCCAGCCAGCCCATCTCCTGTGAGGATTCCAGAATCTCTGTGAATGTCTCCAGCTTTGCATCTGTATCATCTGCATAGTTGAGCGCCAATGCCTCTATAAGTGCCGGCTTCTTGGGTGAACCATACTCATATTCCCCATGATGCGCAAGTATGCAGTGCTTCAACTCCATCTCAAGCATAGGCGGAAATCCGGAGATTTCTCTTGCTTTCTGTCCGATCATCTCGGAACCCATTACGATATGACCCAAAAACTGTCCCTCGTCTGTGTAATCATTTGTGGGAAATGCACTGATCTCCCTTGTCTTTCCTATGTCATGGCAGATCGCTGCTGCAAGGAGCAGGTCGCGGTTTAGGACTGGATACGCAGTACAGTAATATTCACAGAGTTTTGTGACACTGAGCGTATGCTCCAAGAGTCCGCCAATAAAACCATGATGGACCGACTTTGCCGCCGATGCCCTCTTAAATCTTGTTGCAAACGCTTCGTCCTCCACGAAAAACTTTCTTAATAATGTTTTCAGATATGTATTTTGGATACTGTTAATGATGCGCAGCAGCTCCGCGTACATCTCATCCAGATTCTTCTTGCTCACAGGCATGTACTCACTCTCGTCGTACTCCCCTTTTTCGCATCTGCGTACACGCTTCACGTTGACCTGCAGTGCACCGTTAAAGCTTGTAACTTCCCCATACACTTCGATATAGTCCATCGCCTCAAAGTCTGCGATCCCGACATTATTTGGATCCCAGATCTTGGCGTCAAGCGTGCCTGTCTTGTCCTGAAGAATCACATTGTCATAGCTTTTTCCATTTTTGGTTATAGCAGAACTTTTGAACTTGCAGAAATAGATGTCAAATACTCTGTCTCCGTCTTTATAATCCTTAATATACTTCATTTTATTAAAATCCTTTCTTAAATTACTCGCAGCATTTATCATAAGTACACTGACTACTCCACCTGAATTACAAAGTGCATTTCCTTATAATCATTGACACTTGCCCGCTGCACTACTATATTTATGCTGCTTTCTGCCTGGGCATTCCGCAGTATATTCATGTAGTCTGCGGCGCTCCTGATATCCCGCGAACCGACTTTTACCAGAATATCACCTTTCTGGATTCCTTTCAACATGGCTGGTGAATCCATATCGATATTGACAATATACGCCCCCTGCGGAATTTTTAGCTCTGCTCTTGTCTGCGCAGAGATATCCTGCACATAGATTCCAAGATAGGGAATATGCTCTCCATTGGAAAGCTTCGAGATCAATCCTTTCAACTCGGTAATTCCCACTGCCGAGAGAAGATTTCTGGTGTCATCATAGTTATGGCTATTGTCAATGATGCCAATCACCTCCCCGTCCATATTGACAAGGATTCCACTCGGATTTGTTCCTGCGTAAATATCCGTAGTCATCAGTTTATACTCACTGTCTGCCATTGTGATGACATTGTTCTTTGACGTGACCATTCCATAGCAGACTGTATCCTTGTAGCCGAAGAGATTGCCGACCGCGATCACCGGTGTTCCTGTCATGCCGGAAGAGAGTGAACTTCCCAGCACTGCGACTGTAACGGAATCCAGTGTATCGCTTCCTATATATTTCAAATCCACCGCCAGAACTGCCAAGTCGGTATTCTGATCATATTGCTTGATCACCGCATCCGCATCAATGCCGTTGCAGAAGCTGATCCGGATTGTCTCTGCGCCATCCAGCGAGGATTTCCTACTGAGTATCAAAAGCTCCCGGTTATTGTTTGCAATAATAACGCCTGCTGTCGTTCCCTCGCTATGATATGTGTTGTTGAACCAGTCCACATCAGAGTGCACTGCCGTGACTGTCACCATACTCGTCTGGACTTCATTGTAAATCTTATACAACTCCTCATACTGTGTCTGATATGGCTTTAATGGTTCGATTGGTGCAGTCTCCTCCAGATTTCCGGTTAAACTTTCCGCACCCATGCCCTCTGCATTTGAATCGTCTTCTGCCGGATCTTTTTCATTCAAATGCTCCTGATTCTCATCTGCTGCATCTGAACTTTCTTCCCTTGCACTAATCCCCTGATCTTCTTCATCTGTCTCTCCAACGCTGCTCTCCGTTGCCTCGGCATTCGTCCCAGACGCCAAATTCTGTCCCTCCTCACTGCTATAGGAAGCATTCTCCTCAGTCTCTTCCTGAATTGCAGTTGTCCCTTCGGTGAGCATGTCCTCAGGGAGCATCTCATTTTGTTCCTGCGGAAATGTCACCACCTCTGGCTCCTCCTCAGGATAGAGCCAGTTGTTGAGAACAGGCTCCAACAGCAAAAACGATAAACATGCCAGCAAACCGAAAAGGACTGCCATGGAAGCTGTGATGATCGTGCGCTTCAAAAGCTTTTTTTTATTAATTGGCCGCTCTTTGATCTTCTCCTGCAGAAACTCAAAATCATTCGCCGCCCCGGCAGTGCCATTCTGATTCTGCAGATTTAGATTTTCGTTTGTCGTATCATTCCTCCGCATCTTACCTTTTATCCTCCTCTCTTCTCAGCCTCTTTCCTTTTCATAGTATAGCCGATAGAATTTCCATGGTCAATGTCTTTTACCTTTTGACAAAAATTTCACACCCCTACTATTCAAAAATACCTTGTAGGAATATAAAAATAATGATAGAATATCCTTTGTATAAGCATGTTTTGTAATCACGGACGATAAAGAGGAAAATTTATGAAAAATATTGTAAATAATTTAACATTAAGAAAAAAATTTTTATGTACTGCTCTCACGGCAACACTTTCTATCAGCAATTGTGCAATTGGAACAGTGTATGCCGCATCAGATGAAACACAACCAAAAAAACTGCAGACAGAAAACACTCAGACAGATGAAGTTCCGACAGAATCCAAGCTTACTGATGAGGAACTCGCAGCGTATTATGGCGATTCCGTTTTTATCGGTGATTCCATCATGGTGGGTTTTCGAAATTACAGCGCCAAGCAGCAGACCTTTGTGCACGATATCCAGTTTCTGGCTGTGGGAAGCTACTCAGCATTCAATGCCATGAAACCTGTCACTGCTGACAATGTCCACCCTATGTACAAAGGGAAAAAATGTCAGGTATGGAACGCAGTTCCCCTCATAGGAAGCAGGCGTGCCTTTATTCTCCTGGGAATGAATGACATCAGTATTCTCGGACTGGAAGGCGCACGCGACAAGTACAAGGAACTGATCGACAAAATACTGGAGACCTCACCGGACATCGAGATCCATATCATCAGCGTAACTTACACGCTTGCAGACCAGGGTATTGGCAAACTGAACAATGAGAATCTGGCTCAGTACAATATCCTCCTGCAGGAAATGGCAGAGGAGAACGGCTGGGAATATATTGATCTGTGTACCCCCATATCTGACGGAAAAGGCAATCTTGCCGCGGAGTACTGCAGTGACGGTTTTGTCCATCTCTCCACCTCCGCCTATACCTTGTGGGAATCAGAACTTATAGATTATGCAAATGCACAGGCAGCGCAGGAGGAATCCGAAACAGAGTCCGAACCCCAAAAAGACACACAATCAAAAATAGAAACCATATTAGAAGCGAATCCTTCTCAAAACACAAAAGGGAGAATACAATAATGCGTACAAATAAATCACTGAAAATAATAGCAGTCATGGCAGCGGCAGCACTCATCTGCAATGGATGTTCCGACAAGAATGTACCAACCGTAAATAACACAAATTCGGTTTCCGGGACAACACAGACCTCGGAATCATCAAACAGTTCCGACAACAAAGAGAACGCAAAATCCATCAATGAAATCTATCAGGAAATAGAACAGACAGTATCCTTACAGTCGCCACAATGCATGGACGATGACTTTATCTCCAATTATTATGGTATCGATGCTGCGTCCCTCGAGGAATATGTCTTTTCCATGTCCGAGGACGCTGCTCAGGCAGAGACTGTCATTATCATGAAAGTCAAGAACACCAATGATATGGAGGGACTTACAGACAGCCTTCAGACCGTTGTCGATGAGAAAAAGAATGAAATGGAAAACTATATCCCAGAACAGTTTGCGATTGTAGAAAAAAGCAAGGTTCAGACAAAAGAGAATTATATATGGCTCGTGATATCCGACAATGCAGATGCGATTACGGATATTATCGAAAACGGATTGTTTTAGCGGAGGATTATTATGGTCTTTAGCTGTATTCCATTTCTGTTTTTTTTCCTGCCACTCTGCCTGATTTTGTACTATGCAGTCCCATTTTCATGGAAAAATGGGATTTTGCTTATTTTCAGCCTGATTTTCTATGCGTGGGGGGAACCGCTGTACATTCTTTTGATGCTTTTTTCCACTGTGCTTGATTATACAAATGGACGGCTTATGGAGCACTTTGGCACAACGAAATGCAAGAGAATCTTTTTCCTGTGCTGCAGCATCTGCATCAATCTGTCCATACTTGCCTTTTTCAAGTATGCTGATTTTGCCATTGCATCCGTAAACGGATTGTTCGGCACGCAGTTTGCACAGCCCGGAATGCATCTTCCTGTCGGTATCAGCTTTTATACGTTTCAGACGATGAGTTATATCATCGACCTGTACCGAGGAGAGGTAAAAGCGGAGCACAGCTATATTGCGTATCTCACATATGTATCGATGTTTCCTCAGCTGGTGGCTGGCCCGATCGTGCGCTTTGCTGACATCCAGGAACAGCTTCACGGCAGAAGGATTACTTTTGACGGGTTTGAACAGGGTCTTTTGCGCTTTATGATGGGTTTGTTCAAGAAAGTACTCATTGCCAATCAGGCTGGTGCTTTGTGGGAAGAGATCCGTGTGTTAGGCGCCGCGAACACAAGTGTGGCAACGGCGTGGCTCGGCGCACTCTGCTTTACCCTGCAGCTCTATTTTGATTTTAGCGCCTACAGTGATATGGCGATCGGAATGGGACAGATGCTCGGCTTTCATTATAATGAGAATTTCAGCTATCCGCTGACTGCTGTCTCCGTGACAGATTTCTGGCGGCGCTGGCACATTTCATTGTCCACATGGTTTCGTGACTATGTATATATTCCTCTTGGCGGAAACAGAAGAGGAATCCCCCGCCACTTGTTCAATATCGCGGTGGTATGGTTTCTGACCGGACTATGGCATGGTGCTTCGTGGAATTTTATATTGTGGGGAGTCTACTATGGCATTCTGCTCATGCTCGAAAAATATCTATGGGGAAAAGCGCTTGCAAAACTGCCGAAGTGGATTCAGCATACCTACGCATTTCTGATCGTCGTATTTGGGTTTGTGATCTTTGCGGTCACCGATATAGGCGAGCTCGGCATTTATATCAGACTGCTCTTCTCTTTTGTATCCAATCCATTGGCAGACGCGCGTTTCCTCTGGTATCTGGGCAATTATGGCATTGTGATTATTATCGCCTGTATTCTGGCTTGTCCAGTATATCCATGGCTCTGCCGGAAGGCGTCGATGCTCAGTCGGAAAAAGAACTGCGTTATATCTGCCTTTGCAGGTATCGGTGTACTGCTGCTGTTTTTGCTTTCAACTGCATATATGGTCAGCGACACTTACAATCCATTCTTATACTTTCGGTTTTGAATGGAAGAAAAACACCAAAGGATTAAATATGTACTTCCTCGAAAATAAGTAATATAAAATAAAGGATTTATTATTGATGATTACGAATGTTAAAATAAAAAGGACTGTCGTATGTCTATTATGCATCAGTATTTTATTGCTGTCGCTCTGCCTTCTCGTCAGTCCGAAAAAAGATTTTTCTGAAAATGAAAACAGATATCTTGCAAAATTCCCATCATTCTCTGCCAAAGCATTGCTTGGCGGAGAGTACACGGATTCGCTGGGTGACTGGCTCGCCGACCACTTTCCACAGAGGGATTTTTTTGTGGGCTTAAAAAGCGGTACTGAGATTGCGGGCGGCAGAAGGGAGATCAACCACGTTTATGTTGCGAAGGACGACTATTTTATTGAATCTTATGCGGAACCCCAAAACACCGAGCGCATAACCGACACGCTTTTCAGATTTTACGACAAGATTGACAAGGCCAAGGTTGATGTAAACTTAATGCTGGTGCCGACGGCTGTCACTATATACAATGATAAGCTTCCTGATCATGCTCCCGCATCCAACCAGCAGGAGACAGCATCTGCGATCTATAATGAGTCCGGAATCCCTGCAATCAACTGCACCGACTGGCTTTTGAGCGGCGCCTCCAAAGGACAGCTGTACTACCGCACTGACCATCACTGGACGACACTTGGGGCCTATTATGGTTATCTTGCATACTGCGACGCAAAAGGACTCTCACCCATACCGCTCGAATCGCTGACAGCACAGACTGTCACAGAGGAGTTTGCCGGCACACTGTACTCTAAGGTAAATGACTACAGCCATATAAAGGACAACATCACAATATACACTAACCCCGAAGATGACCTCACTGTCACCTATGTGGATACGGGCGAAGTGACAGACAGCCTGTACAATCTTGACTATTTAAAAGAAAAGGATAAATATTCCCTTTTCCTCAACAATATCCATCCACTGATTGAAATCGAGAACAAGGCAGCTGCCTCACAGGATACACTCATGCTGGTCAAGGACAGTTACGCCAATTCCATGGTGCCGTTTCTCGCACACCATTACAGAAAAATCTATGTGTTTGACACCAGATACTACAGGGACGGTCCCTCCTCATTTCTTTCAGACCATAACGATATAACAGATGTATTACTGTTATATAATATGAACACCCTCGATACCGACACTGGCATCCGGGGAATTTACTAAAAAGTTCCAAGCCCGCTTCCAAATTGGGGGCTCGGATTATTATGGAGGACTACTATGAATGACAAAGCCTTACGCATACTTGAATATCACAAAATCATCAGTCTGCTTGTCGATAAAGCAAGCTCTGCTCCCGGAAAAGAGCTCTGCCAGAAGCTGACGCCGATGACAGACATCAAAGATATTGAGCAGGCGCAGCAACAGACTGCCGATGCGTTTACCCGTCTGGTCAAGGGCGGACGCATACACTTTAGCGGTAACAAAGACATCAGCTTCAGCATCAAATCACTGGAAATCGGAAGCGCCCTCTCCGCCGTTGAACTGCTGAAAATCTCCTCCTCTCTCGCCTGCGCCACACGGGCAAAGACCTTTGCGCGCTCGGAGCATGACGAGGAGATCTCGGACAGTCTGCAAGAATATTTTGCAAATCTAGAGCCGCTGACACCACTCCAGAACGAGATCAACCGCTGCATTATTTCCGAGGAGGAAATCGCTGACGATGCAAGCCCGACGCTCAAGCACATTCGGCGCAGCATCAATCTGACCAACGAAAAAATACACACCCAGCTCACAAACATGGTGAACGGAAGCTATCGGACTTATCTGCAGGACGCAGTGATCACAATGCGCAACAATCGTTACTGTATTCCCGTCAAGTCTGAGCACAAGGGAAATGTTCCCGGAATGGTTCACGACCAGTCTTCCACTGGTTCCACGCTTTTTATTGAACCAGCTGTCGTTGTGGATCTGAACAATCAGCTCAAAGAGCTTGCCCTGAAGGAAAAAGAAGAGATTGAGCGTATTCTTGCCGAATTGAGCGCCAGTGCAGGGGAACACACCGGAGAACTTGCAAACAATTTCCGCCTGCTGACAAAGCTTGATTTTATCTTTGCAAGGGCCGGGCTCGCTGTTGACATGAATGCATCGCGACCGCTCTTTAACAAAGAGCGCTATATCAATATCCGCAAGGGACGCCACCCATTACTGGATAAGAAAAAAGTGGTTCCCATTGATATCCATCTTGGCAAGAATTTCGATCTGTTAGTTGTCACAGGTCCCAACACCGGCGGAAAGACTGTGTCCTTAAAGACAGTAGGACTCTTTACACTAATGGGACAATCGGGACTTCACATACCAGCTCTCGACCGTTCTGAGCTTGGTATCTTCACAGAGGTGTACGCGGACATCGGTGATGAGCAGAGCATTGAGCAGAACTTATCCACCTTCTCCGCGCACATGACAAACACGATATCCATCCTGAAAAATGCAGACGAAAATTCCCTTTGCCTTTTTGATGAACTTGGTGCTGGAACCGATCCTACAGAAGGCGCAGCACTTGCAATTGCGATCTTAAAGCACCTGCACGACAAGGGAATCCGCACGATGGCAACCACACACTACAGTGAACTCAAGGTATTTGCGCTCACAACCTCCTACGTGGAAAATGCCTGCTGTGAATTTGACGTGGAGACACTCCGTCCGACTTATCGGCTTCTCATTGGCATTCCCGGCAAGAGCAATGCCTTTGCGATCTCGTCAAAGCTTGGTCTGCCGGACGAAATCATTGCATCTGCCAAGGAGCACATCAGCGAGGAGGATGAAAGCTTTGAGGATCTTCTTGCTGACCTCGAGACAAGCAGGCGCACGATTGAAAACGAGCGCAATGAGATCCAGAGTTACAAAGCCGAGATCGAGTCCCTGAAAAAGAAACTGGAACAGAAACAGGAGCGTCTTGATGCGCAGAAGGACAAGATACTGCGTGAGGCAAATGAGGAAGCACGCAAAATACTGCAGGAGGCAAAAGATGTCGCCGATGAGACGATTCGGGATTTTCAGAAGGTCAATATCAATAAAACCTCCATTCAGGATTTGGAGAAAAAGCGGACCAAAGTGCGTGACAAGATTTCAGAGAAAAACGCAAAACTCACTACTACTCAGGAGAAACCGACACATAAGGTCTTAAAGCCAACCCAGATCAAACTCGGGGACATGGTAAAAGTTGTGTCCATGGGCCTAAAGGGCACTGTCTCCTCCAAACCGGACGCAAAAGGCGATCTCTTTGTACAATGCGGCATTATCCGCTCCAAAGTCAATATCAAAGACTTAGTGCTGATCAGCGAAGATGTGTTGTCTGGCACTGCCGCCTACAAAAAAGGTTATGGCGGTTCAGGTGGATCTAAAAGGAGCTCCGGCGGCGGAAATATCGGCATGTCCAAGGCTGCCACCCTCTCCACTGAGATCAATCTGCTTGGAAAGACGGTGGACGAGGCGCTTTCAGAGCTCGATAAATACCTCGATGACGCCTATCTGTCCCACGCGCCCAGCGTCCGCATTGTGCATGGCAAGGGAACAGGCGCATTGAGACAGGCAGTCCAGAAATATTTGAAACGCGTCTCCTATGTGAAAGCTTTCCACCTTGGCGAGTACGGCGAAGGGGACGCCGGCGTGACAATTGTAGAATTTAAGTAAAACGAAAAGTTAAAGGATTGAGAAAAATGGCAAACAAACAAAAAATACTGATTGTTGATGATGATGAAAATATTGCAGAACTGATTTCTTTGTATATGACAAAGGAATGTTTTGAGACGAAAATCGTATATGACGGGGAATCCGCACTGCAGGAAATGAACAGCTTCACACCGGATTTGATTCTTCTCGACTTAATGCTTCCGGGCATTGACGGTTATCAGGTATGCCGTGAAGTCCGCCAGAAATCTCAGACTCCGATTATCATGCTGTCCGCAAAGGGTGAGGTGTTTGACAAAGTGCTTGGTCTGGAACTCGGCGCAGATGATTATCTGGAAAAACCGTTTGACACCAAAGAACTGATAGCGCGTGTAAAAGCAGTCCTGCGCCGCTATAAGACTACACCTCCCGCTGAACCGGTTTCTGATGCCAAACAGGTTTCCTATCCTGACCTTACGATCAACCTCACCAATTATTCTGTCATCTATCATGGCAAAACTGTGGATATGCCGCCCAAGGAACTGGAACTGCTGTACTTTCTGGCCGCATCGCCAAATCATGTATTTACCAGGGATCAGCTGCTCAACCAGATCTGGGGATATGATTACATTGGCGACACACGCACTGTTGATGTGCATATCAAGCGCCTCCGTGAAAAGATTAAGGATCACGAGTCTTGGCGTATTTCAACGATATGGGGCGTCGGCTATAAATTTGAAGTCAGAAACTAACCGGAAATGAGGTTTTCTATTGAAACGGACACTCTATTTAAAATTTGTACTGGCATACTTTATCTTTGCATTTTTTGGATTTATTGTCGTCGCGACTTTTACCTCGAGCATGACACTTGAGCACATGAAACGCGAGCGCGCCGACTCCTTATATAAAGAAGCCCTGCTGATCGCTGACTCCTACGCCGCGGATCTGTACAACAGTGAGATCACACTCGAATCCGTATGGCGCCAGATTGAGGCGATTGGCACCTTCCTGGATACCTCGATTTGGATCGTCAATCCGTCGGGGCTTATTGTGCTGGATTCCAGCTCACCGCTTGAAATTGAGAACCCCACTACCATCCCCAATTTCAGCCCCACGATCACGGGAAATTCATTCTATACGACGGGGAATTTTTTTGGTATGTTTGACAAGGAAATGTTGTCTGCCTTTGCACCGATCACTTCCAAATACAAGGTTAAAGGTTATGTGATCATCCATGCATCTGTTGATGGTCTGCAGTCTTCCTGCAACTCTCTCCTGAATATATCCTATATCACGCTGGTGATCCTCTTTCTGCTGTCGCTGATCATCCTGCTCTTCTTCACGGAAATGGTATATCTGCCACTCCGCAAGATCACGCATGCGACTGAACAGTACGCCATCGGTAATTTCAGGTATGAATTTCAGATTGACAGTGAAGACGAGATTGGCTATCTTGCCGCCTCCATCGCCTATATGGCAAGCGAAGTCGCAAAGAGCGAGGACAATCAGAAACGCCTCGTGGCAAATATCTCGCACGATTTCCGTTCCCCGCTCACCTCCATGCGCGGATATCTTGAAGCAATGCTCGATGGCACGATTCCTCCCGAAATGCATGAGAAATATATCCGTGTTGTCTTAAATGAGACCGACCGCCTTACAAAGCTGACCAACTCCCTGCTCACGCTCAACAATCTGACTAACAAAGGCATGATTCTTGACAAGAGCAATTTCGACATCAATCAGGTGATCAAAAACACGGCAATGTCTTTTGAGGGAACCTGCCGTGAAAAGCTGATCTCCATCGAACTGGTTCTCACCGGAGACCAAATGTATGTAAATGCCGATATGGTCAAAATCCAGCAAGTGCTCTACAACCTGGTGGACAATGCCATCAAATTCAGCCACAAAAACTCTTCGATTAAAATCGAAACAGTGGAAAAATCAAATAAGCTGCTGGTATCCGTAAAGGATAACGGCATCGGTATTCCCAAGGATAGTATTCGGCTGATCTGGAACCGCTTCTACAAGACAGATCTCTCGCGCGGCAAAGATAAAAGGGGAACTGGTCTCGGACTCTCCATCACCAAGGAGATCATCCAGTCCCACAATGAGAATATCAATGTGATCAGCACAGAGGGTGTCGGAACGGAATTTATCTTTACACTGGAGAAAGCAGAGGAAAAGCGGTAAGACTTGCAAATTATTTACTGCAGACTCCCCTTCTCCATGCCTCCTCCATCAGCTTAGGCTGAATATTGGGATATGTCCAGTTTGCCGGCATTTCATCTGTAATAGTGATCTTCTCTATCTCGCTGTGAAGCTCCTGTTCAAACTCCCTAATCTCTGCATAATACAACATTCCAAAGGATTCCTGTCCGTCAAAATTATCCTTCTCTAACACAGAATAGACGCAGATCGGCACAATATCAAAGTCAATTGCCCCAGTCTCCTCATACAATTCCCTCTTCGCCGTGTCCAAAATCGCCTCTCCCAGCTCCCTGTGTCCACCTGGAACTTCCAGCGTATCTCTCAACTTGTGCTTGCAAAATACATAGTTTCCCTCAGTCTTAGCTATAATCACTGCAAACCTCAATAATGCGTCGTCCACTTCCTCATAAAAATTTACTGCCATCTTATCGTTTGTCCTCCATATTCTTATTCCTTTTATCGTTCCTATATCAAAATCATTAAAGCGAATTACTTTTTAAGGGCTGACACCAATCAGTGTCAACCCTTACATTATCAAACATTATCTTACTTTTTGCGCTTTTTGATCAAAACACCTGCCACTACTGCCGCCAATGCAACGATGATGCCACCTGCGATCAACGGTGTATTTCCTGATGATTTTTCTGCGGTTTCTGTATTTTCTGTGCTCTCTGAACTGACACTTGTGTCAGTTTCATTGTCTGTCTTCGTCTCCGCCTTTACGATCGTATTGTCTCCCTGTACAAGAACCATCGCAGAAATACCTGCTACAGACACAGTTCCCTCCGCAGTACCTACAGATGCTGTTCCTGCTGCCTTGTCATTGACACAGATTTCCCAAGTACCTGCTGGGAGCGCCACATCGACCGCATTCTCGTTTCCATTGAAAATCACTGTAATCTTCTCAGCTGTGTCACCATTTGCGTTGTTTGCAATAGTGTATCCCACTACATTCGGATCCAATCCACTCATGAAAACAAGATTGCTCTGTATATCCGCCTTCGTCGTCATACGAAGTGCACTGTGCGCTTTGCGGAATGCGATCAGCCCCTTATAGTACTCATAGGTATCCATCACATTTGCCTTGTTTGACCACTTGATACTGTTTGTCGAATCCGGCGATGTGTAGCTGTTCTCATCAAAACCGCCCTCTACTGTTGCTGAAGGTTTGCTTCTCAGCATTTCCTCACCAGCCTGGAAGAACGGTACACCCTGTGAAGTCAGGATGATCGCACTGCCGAGCTTGTTCATCTTAATCCTTGTCTCTTCACTGTCGTCCGCATTCGATATGGCAAGCTTATCCCAGAATGTCAAGTTGTCGTGGCACGAAATATAGTTAATACTCTGCCCCGGCTGTTCCGCCCAGCTCCTACTGCCCTTGTCATTCTTTGAAGTCAACACTTGCTGATGCGGTGTCGCAGCAACGATGCTGAACTTAATACTTTCCTCCATTCCATCCTTGCCACTGATAAATCCCTTATCTTGTGCATCAAACACACTGCCCTTGATTGCGTCCCTGATGTCATCGCTGAAAGCACCAACTCTGTCAATCTTTGACATATTTGCCTTCAAAGCCTGCTGCGAGGAAGGAATTGCAGCATCTCCAGCAGTCCAGCCCTCACCGTAGACCATGATTGAAGGATCAACCTCATCAAGTGCTGCCCTGACTGCATTCATCGTCTCGATATCATGCACTGCCATCAGGTCAAAGCGGAACCCATCAATGTGATACTCGGTAGCCCAGTAAACAACGGAATCGACGATATATTTGCGCATCATCGCATGGTCGGAGGCAGTCTCATTTCCGCAGCCTGATGCATTGGAAAAGCTCTCCCCTACTTTTCTGTAATAATAGTCAGGCACCGTCTTCTGAAAATTGGAATCCTCTATATTAAAAGTATGGTTGTATACAACATCCATATTCACGCGGATTCCGTTCTCGTGAAGCGCCTGTATCATCTGTTTCATCTCGTTGATGCGCACTTCCCCATGGTAAGGATCTGTGCTGTAAGAGCCTTCTGGCACGTTATAGTTCTTCGGGTCATAACCCCAGTTAAACTGTGGTGTGTCAAGCTTTGTCTCATCTACAGTAGCATAATCATAGCTCGGAAGAATCTGCACATGTGTCACACCCAGATCCTTGATGTGATCAATACCCGTTGCAAGCCCGTCAGCATTGGTTGTCCCTCTCTCTGTCAAACCCAGAAATTTTCCTGTGTTGCTGATTCCAGATGACTCGTCTGATGACAAATCTCTCACATGAAGCTCATAGATCACCGCATCTGTAGGATTGACAAATGCAGGTCTCGTATCATTTTCAAATCCCTCTGGGTTGGTAGCGCTCAAATCCACAACCATGCCCCTGTTGCCGTTTACACCGGTTGTCCTTGCATACAGGTCCACTGCCTCATTTGTCTTATTACCGATTTTGATGGAATAAGTATAGTATACTCCATTCAGATCACCCTGTTTTTCACAGGACCATACACCCTTATCACCCAGTGTCATAGAAATTGTCTCTATGAGATTATCTCCGTCTCCCTGCTCATATAAATTCAGCGAAACCTCCGATGCCGTAGGCGCCCACACCTTAAACCCTGTCTTTTCCTTTGTGTAAGCAGCCCCCAGATCATCGCCATCATACGTAAGAGCATCATCAAAATAACTAGAACCGATAATCTTATTCATTGATACCGTTGTTCCCTCGTATCCATCCATTGATATGTCATATGTCTTTGACAATTCCAATTCCTCCTCCATTGTCAGCAGAATCGTTCTGCCATCCTCACTGTCTGCTGAAGCTACAGCGTATTCCACACCGTCTCCGTCAGTGACTTTTAGCTGCGTCGCCAAAGAACTCATACTCTTTGGAGCACGAGAAAGTGTCGCAGAGATTTCCTTGCTCGACGACTCCGAGAAGTATGCCTCAGCAATTACAGGGTTATAGATCACTTCCTCCATAGTATACCACAATATAGGATTTCCTTCCACTATGTATACATCAATTGCATCATTCGACGCCGTTGTCAGGTCAATCTCATAGTCAAGTGCAGCGTCCACATTTCCATCTTGTATCACACGCACACCGGCTGTTGTCACGCCGTCTTTCGGCAGTAAACCGACTTTGAAAAATGCGCCGAAATCATCTGTCTCCGACATCGGATAGCTGCCCCCGACATCGTTACCAGCCCATGCATACACTTCCATATTGCCAGCATTGTACTTCTGGTCAAAATTATAATAGTGGACATTTAACTTTGTCGCTCCGTCCTCGTTATATATATTCAGCCTTGCCTCCTCAAGAGCCGCAATATCATACTCTGCTGCCCCTGCGGGTGCTTCCGTGGCAAACTCTGCCTCCCCGCTTGTGACCCAGATTTCCACAGTTTCCCCATCCATGGTGACATATCTGTCATCTCCCATGTCCTTATCCTCCCACTGGTTCAACCGCACGATAAAACCAATGCTGGCTGGCTTACGGTTTGTCTGGTATACAGCTACTTTACCGAAGTCATCCTCGTCCGTAAAGTCAACCTGCTGTCCTTCCCGTCCTTCTTCCCATATCCACAGGTTCCATCCGTCATAGCTGTCATCGGCTCTTCCGCCGTAATGAACGATCAGTGTCGTTCCTGCCGCTTTGGCCGTCATGCCCGGGGTAAAAACTGACACTACTGTCATAAACACCATGAGCAGTGCCAAAAAACCAGCAATCTGCCGCTTCTTCCACATAATTGTTAACCTCCATTCGATTTTCATGTATTTGAAAAACTCTATTGATGGTTATATTATATTCGCTCATGATAAAAAAAGCTATTGGAATTTTCGTAAAATTTCGTTTTAGTTTTTTGGCTATTATAACGAAACTTTTCGAAATTCAGAATTATTGTAAACGACATTTCTTTTTGTGCTTGAATATTCAATAAATATCATAGACTATACGTCTTCTAAATGGTTAAGTACAAGAAATAATGTCGTTCACTATAGTATAAAGACTTAAAAAGGCGTATACATATGCATACGCCTCGCTGATTTATTTGATAACTACACTACTCCATGAATCTGATGGTACAAGCGCCACATAGGTCTTTCCCGTGTTCAGCTCAATTTCCTCACCAGTCTGCTTGTTAAGATAGATCGTCTTATCACTCTCACCCGCCTTAATCCACGTCACCTCGATCGCCTTGCCATTCGTAATAAAATATGCATCACGTCCGGAGTCAATTGCATTGTAAATGAGATATCCGTTTTCGTCAAGCTGCTTAAACGTCGTATTCTGAATCAGCAGATTCTTGAACGTAAGCTGTGCATTTCCATGTTGTGGATCTGTATGTGCCTGACCATATTCATAGTAGTCATACGTACCTGTTGACTCATTGTACTGAAGCCTTGAGCTATTATGTGGGAACGGAAGTTCAATCTCGGTACAGGTCCTTGCATCTCCCATAGTAGACAGATCAATCTCCGAATCAGAAAAGAAATAGTGCTGTCCCGGATAGTAGTCATTGTACTCTGTAGAATACTTCGAGCCCGAAAACTTCTTTTCAAGATCCCCTGCGCAGATATACTCTGTAAACTCTCTCTTCTTACCATTGTCCACACGAGAAAATCCACCGCTGAAATTCGCAGAGTATTTTCTCGCAAGCCATTCATCAACATAAAACGGACCCCCGTCATGACAGAGTACGGCATTCCACTCTGCCGCGAGCATGATATTGGTCGATCTCGTGCTTCGGATGCTGCCAAACTGTTCAATCTTTCCCCAATCCTTAACAATCGCCATAAAACGCGTAATTCTGCCATTTGCAGTACTATTCATAATCTCATACACCACATCCGCCTCGGTGAGACCATAATGCGGGAGTGCTGTCTTCTCATTGTCCACCATAACCGCAATCGGACGCTGATTCTTCAAGCTCTCATCGATCCACTCGTTCGTAATCTCACTGCGGTACATACCTTCACGTGACTCTTCCACGGGCGCCTGCTCTGTAGCGGGCTCCTGCACATCCGGAGTCTCTGGCGTCGCATTATCGCTATTATTCGAATTACTATTTCCTGTAATATCTGCAAAATCAATCTCTTTTGCAGGTTCCTTTGACGCTTCCTTTCCACCACACCCTGTCATGGAAGCAGCTGCCATTGCCATTACCAGCAATAAAGCAATTCCCTTATTTTTCACACTTTTTCTTTTCATAATGTCTCCCTTTTCGCATATTTTGGCACCTTGGTAACAAAGGTTCCAACCAATGTTGCTATTCTTCTTCATTAGTTTCCCAATCTTTTTCCTGTTTATGCACCGCACTCTGAGGCGGTCCAAAATATTTTATCGTGCAAACGACTTCGAATCCTATGCCCATACACGTTACCTTTACAGTTAACTCCGCCAGGCACCCTCACGGCACATATGAAATCCGCCTTAGTGCTGCTACATTCCTGTCCTGACACGGTTCAACGGCACACATTGCGTGAGACCCAAACTTCAACGCCACTTATAAAGGGCAGCTGCACAAACGCAGACCCTCCGTCGCTTATCACCCCCACTATAGCGGATTGTGGGTACAAGACACCGCTAACGCCCCGGCTGCACGATGCTATTATTATAACCTCATATTCACCGATAAGTCAATGCTGTTCATACTTTTTTAATCAAAACTGATAATACCGGTTAAATTTATTTTTCTTTCTTCTGCGTGTTAGTATCTCATAGTACATCAAAACAGTGACAAGCTCCCTGATCCATGGTTCCTTCTCGTGCCATGGAGCCTGTTCTGTAAGCGCCTTGTCTGTCATATTACTTTCCGTTACATTCTGCGCCGACGTGTTCTGCATAGGATTCTCTGCTTCCGGCATTATGCTGTGATTCTGCCCATCTGTGTTCATCATATTCACAGACTCCTCATTTGTCCTGATAATCGCCATAACACTCTCTACCATGCGCCGGATCGTCAGCTTGTCGGGATACTGATCGTAGATAAAGCTCCCTTCATAATCCATCTTATCGACAACACTGCTTATGGTACTCTGGTATTTTCTGGCATATGTAGGGTACATCTGCTGCAGATATTCAAGGTCCTCCAATATCCTGTCCTCTGGCACGATTCCGGGCTGCGCCCACTGTCCGTAACCCTGATACCCCATATAAAAAGGAAACGCACTATAATAATCCATATTTTGAGTTCCTCGCTTTTTATGATTATCATATGCATTTTCTAAATAAATAGTGACCAAAAAACAAGCATTGTCAAACTCTTGACAATATCTGCAAATCAGCATAGAATAAGGAAGGAATCAATAAAACAATATTAAGGAACTGTTCGGAAATAACATTCGAACAGTTCCTAATGAGCTGTCATGAAATAACTTTCAATTTTGACTTGTTAAATGAAATGTTATTTTGTGACGGATCCTAAGAACACTGAAAGGGAGTGTATTGTTGCATGGACAGTTGTGACGGCAGCGGACAACATAATATGGGTGAATACACTGCATTCAGTGTTTTTCTGCACAGGGGAAAAGCATCTCCTGTTTGATTGCATGTGCACAAAAACTTATCTCTGCGCTGAGTCTGGATTCGCCCACATAAAAATGGTATACAATCTATAATAGAAGGGCGATGGTATTTTGGAAAATGAAGTTTTAAATGAACCAGACTATATCAAAGAGTTAGTCGAACTGATCAGAAGTGGCGCAAGCAGGGATGCGCTCGGAGAGGAACTGACCAATTATCACGACAATGATATCTCAAATGCACTGGATGAACTGAATGAAAACGAGAGAAAGGTACTCTATCACATTCTTGGAGATGAGCGTGTATCGGAGATTTTTGCCTATCTCGACGATCCCGGAAAATATCTCGGAGAACTGGAGCTGGAACGGGCTGCGGACATCATTGAGAACATGGATGCGGACGACGCCGTAGATGTTCTCGAGGAGGTTGACGAGGAGACCAGAAAGCAGTTAATCGAGCTGATTGACGAGGAGTCAAAGGAGGACATCAAGCTGATCTGTTCCTATGAGGAGAATGAGATCGGCAGTAAGATGACCACAAATTTTATAGAGATCGGAAAAAGCCTTACTATCAAACAGGCAATGCGTTCCCTGATCGCTCAGGCGGAGGACAATGACAATATCTCAACACTGTTTGTGGAGGATGACGATGGTACTTTTTATGGTGCCATTGATTTGAAGGATTTGATCGTGGCGAGAAATTACATGAATCTGGAAAACCTGATCACGCAGTCTTTCCCCTATGTGCGCGACCACGAGACGATATCAGACTGTATCGAACGCCTGAAGGATTACGCCGAGGATTCCATTCCTGTATTGAACGATAAAAATGAGCTGATCGGTGTCATCACGGCACAAGATATTGTTGAAGTTGTCGACGACGAAATGGGAGACGATTATGCAAAGCTCGCCGGTATGACTGAAGAGGCAGAGTTCGAGGAATCTCTTGGTGAAAGTATCAAAAAGCGCCTGCCATGGCTGATCGTACTTCTGGGGCTCAGTATGTGTGTTTCAACCGTGACAAGCCTGTTTGAGGGAGTTATCGCACAGCTTGCCATTATCGTAAGCTTCCAGTCGGTGATACTTGGCATGTCAGGAAATGTGGGAACACAGTCACTTGCTGTTACAATCCGGCTTCTGATGGATGAAAATCTTGAAACAAAACAAAAAATCGGTATGATTTTCCGGGAAATGCGGATCGGATTCTCCAATGGACTGATACTGGGAATTTTATCCTTTGCATTTATAGGCGGCTATCTGTGCCTGCTCAAGGATAAGTCCCCGCAATATGCCTTTGCAATATCGCTCTGTGCAGGGATCGCACTCCTGATGGCAATGACAATCTCAAGTATCGTGGGCACCTCTGTTCCGATGTTTTTTAAAAAAATAAATATTGATCCGGCAGTGGCGTCTGGTCCACTGATCACCACCGTAAATGACTTGATTGGTGTGGTCACATATTATGGGGTCGCATGGCTGCTGCTGATCAACTTCCTTCATTTGGGATAAAAGGAAACCATTCTGTTCCCATGCATAAAAATCCATTATATACAAATACTAGCAATACAGTTAAGCTATTTGAACTTGCTAATAATCAGGAACCGTAAAGAACTAAAGGTTCCATACTAGGAATGGAGGAAATATCGGTGAAGGCTACGGGAATAGTGCGTAGGATTGACGATTTGGGACGCGTTGTCATACCAAAAGAAATAAGAAGAACATTAAGGATAAGGGAGTCGGATCCGCTCGAGATCTTCACAGATCATGAGGGGGCGATCA